>JAUSFE010000125.1 GCA_030649945.1 Dehalococcoidia bacterium | reverse complement strand
GACGGCACCTTCAAATCCCCCGCAGAGCTGAAGGAGCTCTACGGATCGCAGGGCGCCGCCGCCGACAGGCCCATCATCGCCTACTGCCGCATCGGCGAGCGCTCCTCCCACACCTGGTTCGTCCTCCACGAGCTCCTGGGTTACCCGGACGTCAAGAACTACGACGGCTCCTGGACCGAGTACGGCAGTCTGGTGGGTGTCCCTGTCGAACGGTAGGGGTGGACGGGTGCAGCCCTAATGATTGACAGGAGATCTTGATGGGCAAGACCTCACTCCGCGGTGAGCGTCAATCGGTGGTCGCCTCTTCCACCTGCCAACACCACTGGATCATTGAGACTCCCCAGGGCACCACCAGCAAGGGGCACTGCAAGAAGTGTGGCGCAAAACGAGAATTTCTCAATTCGTTGGGCGGCGACCTGTGGCATCATGACTCCGACTACTGGCGGAGGGACGACCCTTGGTAGAGGGTACGGCCCCTGGGATGGCCTGGGCTCCGCCCTTCTGCACTCCCCGTTTGTCATCACCCTGGTTTGGGTTGACACGTGTCAGAGGCGGCCATAAAATCTATTCAGATCAACCAACGCCCCCCGTTTTGCATAATTTAGTGAGGTTCGCCGTGACTGGTCGTTATCGCGATGACCCCGAGACTCTCACCACCCGCTGGATCACCCTGGGCCAGGCCTGCAAGCTCCTGGGCGTAAACGAGTCCACGCTGCGCCGCTGGGCGGACGCCGGCCACGTGCGCTCCTTCCGCACCCCCGGCGGGCACCGCCGCTTCTCGGAGGAGGATCTGCGTCTCCTCGTCGCCGGCCAGGCCCCCACCGTCCGCGAACCCTACAACGCCATCAGCAACCTGGCGCTCACCCGCATCCGGCGGCGTCTGCAGCGCGGCCGCAGCCAGGCCGCTCACTGGTACTCCGGCCTGGGCGAGGAAGAACGCGACCGCATGCGCCCCCTGGGCCGCCGCCTGGTGGCGCTCGTCTCCGAGTACCTGACCAAGGGGACCCGCCGCACCAACCTCCTGGACGAGGCGCGCGAGATCGCCCACGAGTACGGCCGCCTGCTGGCCCGCGACGGCCTCAGCCTGCGCGACGCCGTGGAGGCCTTCATCTTCTTCCGCAAGACGCTGGATGAGACCGCGATGGAGGAGGCGCAGAAGAACGACCTGACGGCGGAGAAGGCGCTCGAGCTCTGGGAGCTTCTCGCCAACCTGGCCGACCAGGTGCTCCTGTCCATCGCCGAGTCCTACAGCGAAGCGGTGGTCGCCACTGCCCGGCCCTAGGGCCGCCGCACCCGCCGCAATGCGCTACTACCCGGTCTTCCTGGATCTCGCCGGCAAGCCCGCCGTGGTCATCGGCGGCGGGAAAATCGCCCAGCAGAAGGTGGAAGGGCTGCTCAACGCCGGCGCGCAGGTCACGGTGATCAGCCCGGAACTGAGCGCGCCCCTCTCCCGTCTCGCCGCCGGCGGACGCTTCCGCCACACCCGGCGCGAGTACCGTCCCGGCGACCTGGAAGGCTATGTGCTTGCCTTCGTCGCCACTGACGACCGCTCCGTCAACGCCGTGGTGGCGCGCGAGGGCAAAGAGCGCGGGGTTTGGGTGAACGCCGTGGACGACCCGCCCAACTGCGACTTCATCATGCCGGGCGTCGTTGAGCGCGGCCCACTGGTCGTCGCGGTGTCCACCAGCGGCACCAGCCCGGCCATGGCCCGCAAAATGCGCGAGGAGCTGCAGGAGTTCCTCACGGAGGAGCACGTGCTCATGCTCGAGCTTGCCGCGGAGGTGCGCGCCGAGCTGCGCGAGCGCGGCATACAGGCGCCGCCGGACATCTGGAACGCGGCCCTGGACGCCGAGCTGAAGCGGCTGCTGGCCGGAGGCCGCCGGGCGGAGGCCAGAGAGCGCCTGCTGCGGGCTTTGCTGGAGCCGGTGAGCGGCGTATGAAGCAGGAGCAAGCCTTCGTCACCTGCGTGGGGCTCAACCACCTCACCTCGCCAGTGGAGGAGCGGGAGAAGCTGGCCTTTGGGCCCGCCGAACTGCCGCCCGCCCTGGCCGCCGTCAGCGCCACGGCCGGCGGCGCGGTGCTCCTGTCCACCTGCAACCGCACGGAGCTCTACGCAGCGGTGCAGCCGGGCCACGACCTGGTGGACCTTCTGAACGGGATCAAGGGCACGCAGATAGACCCCGCGCACTTCTATGTGCTGCAGCACCGCGAGGCCGTCCGCCACCTCTTCCGTGTCGCCTCCGGCATCGATTCCATGGTGCTGGGCGAATCGCAGATCCTGGGCCAGGTACGCGACGCCATGTCCGCCGCCACGGCGGCGGGCACCCTGAACGGCGTCCTCTCGCGGGTCTTTCACTCCGCCCTCGCCGCCGGCAAACGCGCCCGCACAGAGACAGACATTGGCCGCCACGCCGTTTCCATCAGCTCCGCCGCGGTCGCCCTTGCCCGCGAGAGCCTGGGCGATCTGGCGGGCAAGACCGTCCTCGTCATCAGCGCCGGCAGCATGGGCAAGCTGGCGGCCAAGAGCCTGGCGCAGCAGCCCGGCGCCCGTGTCCTGGTGGCCAACCGCACCCGTGAGCGCGCGCTGGCCGTCGCCGGCGAGATCGGCGCCAATACGGAAGCCGTCCCGTTCTCACAGCTCGGCGACGCGCTCGCCGGCTCCGATATCGTGATCAGCGGGACAAGCGCGGAAGGCTTCATCATCGGGCCGGCAGAGGTGCGGCCGTTGATGGCGGCCCGCAACGGCCGCGGCCTGCTCTTCATCGATATCGCCGTCCCCAGGGACATAGATCCGGCCGTCCGCGAGATCCGCGACGTCCACCTCTTCGACATCGACGACATCGAGGCCGTGGCCGGCGAGGGCTGGCGCGAGCGCCGGGCCGAGGTCAGTCGCGTCGAGATGATCGTCGAGGAAGAGGTCAACGCCTTCCTGGAGTGGTGGCGCTCCCTGGACGTGTATCCCGTCATCGCCGCCCTGCGCGGGCGGGCCGAGGCCATCCGCCGGCACGAGCTGGAGCGCACGCTGCGGCGGCTGCCGGAAATGGACGAGGGGTCCCGCCTGCGCATAGAGGCCATGACCGCGGCCATCGTCAAGAAGATGCTGGACCGCCCCATCGCCCGGCTGAAGGACGGCGCGGACAAGGGCCTTTACATGGAAGCCCTGCAGGACCTGTTCGACGTTCACCCCGGCGAGGCGCGGTCCTCATCTGCGGCCCATGGGCCCAGCCCCGAGCCGCCCGCGCCCCACATCGTGACGCCGGCCACGCCTCACGACCACGGCGCTCGGGAGGGCGGGGTAGGGGGAGCCTGAAGTTGTGTCGCGCCGCGCTCTCGTAATCGGCACCAGGGGCAGCCGTCTCGCCCTCCGCCAGACTGAGATAGTCCTCGCCGCACTCCGCTCGGCCCATCCCGGGGCCGCGTTCGAGGTGCGCACCCTGCACACCGAGGGAGACCGCAGCGCCGCCTCCCTGAGCGAGATCGGCGGCCGGGGCGTCTTTGTGGTGGAGCTGGAGCGCGCGCTGCTTGCGGGCGAGATCGACATCGCCGTCCACAGTCTGAAGGACCTGCCCAGCGAGGAGACGGACGGCCTGGCCATCGCCGCCACGCTGCCGCGGGAGGACGTGCGCGACGTGCTCATCACCCGCGACGGCTCGCCGCTCAGCGGGCTGCCGGCGGGGGCCGCCGTGGGCACGGGCAGCCCGCGCCGCGCCTGCCAGGTGCTGGCCCTGCGGCCGGACCTGCGCATCCGCGATATCCGCGGCAACGTGGACACCCGCATCCGCAAGGTGCAAGAGGGCGGTTACGACGCCGTGGTGCTCGCGGCGGCGGGCCTCGCCCGGCTCGGCTGGCTGGACCGCGCCTCGCAGGTCTTCACGCTCGCAGAGATGCTCCCCGCCGCCGGCCAGGGCGCCCTCGCCGTCCAGGTCCGCAGCGATGACGAGCGCGCCCTGCCCGCGGTCAAGACCCTGGATCACGCCGATACCCATATCGCCGTCACGGCCGAGCGCGCCTTCGAGCGTCGCCTGGGCGGCGGCTGTCACGCCGCCATCGCCGCGCTCGGGCTGCCCTCACCCCCGCCCGCGGCGGGCGACCCCTCTCCCGCTGCGCGGGCGAGGGGTGAAGAAGCCGCCACGCTGCGCCTGCTCGGCCTCGTCGGCGCGCCCGACGGCCGCCTCCTGCGCGCCGAGATCGAGGGAGCGGCGGAGGAGGCCGAAAGCCTCGGCTCACGGCTCGCGGAGCGTCTGCTCGCTGAAGGCGCCGCCGCCCTCCTGGCGTCAGCCCCGTCCGGGGAGGCCGCGTCGTGACCGAACGTCCACCCTCTACCCGCCGGCCTCCCGCTCCGGCCGGGAAAGTGTGGCTCGTCGGCGCGGGCCCTGGAGACCCCGGCCTCATCACAGTCGCCGGCCTGGAGCGCCTGCGCGAGGCCGACGTCATCGTCTACGACCGCCTGGTCAGCCCCCGCCTGCTGGACCATGCCCGCCCGGAGGCGGAGTTGATCTATGCCGGCAAGGAAGGCGGCGGCCCCCATTGGGACCAGCAGACCATCAATGCCCTGCTGATCGAGAAGGCACGCGCGGGCAAGCGCGTCGTGCGTCTGAAGGGCGGCGACCCCTTCGTCTTCGGGCGCGGCGGCGAAGAGGCGGAGGCCCTGCGCGCGGCCGGCCTGCCGTTCGGCGTCGTGCCCGGCGTCACCTCCGCCGTCGCCGTCCCCGCCTACGCCGGCATCCCGGTCACACACCGCGGCGTGGCCGTATCCTTCGCCGTGATCACCGGCCACGAGGACCCGGCCAAACCGGAGTCCGCCCTGCGCTGGGACAGGCTGGCCACCGCCGTCGATACCCTGGTCGTCCTCATGGGCACGAAGACCCTGCCGGAGGTGGTCGATCAGCTCCGCGCCCATGGGCGAGCGCCCGGCACGCCCGTCGCCGTCATCCGCTGGGGCACCACGCCGGAGCAGACGACCATCGTCGGCACGCTGGCGGACATCGTCTCGCTCGCGCAGGAGGCCGGCCTCACGCCGCCCGCGATCGCTGTCGTTGGTGACGTGGTGCGTCTGCGCGAGACCCTCTCCTGGTTCGAGGCACGTCCCCTCTTCGGCAAGCGGGTGCTCATCACGCGCACGCGAGAGCAGGCGAGCGAGCTGGCGAGGATGATCGAAGCAGAAGGCGGGCTCGCCATCGAACTGCCTACCATCGAGATACAGCCCGCCATCGACGAGAAGAAGGTGGAGCGGGCGATCACGCGGCTTGTCAATGGCAACTACGACTGGGTGGTCTTCACCAGCGCCAACGCCGTGGAGATATTCTTCACTATCCTGTGGGCGACGGGCCTTGACGCCCGCGCACTTGGCGACAGCCTCGTCGCCGCCATTGGCCCCGAGACCGCAGAAGCGATCGAGGAGTGGGGAATCGCCGTCGATCTGGTGCCGGAGGACTACATCGCGGAAAGTCTCGTCGAGGCCTTCGAAAAAGAGACCGATCTCCAGGGCAAGCTTGTGCTGCTGCCTCGGGCGGAGGGCGCCCGGGACCTGCTCATAAGGGGGCTGCAGAGCCGCGGGGCGAAGGTGGAAGAGCTTACCCTGTATCGGGCAGCCGTCCCCGAGAGCGTACCCGAGGAGACGATGCAACTGCTCCGCGACGGCCGCATCGACATCGTCACCTTCACCAGCTCCTCCACCGTGCGCAACCTGGTGCAGATGCTGGGCGACGATTTCCCTGTCATTCTGAGCGGCAAAGACGCCGGTGCGCGGAGGGCGGTATCTTCGCGAAGGAATCTGGGGGGCGAGGCTGCACCGGCGCGTGGCGAAGAGAGTGCCTCTCCGGAACGCCGCCGCCCCCTCATCGCCTGCATCGGCCCCGTCACCGCGCAGACAGCGGCAGAGCTGGGGCTGCCGGTGGACGTGGAGGCGACAGAGCACACCGTGGAGGGCCTGGTGCGGGCGCTGCGGCAGCACCTGGAGAGTCATGCCTGATAGACCCGCCCGCAGGGCGAGTGCACAGGAGCAGGGCCAATGACGATTGCCGTTGAGTTCACCCACGTCCGCCTCCTCGTTGACAACTTCGCCGAGTGCTTCCGCTTCTATGAGGAGGTGCTGGAGATACCCGTGCGCTTCGGCGACCCGTCCGGCCCGTACGCGGAGTTCGCCGCCGGCGGCGCCTTCATCGGCCTCTACCAGCGGCGGCTGATGGCGGAGATCGTCGGCGCCGCCGCCAGGCCCCCGCGGACTGACGTCCAGGACAGCCTGGCCCTCACCTTTGAGGTGCTGAGCGTGGACGAGACGTACGAGCGGCTGCGCGAGCGAGGCGTCAGCTTCGTCACCGCGCCCGGCGCCCGCCCGGCGTGGCACCTGCGCAGCGCCCACTTCCGGGACCCTGCCGGCAACCTCCTGGAGATTTACGAGGGCCTGCCCCTGGCGGAGACGACGGAGGTGCCGCCATGACGCCCCGCACATCGCGACCGATGCCGGATGAGCCCCGCCCTGTCATCCTCAGCGGCAAGCGGGTGGGACGCCCCAACTCTGTCGTCCTGAGCGGCAAGACGGGTCGCACGCAAGATGTCGCATCTTCGCGAAGGGACCTGGGGGGCGAGGCTGCGTCTGCGCGCGGCGAACCGTGCACCCCGCCGGGCCGGCGGCCCGCCCTGACCTGCCTCGGTCCGCTGACGGCGCGCTCTGTACCGGAGCGGTTCTGAAGTGCTGACTACGACGGAGAAAGAAGGTCTCGGCTGAATTGGAAGCGCTAGTACGAGAGGGCGCCAACCTGCTGAAGGCGACGAACAAGGAGGGCCATTCCAGCTTCATGACGGGATATCAGCAATGGTACACGCAAGCGCTGGGTGCAGTCCGGTCGCTGATACCAGACCGCGAGGCTGATTTCAGGCGCCATTACGATCGGGATCTCAGACGCAAGCACTATAGTCCAGAGACATATTCGCTCGAGGACTACGTTCAAGGCCTGGGGCCAGCGCCAGACGCATTCGGGAAAGCGCAATTCGATGTACATCTAGCGGCCTTCGTAAAGTTTCAGAGCCAGCTCGCGATACTCGCCTCAGCGGAGGCGCGGTTAGGAGACATTCTTGCCAACATTCGCGAGGTTCTTCAGGCCGACTTGTTCGACTCTGAGTTGGATGCGGCCCGTCATCTTCTGACGAACGGATACGATAGGGCAGCGGGAGCAGTCGCTGGGGTCGTGCTAGAAGGCCACTTGGCTCAGGTTTGTGGGAATCATGGTGTCGTCATACGAAAGAAGGATGCCCACATCTCAGACTTTAACGATGCGCTCAAGAAGGCGGATGTGCTCGACGTGACCCAGTGGCGGGGCATCCAGAGGCTGTCCGACATCCGCAATCTGTGCGATCACAAGAAGCAGCGCGAACCGACGCCCGACGAGGTCGATGAGTTGATCAGTCGGGTGGACAAAGCCATTAAGACTCTGATGTGAGGCTCGCCATGACCACCACCACACGCACATTCCCCCTCGCCTTCCGCCGGTTCCGGCGCCTGCGCCGCTCGGAAGCGCTGCGCGCCCTCATGCGGGAAACGCGGCTCTCGCCCCAGGACTTCGTGTATCCGCTGTTCGTCACCCACGGCGCGAACGTGCGCGCGGAGATACCGTCCATGCCCGGCCAGTACCACCTCTCGCTGGACCAGCTCCCGCGCGAGGCCGAGGAGCTGCGCTCGCTGGGCATCCCGGCGGTGCTCCTCTTCGGCCTGCCCGCGGCCAAGGACGAGAGCGGCTCCGAAGCGTATGACCCGGACGGCATCGTGCAGCGCGCCGTGCGCACCCTCAAGCAGGCGGCGCCGCAGCTGGCCGTCATCACCGACGTCTGCCTCTGCGAGTACACCTCGCACGGCCACTGCGGCGTCGTCAGCGGCGGCGAGGTCGATAACGACGCCACCCTGCCGCTGCTGGCGCGCACCGCCGTCTCGCACGCCGAGGCCGGCGCCGATATCGTCGCCCCGTCCGACATGATGGACGGCCGCGTCGCGGCCATCCGCGCGGCGCTGGACGATGCGGGCCTGGGCCACGTGGCCATCATGGCCTACGCCGCCAAGCAGGCCTCCGCCTTCTACGGTCCGTTCCGCGAGGCCGCCGGGTCCACGCCGCAGTTCGGCGACCGCCGCGGCTACCAGATGGACCCCGCGAACAGCCGCGAGGCGCTGCGCGAGATCGAGGCGGATATCGAGGAGGGCGCGGACATCGTGATGGTGAAGCCGGCGCTGCCGAACCTGGACATCATCGCCCGCGCCCGCGACCGCTGCAGCCTGCCGCTGGCCGCCTACAACGTCAGCGGCGAGTACGCCATGGTCAAGGCCGCCGCCGCCGCCGGCTACCTGGACGAGCGCCTTGTCACCCTGGAAGTGCTCACCGCCATCAGGCGCGCCGGCGCGGACATCATCATCACCTACCACGCCAAAGAGGCCGCGCGGTGGATTTAGTCCACAGATGGACACAGATGGTTCACAAATGGACACGAAGCCGCAGATGAACGCAGATGAGGCGCGGATTATCGCAGATGAGGCGGAAGGTGACGGAGGCCTGGCCCGCGATGATGGCGGATACCCGCTCAAGGGGGTGACGGAGAAAATCATCGGGGCCGCCTTCGAAGTTCATCGCGAGCTCGGGTCCGGTTTCCTTGAGAAGGTCTACGAGACCGCCCTGGTCCTGGAGCTACGAAATCGAGGAATGGCCGTAGCAACTCAACGGGCGGTGCCGATTGAATACAAGGACCAACCTGTCGGCGTGTACTACGCTGACCTCGTGGTGGAGAACTCCGTACTATGTGAGATCAAAGCTACGGAGGGCCTCCTTCCTGTGCACGAATCTCAGCTTCTGCACTACCTGAAGGCAACGGGCATCACCGTCGGTCTACTGATCAACTTCGGAGCACAGCGCGTCCAGGTGAAGCGCCTGATCCGCTCAAAGCGATGAGCCCCAGCAGTCATCTGCGCCAATCTGCGCTCAATCTGCGCGCATCTGCGGCCAGTTCGAAGCGCCACCCCACGGTCAACCTCCCGGACATCCGGGCCGTCGCTTTCGATGGCTATGGCACCCTCATCAACTTCACGGAGCCCGACTTCATCGTCACGATGGCGGAGATCTGCGCTCGCCAGGGGCTGCAGGCCGACGCCGCCGACCTCTGGCGCCGCTTCCTGCGCGCGTCCTTCCTCCTGCGCTCTGAGAACCACCGCGACCCGGTCTACCGCCGTTACGACGCGGCCTGGGCCATCCAGTTCGAGCGCGTCTTCAAGCGCCAGCGCCTCCCCGGCGACGCCTGGGACGCCGCCAACTACCTGAAGGCGAAGCTGGCCGAGGCCCCGGCCTTCGACGAAGCCCATCCGGTCATAGAGGCCCTCCGTCCGCACTATCGCATCGCCCTCCTCTCGAACGCGGACGACGACTTCCTCCACGCCTGCCTGGCGCGCAACGGCCTCCACTTCGACGTCGTTCTCAGCTCCGAGCAAGCCGGCGCCATCAAGCCCAATCCCCTGATCTTCCTGCGCCTGGCGGAGCTCCTGGGCCTGCCGCCGGCCGCCATCCTCTACGCCGGCGACAACCCCATTCCGGACGTCCTGGGCCCGGCCCGGGCGGGCATGACCGCGGCCTGGGTCAACCGCGCGGGCTTGCGCCGGCCGCGGCGCGTGCCGCCGCCGTACATGCGTGTCCGCTCCCTCAGCGAACTCCTCCCCCTCCTGGTGCCGCCCGGTGAGTGACCCCCAGGACCCGGGCGGGCGCCCGCCCGTCGGCCCGGGCCCCCGCTCGCGCGAGCTCTTCGCCAGGGCGCAAGACCTGATGCCCGGCGGCGTCTCCAGCCCCGTCCGCGCCTACCGCGCCGTGGGCGGCGACCCGCCCGTCATCGCTTATGGCAGCGGCTCCCGCATCGTGGATGTGGACGGCCGCTCGTATATCGACTACGTCTGCGCCTACGGCCCGCTGATCCTGGGGCACGCGCCGCCGCAGGTGGCCGATGTCCTGGCCGCCGCAGTGCAGCGTGGCACGGCCTACGGCGCCACCAGCGAGCTGGAGATCGAGCTGGCCCGCCTCATCTGCGAGGCCGTTCCCTCCATCCAGCTCGTGCGCTTCGTCAACTCCGGCACGGAGGCCACCATGTCCGCGCTGCGCCTGGCCCGGGCCTACACGGGGCGGACGAAGATCGTGAAGTTCGAGGGTGGCTACCACGGCCACGCGGACGGCCTCCTGGCCCAGGCCGGCTCCGGGCCGGCCACCCTGGGCCTGCCCGATAGCCCCGGTGTCCCGGCCTCCTACGCCGCCGAGACGCTGCTCGCCCCCTATAACGACCCGCAGGCCGTGGGCAGGGTCTTCGAGCGTTACGGCGAGGAGATCGCGGCCGTCATCGTCGAGCCCATTGCCGCCAACATGGGCGTCGTCCCACCCGCGCCGGGCTTCCTGGCGGGCCTGCGGGACGTCACCGCCCGCCACGGCTCGCTCCTGGTCTTCGATGAGGTGATCACGGGCTTCCGGGCCTCTTACGGCGGCGCGCAGGAGCTGCTGGGCGTGGCGCCGGACCTCACCTGCCTGGGCAAGATCATCGGCGGGGGCCTGCCGGTGGGCGCCTATGGAGGCCGCCGCGAGATCATGGAGATGGTGGCGCCGCTGGGCCCCGTCTACCAGGCCGGCACGCTCTCCGGGAACCCCATCGCCATGGCCGCCGGCATCGTCACGCTGCAGGCCCTCCAGGACCCGGCCGCCTACCAGCGCCTGGAGGTGGTGACGGTCTACCTGGAGGACGGCCTGCGCCGCGCGGCTGCAGAGGCTGAGGTGCCGGTGCGCACCAACCGCGCAGGCTCCATACTCACTGCCTTCTTCACTGCCGAGCCGGTCACGGACTACGCGAGCGCGAAGGCCGCCGACACCGAACGCTACGCCGCCTACTTCCGGCAGATGCTCTCGTGCGGCGTCTTCCTGGCGCCCTCGCAGTTCGAGGCGATGTTCGTCTCGCTGGCGCACACGGATGACGACATTGCCGCCACCATCGAGGCCGCGCGGCAGTCGCTGGCGCTGGTCCGGTAGCTGTGCAGCGGCCCGCTCCAACCTCCTGCCTCCCGCCTCCAACCTCCTGCCCGCGGGCCATTGTCAGTCCGCCGGACAGGCGGTATACTACTCTGCGACCTGCCGCCCTATTGTTCATTTGTTTATGTAGGTGAACCACTATGAAAGTCTCAGCCCTCCAGGAAAACCTCGCCAAGGGCCTCGGCGTCGTCGGCCGCGCGGTGCCCGTGCGCAGCACGCTGCCCCAGGCCTCGCACGTGCTCATCGCCACTGACGAAGGCCGCCTTAAGCTCGTCGCCACGGATCTCATGATCGCCATCACCTGCTGGATCGGCGCGCAGGTGGAGGAGGAGGGCGAGATCACCGTCCCCGCCCGCCTGGTGGGCGATTTCGTGACCTCCTTGCCCAACGAGCGCATTGATCTCAGCGTGGCGGCCCGCGGCCACCAGCTCCACATCAGCTGCGCCCGCAACGAGGCGACGATGGCGGGCATGGACGCCGCGGACTTCCCGCCCGTGCCCTCAGTGGGCGACGGCTTGACCCTGAAGCTGGAGCCGAAGACCCTGCGCCGCGCCATCGGCCAGGTGCAGTTCGCCGCCGCCAGCGACGACACCCGCCCCGTCCTCACCGGCATCCACACCCTGGCCGAGGGCCGCGAGCTGACGCTCGCCGCGGCCGACGGCTTCCGCCTCGCCGTCTACAAGCTCGCGCTCACCCAGGACGTCCCGGAGCGCGTAGAGGTGATCATCCCCGCCCGGGCGCTGCGGGAGCTGGAGCGGCTGATCGCGGACGAAGAGGACCCCGTGGAGATGGCGTTCAACGCCGCCCGCTCCCAGGTCCTGTTCCGCCTGAAGACCGCGGAGCTTGTGGCCACGCTCATCCAGGGCACCTTCCCCAACTACAGCCAGCTCATCCCGCAGTCCTACACGACGAAGGCCACCATTGACATGCGCCAGTTCCTCCAGGAGACGCGCATCGCCGGCATCTTCGCCCGCGATGGCGCCGGTATCGTGCGCGTGCAGATGGAGCCGGGCGAGGACAGCCAGCCGGGCAAGATGACCGTCTCCGCCCGCGCCGAGGAGATCGGCGAGCACCGCGGCGAGATGGACGTCAAGATGGAAGGCGAGCCCTCCAAGATCGCCTTCAACAGCCGCTACCTGCAGGACGTCCTCCAGGTGCTCGACGCTGAGAAGGTCGCGCTGGAGACGACGACGCCCTCCAGCCCCGGCGTGCTCCGTCCCGTGGACGGGGACGACTACGTCCACGTGGTGATGCCGATGTTCGTCCAGTGGTGACCTAGCCCGGGGATAGCGCTGGCAGCCTTGTCTCCATCCCCTGCCGACAATGCCCCCTGACCGCGAACGCACATCCGGCTCAGATGAACCGTTGACGAGACGTCCCAAGGGGGCGTAGAGTGGCATCATTCTAACGCGGGCCGACCGATCTCACTTCGAAAGCTGACCTCTACTGCGTCGGCCTGCGCGCCTTCGGAAGTCTGGAGGTACCTATGGGCGGGTCATTCACAATGCCCTCGCCGGCAGCACGGCAACAGATACCTGTCGTCTCGCCGCCGGCGCGGAACCGGGTCGCCCCCGCGCTGGTTGCCGCTCTGGCACTGGCAGCTCTGGCGGCGCTCACGGCGTGCGGCGGCGGGGGCGGCGGAGAGGAGAAGCCGGCGGCCACGGCGCCCGCCGGCGGATCCCTCACTCAAGCGCCGACAGCCGGACGGCCCACGCCTACGCCCAAGGGGCGCACGACGGCGGCCGCGGCGTCCCCAAGGGCGGCGGTAAAGCTCTGTACCCTGGTGACGGCGGACGAGGCAGACGAGGCGCTGGGCGAGTTTGTTACCGGGGTTCTAGACCTTGCAAACAAGTACTGCCAGTACGATACCAAATCGGGAATCTACCTGCGGATCGAGCCAGGCTCCCAGGGAGATTTCCAAGCAGGCGCCGAGCTGCAAGGCGTTGGGGGCGAGCCGGTGCCCAGCATTGGTGAGGAGTCCGTTTGGTTCGCCGGGGCCCTAGGCGTCCTGAGTGTGCGCCAGGGCGATGCCTACTTCCGCATGGTGCTGAACCTCCCCGAAGTAGACAGCTCAAACCAATTGAAGATTGCGAGGGGCCTGGCCACCAAAGCCGCTGCGCGAATCCCATGAAGATAGTTGTAGGATGGGCCATCGCGGCGGTGGCAGGGCTTGTTCTCCTTTCGGCCTGCGGAGGCGGCGGTGGCGACGGGTCGCCACCGCCCGCCCAGGAGACCACGACGCCGGGGGTGACCCCCGAGGTTGAAGAAGAGGCGCCGGATCGATCTGAGCTCAGCTTCGTCGACAATCTCCTGGCCAAGGTCGA
Organism: Dehalococcoidia bacterium; assembly: GCA_030649945.1. GTDB lineage: Bacteria > Chloroflexota > Dehalococcoidia > SM23-28-2 > RBG-16-64-32 > JAUSFE01. The sequence goes on along the minus strand of JAUSFE010000125.1, from coordinate 100,011 downwards.
GGATGGGGAATGGACGCTGGGCGAAGGTCTGGTGGCCACGCTCAAGCTCGCCGTCGGCGAACTCGATGCGGCGAGCGTCCTGCGGCATCCTGACCTCATTAGGCCTGAGGGCACCGGCATCCTCCAGATGGCGCACGAGTACTTGGACGCCGGGCCCGACGAAGAGGCCAAAGCGGAGATCACCCGCCTGCTGGATCTGCTGGTGTTCTCCAATGACCAGCTGGAGGCGATGGCGGGGCTCGGTCAGCCCACTGCTGCGCTCCTAGGCCGGCTCGCTCCGGGTGCCGCCCTGGGATCCGAAGAGAACTGCAAGTTGTTCTTCTATGGACAGAGCCCTCCAGGCGTCAGCCAGTGCCTGGAATTCCAGTTCTATTCTCTGGACGACCCCGTATTTTCCGCTGGCCCCGAGCCCATTCGCATCTTCTTCCCCGCGCCGTCGCTCCCGGCGGCGGGCTGGACGCAAAAACACTACGATCTGGCCGTTGCGGCGGCGCAGACGGCGTGGCCGGTCTACGCGAAGCTGGGGAAGATGCCACCCGTCGTCAACATCGTCTTTTCCGTTTCGCTGGCAGGAAACTTTCTTGCGCAGGCGTGGAGCGAAGCTGGCAAGCCCTGCGGCGTCGCCGTATATACGTCGATGCAGGGCTTGCCGGATGGCGAGTTCGAACAGACGATTGCCCACGAACTGGCCCACTGCTTCCAGGAGGAGGAGTTCACCGAACAGAACCGGGCTGATCACGAGGCTAAACGGTGGCGGGAGGAGGGGCTCGCGGACTACTTGAGCAACGTCGTCTACGACAAGGTCAACTTCGAGTGGAACACGCTAAAGTTTTTGGCGTTCCAGGAACTGACGACCACCTTGTTCGACCGCTCGTATGAAAACTTCCTGTTTTTCCAGTACCTGGAGAACATCGTTGGAATCGACGGCATCTTCGACCTCGTCAGAAGCCTACCCGGTTTCGGCGGCAGGCCGGAGCAGGAAGCCGCGCTGGCGGCGTACCCGGGTATCGATGAGATATACCACGATTTCGCGAGGGCGATGACCGATGGGCAGATCCAAGACACCGGCGGCGGGCTGATCCCTTACGAAGGGCCGTCCAAACTTGTCGAGATCGACAGGGAGGCCACGCCATATCTGAAGGTGCCAATCAGACCATTCGGGGTGTCCAGGTACCTAGTCTTCGTCAGCGGCACGAAGCAAGCAGCACTTGAATTCCGACCGCAGGGGCTGATCCGCGAGTCAGCGCGACCACCTGACGTATTCGAATGGTCAGAGGAGGTCCCCTCGGAGCTGCCCGATAAAGACTGCGGTCCGGCAACCATGGTTGTCGTCACCAACACTGAGCCCGATGGCGGATTCGAGCTGGACGTCCCCGAGGTGCTCGACGTCATAGGCGCAAGGGGCCTTGAGGGTGAGTGGGCCGTCGACAACGACAGCATCCTGGGCACCATCAGCCGCCGCATCGCGCTACAGACGCTGGACTCTATTGGGGGCGAAATCCGCGCCACCTTCCGGGACGACGGGAAGCTGGAGGTGGTCTACGACGGCTTCGAGGTGAGCAGCCATAGCGATGTCCGCCGGGACGAAGCAGAGACCCACTACGAGGAAACCCTCACCACCGAGGCCCGGGGAGTCGACTCCTATGAGGTCAAAGGCGACTACATCTTCTATGGCAGCCTCTTTGAGCAAAGTTTCCTGGTCGGTACGGCAACCAGGAAGTCCGTTAGGGAAGCCTACGGGTTGAAGCTCGGAGACTACGGGTTCCCTATTGAGGAGGTGGACGAGACGACCACAGAGACAGAGAGGCTGGGCTGGGAACTGTTCGGCGCAGCTCAGAAGTATGACTTGCAGTGCAACGGCACCATCCTGCAGTTCCTAAGCGGGGACGAGGTCTGGGTAATCTTGCATCGGGTTGGGTTCGCTGATTGAGCCCACGGTGTTGTCTAAGAGCTCGGCCGCCAAACCGCCACGCTATCTACGCCCATCCTGAACGCACATGCCGATGTTCGTCCAATGGTGAGCGTAGGCTAGTCCGGTAGCCGTCGCGAGCTCTCCTTCGGTGGCTCGGAGGCGCAGCAATTCGCGTCCTTCTGCGGACCGCAAGCCGGGCGGGGAGCCACGCACACTGGAAACGTCACCAGCGACGGCATAGAATAACGGCACCATGAAGCCGCGAATTCAGTACGCCAAGACCAGCGACGGGGTTAGCATCGCCTACGCCGTGTTTGGCGAGGGGCCGCCGATCGTGTTTCCGGCAGGCGCCTGGGGCGACATACACCTGTACTTGTCGGCCGGGCTTGCGCTCTCAGTGGGAATGGCCGACGCCGTGGTGGAACGGGGATGGCGCGTCGTCCGCTATGACGGACGCGGAATGGGGGCGTCGGACCGGAGTGCCGTCGACTTCTCCATCGAGGGGCGCCTGCGCGACCTTGAGGCGGTGATAGACGCCGTTGGAGCCGATCGCTTTGCACTGTGCGGTTCTACTCAAGGCGGCCCGGCCGCGATCTCCTATGCCGTCCGGCACCCCGAGCGCCTGTCCCACCTCATCCTGGTCAACTCGTTCGCCAGCGGCGCCGACTATTACGAAGCGCTACCGTCCATGCGCGTGGCCAAAGATCTACGCCATATCGCGGAGGACCAGTGGGAGTTTTACACCCTAGCGCTGGCCAATGCCCTCACGGCCTTCTCCAACAGCGAATTTGCGCGCCGCCTGGCGGCTGCGTTCCGCGCTGGGATGTCGCCTAAAGCCTTCCTGGCCTATCGCGACGCCGCTGAAGATATCGACGTGACAGATCTGCTTCGCTCAGTGGCCGTGCCGACCCTCGTCGTTCGCGACACATCGACCACCTTCGGCGACTTCTCGGCGCTCGCGCAGAAGCTCGCGCCGCACATCGCCGCCGCCCGCTTCGTCGTCACGGAGGACTCTGCGGCCGCTATCGACGAGTTCCTGCGGGAGGGCGAGCAAGTGCCCGCACCCGTGAAGGCCGCATCGACACCGGCCGGTGGTCTCGTCACCATCCTCTTCACCGACCTCGTCGACCACACCAGCATGATGCGCCGCCTGGGCGACGAGAAGGGGCGCGCGGTGCTGCGGGAGCACGAGAGGATCACGCGGGAGGCGCTGGCGGCGCACGGCGGCGCTGAGGTCAAGACCATGGGCGACGGCTTCATGGCCTCGTTCGGGTCGGTCACCAGGGCCGTGGAGTGCGCGGTGGCCCTCCAGCAGCGGTTCGCGGAGCGCAACGAGAGCGGGGCCGAGCCGTTGCACATCCGCGTCGGCCTTAACGCCGGGGAGCCGATCGAGGAGGATGGCGATCTGTTCGGCGAGACCGTCATCCTCGCTTCACGCATCGCGGCGAAAGCGGAGGGCGGGGAGATCCTGGCGTCGCTGGCGGTACGGGAGCTGTGCGCGGGCAAGGGCTTCCTGTTCGCGGAGCTGGGTGAGCACGTGATGAAGGGGTTCGAGGAGCCGGTGCGCGTCTTCGAGGTGAGGTGGCGGGAGTAGTCGTCAGTGGAGAACCTGTGTCTCCATGTTTGTGCAGTGGTGAGAGTCGGGCGGTTGACTAATCGCGGCTCCTGACCAATATGCCTGGGTCACGTCCGCGATCCAGCCGTGCAGCCCACGATGTTCCGCAGGCTCAGCTTCTATCACGAACTGGCGGAGGCGGCCAGGGACGCTTGACGCCGCTAGTCCAGGGCGCCGACAGTCTCAGCGCCCAGGCCGAAGTAGATAGCGCAGGCCTCATCGATGGTGGCCTCTGTGAGCGCCCGGTCTGTACCTCGGTAGGCCGCGGCGGCCGCGATCGCTTCGATAAGGTCACGCGGATGGCAGCCTCGCATCCGACGGCGAAGTCTCGTAAAGTGCTGGTCCACCAGGTAATGGGCCGCCGCCTCGTCGTATGTCACTTCGTTGCGTTCACATTCTCGCCTCAGTATTTCGAGGAAGAGGTCCGGATTAGGGGGCGGAATCTCCACCTTGTAGCGGATACGGCGCAGGAACGCTTCGTCCGCAAGCTCGCTCGGGGGCCGGTTCGAGACGAAGATTGGGATCACGTCAAAAGGCGCCTGGAACCTCGCGCCGTTCTGCAGAGAAAGGTTGTCGACTCCCTTCTCAAGGGGGACGATCCAACGGTTGAGTAAGTAGGCCGCGTCCAGGTGCTGCCGCCCGAAGTCGTCGATGACCAGCAGGCCGCCATTGGCTTTCATCTGGATCGGCGCTTCGTATGTCTTGTGCACGTCGTCGAGGATCAATTCGAGATGGCTTGCGGCCAGCTCCCCCGCGGCAAACACGAGCGGGCGCTTGATCAGGACCCACCGCCTGTCGGACATCGGGCCTCCCGCGCGCTGCCCGGAGCCCTCGACCACCTCATGGGTGCTCGGATCGAACACCTGGATGATCTGGTGCATCACTTCGACTGCATAGGGAATGAGGATGGTTCCCGTAATGGCGTTTCTGAGGCAGTCCGCGGCCGTGGACTTGCCGTTCCCGGAGCCGCCGTAGAGCAGGACCGCGCGCTTGGAGCTGATGGCCTGCCCTATGAGGTCGATCGTCGTCTGGTCCAGTACGAGGTCGGACAGGGCGGACTCGATCGTCTCTCGGTCCAGCACGACGTTCTGCACGGACTGGCGGCGGACGTACTCGAAGTATGTGTCCAGCGGCACCGGCGCCGCTCCGGCATATCCGTTGAGCGACATGGCGGCGGATGCTCTTTCCAACCCAGCCGCTGTCAAGGTGTAGTTCAGCCCCGCGACGGACAGCCCGCCGCCGCCGGTGACCTCGCAGAGACGCTCCCGGCGGAGGAAGGCGAGGATTTCGGTCATCACTGGCACCGGCAGGGCCAGACGGTCGCTGAGGACATCGCCCGCGATATTGCCCGCGAAGTAAAGGGACTTAAGAGTGAGGTCAGCCAGCAGCCCCAGGTCCAGGCCCGTGTCTTCGACTGAAACCGGAGCCGTGGGATAGTCGACCGGCGGTGCTGTGTTTGCGCGCTTCATGTTGCTATATCATAACCGACACTGTCGCTTGCGTATGCGTCGGCGCGGTCATCAATGTTCTAGCCGGCCACGTACAGCCAAATTAGGCGGGCCTGCAGGCGCAGGTGCTGGTAGGCCGGCGCCGATGATTCGCCGGTCCAGGTAACCGCGGAGCACCCTGCCCGAAATACGAGTGTGGCAACGAAGAAGCCGGCCACCGCCAGTATCAGAACAAAGAGCAAACTGCCCACTGGGGCCAGAACTCCCGGTCCATCCGCGAACAGCCCAGCAACCAGGATTCCCACGACCGTCGCCAGCAGCCTCGGGCACCAGCGAGACAACGTCCGCCGGAGACCAGACGAGGAAAACAGCCGGCGGACGGGCGCGCCAGCGAGCATCGTGTAGGCGAGTACCGCGATCGCGGGGTAGACAAGCCACGACGAATTAGGCATTGACGAGAACCCCACGAGGCAAACACATGCCAACAGACCTTGCGTGATGACAGGCCAGTTGAACGTCCCTTCAGAGAATGCGGCGCGGCGAGCGTCGGTCATTGCGAGTCCCGAATAGCCAGACGCGGCCCGGATGCCCAGTGTTACGGGCGCACAAATGAATTAGGCGTTAGAATTCAGGACAGCGTGACGGTGTTTACGAGCTCATGCCGCTGAGAACCGGAAGGCGAGACTGGTTGTGGGGCCTGGCGTTGGGCTTCGTCGTCATTGCCGTGGTGGCGACGGCGTTTGCCGTGATCCGAGGCTCAGCCGTCAAGACCTACGCAACGGTCGATGGTGTAGAGTGCCAGAGCAGCGAGCGGCTGGACTACCACGTGCCCGCGCACCTGTCCATCTTCATCGAAGGCGACCAGGTCCCGGTGGCGAGCCGGATTGGCATCCGGGACAACTGCGTCTTCTGGCTGCACACTCATGGTGAAGATGGGTTGATACACGTCGAGGCGCCGGAGCGTCTGGAGTACACGCTCGGTCAGTTTTTCGCCGTCTGGGCACAGCCCTTGAGCGCGGAACAGTTGCTTGACCGGACGGCGGACGCCTCACACGAAATCACTGCGACCGTCAACGGCAGTCCCTACGCTGGAGACCCCGCGAACATTATCCTCGAAGACGGCGAGGAGATTGTGCTGGAGTACGGTCCGCCGTTCGCAACGCAGGAGAGCCGGGCGGAAGAGTGATGAAGACGCTACGGGCGACCATAGAGGCCTCGGACATGGTGTTGGCCGAGCGGGTGCGCATTGCGGACAACATCTGGTCGCGGTTCTGGGGCTTGATGGGCCGGCATGGTATGCCTGCGGACGAGGGACTGCTGATCACGCCATGCTATTCGGTGCACACGATGTTCATGCGCTTCCCGATCGACGTCATCTTTCTCGATAAGGACGACCGCGTTCTAAAGATTGCGCCCGCCATGAAGCCGTTTCGGGCAGCCGTCGGTCGCGGAGCGCGCTCGGTTCTCGAGATGAACGCCGAGAGGGCGGCTCAGGTGGGCGTGTCCATCGGCGCTCGAGTGCTGTTTACGGAGACTTCCCAGGCCCCGGGCCAGGATCCGCGCCGTGCAGATGACTCTCGCTCTCCTTGACGGATGTTGCCACTCTGCCGAGAAACTGGTCTTCAACTTCCGATGGCACGCGCTTCGCACGATCGCCGGGGGCATGGATGACAGCCGGCGGAGGCGGCCCGCTAACGGCTGGAAGCGTGGCGCGTCGGGAACGCATCCTCTGCCATGCGCTACCTGCTTCGCTTGCGCCCCAGCGCATGACTCGATATGCCAGGCGAAGTCCAGCCGCAACCATTGACAGGACCGACGCGGCCGCGCGCGACAACAGCGGCAGAGCCTTTGCACTCGGTCGCTTCTGGGGAGGCGAGGACTTGTTCTTGTTCGCGGGAGAGGCAGGCGGGGTCACTCGCGTCGCCTTCGCCGCCGTTACGGCCCTCGAGTGACTTAGCCGCTTCTTGGTCTTGGGCGCCGCGGCTGCCGTGGCAGTCCGTTTGGGCGGCGCGTCACCGGCGCCTGCCGATGAATCTGGCCGAATGCCGTTCTGCGGTTTGGGGGCGCGCGCGTCGTACCGATCTCTGGCCTCGGGTGAGCGTAGCGTCTCGTAAGAACGTTCTAGCGCTTCGAGTAGTTGTGTCTGCCGCTTGCCGGCGCCCAACCTCAGGTATTGGTCGCGCATGATTGGATGTGCGTGCGGGAGAAGCTCCGGAGGAACGTTCCGGGCTACCCCCATCACCTCGTAGAGGTCAATCGGTCCATGGGTGGAGCGACGAAGCAGGCGTCCCAGGACCGACCGCCGGGAGGGAGGCAGGGGCCGTAGCATCAATGGCTGGGTGAGCAACCCGAGGGATGCGTTGTAGCCGGCGCGGCGGTCGGAGTCCCCCACGCATTCGTACGACCGTGTGAGGTGGTGCAGCTCATCGTCGACGTGCTCACCTGCCGCGCGACGCCTCTGCAAGTCGCCTGCCAGCGCCCAGTACATGGTCGCGAGCAATTCCGTCGGCGCCGTCGGGTGAACAAACAGCACCTCGTACGCGTCGGGCCGCAGCCCCACGTCCGGTGACATCTCGTTAGTCCTTCAGGTACTCCGTCAGATGGACGAACATCGGGCCGATTGTCACGATGAAGAAGGTGGGCATGATGAAGAGCACCAGCGGGAACACCATCTTCACCGGGGCGCGGCGCGCCATCTCCTCCGCCTTTTGCCGGCGGCGGACGCGCAGGCTCAGGCTTTGCGCCCGGAGGACGCGTCCAAGGCTGGTCCCAAGCTGCTCGGCCTGTACGATGGCATGCACGAACGTTGTCACTTCGGGCACGTCCACACGATACGCCAGGTCCTCAAGAGCCTCGCGGCGCGGCCGGCCCATGCCAACCTGCCGGAGCATCAAGGAAATCTCGTCGGAAAAGGGGCCCTTCAGCTTTGCTGCCACCTGTCTCATCGCGGCATCCAGGCCCAGGCCGGCCTCCACGCACACCGTCACCATGTCGAACACATCGGCAAGCCGCCTCCAGATTGTGAGCTTGCGTAGGCGCACACGCCTCCGAAGCCACGTGTACGGCACGATGAACCCTGCGAAGGCCAGGAAGGCGGCGACGACGATCATCCAGCCGGCGACCCCATCGGAGGAACGTGCGAGGAAGAAGAGCCCTGCAGCCGGAAAGGCCAGCCCGCACAGCAAGGCCAGGGTGAAGAATGCCTGCGTGGTCATGGGTGAGCCGGCGGCGAGGAGCTGACGGCTTACGCGCGACACGAACCTGTGCGGCAGCAGCTGGATCAGCCCGCTGGTGAGGCCATCCAGCACCGGCATGAAAACGCGGTCGGAAAAGGGGGCCTTCATCGCCGAACTAGATCCGACAGGCGCGAGCCTGGAAATCCGGGCCTCGACGGGGTTCCGCATCGCGCCGCCAAACCAGGCCAGCAGCGAGCTAGCCGAGACGAAAGCGGCGACGGCAGCGATCAATGCGAGCATGGAATCACCCCCCTACACTTCCAGCGCCAGAATGCGGCGAATGGTTATCATCCCCATCACCTGCAGCGTAGCGGCCGAGATGAGCAGAATGCGCCCCAGCTCTGATTCGAAGAGCACCTTCCAGGTCCCCGGCGCCAGAGCGAAGAACAGGGCCCCCAGGAATATGGGATAGACAGAGAGCACTAAACCCGTAAATCGCTGCGAGGACGTCAAGGCGCGGATCTCTCCCTGGAGCCGCTCTCGTTCGCGGATCGTGTCCGCGACGTTGTCCAGGATCTCGGAGAGATTGCCGCCGGTGTTGCGTTGGATCATAATGCTCGAAACCATCATGTCGAGGTCGTAGCTGCCGGTGCGGTCGGCCATCTGCTGCAGGGCGACATCGGTCGGCGCTCCGAGAGAGATGTCGTGTAAGAAGCGCTCCAACTCCTGAGTAATCGGAGGGCCCAGCTGCTTCGCCGCGAGTTCCACGGCCTGCGTGAAGGCAAATCCGGACCGGAGTGAGTTCGAGAGCAGCGATAGCATCTCCGCCAGCTGGCCGTTGATCGCCCGCTGCCTGCGCGAGCGGTAGTAGCGCAGTAGCACGGCGGGGAGCATAAAGCCAACTGCGCCCAGGATTATCGCGATGAGCACACCTCCCGGGCCTGCGCTACCCAACAACAGGGCGCCGAGGATCAGTGCGGCGGCGGCGGCGAATATCCTGATGAGGAGGTACTCGCTGACCTTGAGACCCCAGCCCGCCTGGGCCAGGTCTTGCGCCGTCCGGGCGGACCAGGCGTTTCCGGTGGTGAAACCGCGCAGTAGTGGGAACGTGCCAGTGTCCGTCCGCAGGACGTTCTCTACTGGCGTCGATTCCTTTTCCTTTGTCCGGTCCAGGCGTGAGAGGCGAGCCTCTGCGCGTCTGGCTGGCGAAATCGAGGTGACGGCCAGAATTAGCGCGGCGACTGCCACGAACGCCAGGGTGGACGCGATGATCGCCAGGGTCATCAGGCCCACCGGCCAATGTTCGGCAGGATGGACTCCAGCGGCACCCCGGCCTTGGCGAACCGGTCGGCGAACGTGGGAACGATTCCCGTGCTCGTGAGTTCGCCCATGATCCGGCCGTCCTCGGCGATCGATGTCGTTTCGAACACGAAGAGGTCCTGCATCGTGACGGTGGCCTCTTCCATACCGACGACCTCGCTGATGTTGATGATGCGGCGAGCGCCGTCCGCGAACCGCGCGAGGTGAATGATCAGGTGGAAGGCTGCCGCCATCTGCTCGCGGATTGCACGCGTCGGGAGGTCGAAGCCCGCCATGAGGACCATGTTCTCGATTCGCGCCAGCGCGTCGCGGGAGGAGTTCGCGTGCACGGTCGTGAGGGATCCTTCGTGGCCGGTATTCATCGCCTGCATCATGTCGAACGCTTCCGGTCCACGCACCTCGCCGACGATGATGCGGTCCGGGCGCATGCGCAGGGTGTTTCGCAGCAAGTCGCGCTGCGTCACTTCGTTCTTGCCCTCGATGTTGGGCGGCCGGGCCTCCGCGCTGATGACGTGACGCTGCTGGAGCTTGAGCTCGATGGGGTCTTCGATGGTCACGATGCGCTCACGCTCTGGGATGAATGCGGAGAGCGCGTTCAGCACGGTGGTCTTGCCGGTACCGCTTCCGCCGGAGATCACCATGTTCAGGCGCAGTTGCACGCTGGCACGCAGGAAGTCGCACACCTCCGGGGTCAGCGTGCCGTTCCCGACGAGGTCCTCCATGGAGTACTTGTCGGGGCGGAACTTGCGGATGGTGACGACCGGCGAGCGGGGTATTAGCGGCGGAATGATGATATTGACACGCGAACCGTCGGGCAGGCGGGCGTCCACGAATGGCGACGACTCGTCCACGCGCCGCCCGAGCGGCGAGATGATTCGGTCGATGACGAGCATGATGTGGTCCACGTTGCGGAATCGCAGCGCAGACAGATAGATGATGCCGTCGCGCTCGAAGTAGATCTCGTCCGGGGCGTTGACCATGACCTCGGAGATCGACTTGTCCTGGATGAGCGGCTCCAGCGGGCCGAGGCCAACGGCGTCGTCTATTACGCGCCGGATGACCATCTCCTTGCGCTCCCCGTAGAGGTGCGCAGCGACTTCGGCTAGAAGTGTCCGTACGCCCTGTTCGATAGCCTCGCGCCCTCGCGATGGTCCGAGACGCTCGACCGCGGACAGATCCATGTCCTGGATGACTCGGGTGTGCACCTTCTGCACTACCTCTTCGTCTTCAGCGGACAGGGGGGCGAAGTCATTGACGGCGACCTGGTCGGTCAGCCGGGACGGTATGGTCCATTCCGATTCTGGTTTATCTTCCTGTTGCTTTGGCGACACCATGTGTTTATCCCCCCTCCTGCTCTACAACGGGCTCTGGTGCTGGTTCCCGACGCTTGAAAAATCTGAACGATCGAGTCGGGCGCGGCGCTGCCGGGGCGCTGCCGCCGGTAAGGGCCTGGGCGAGTTGAATCAGGGTGCGCGCGCCGTTGCCGCCCGGGCTCGCGATTACCGCCGCGTTGCCCACTTGGGCCCCGATCCGGATATCCCTGTCATACGGGATGGACCAGAAGAAGTCCCGCTTCAGCACTGTTTCGATCTTGGCCGGCCGGACGCCGTCATCTGGTGAAGTCACGTTCAGTACGAGGCGGATGCGCGCTTCGGGATAAGAGATCTGCTGCAGCGCCTCCAACCCGAGGAGCGAGTTGTTGATGCTGGAGAAGTCAGTGGAGGTCACCCAGAGCACCATGTTGGCCTCGTCCAGGATCGCCAACGCCAGATCGCTGAGCATCGCTGCGGAGTCCACCAGCACGATGTCGAACCGGCGTGCGACTATGTTGAGCACTTTGCGGAAGGCGTCCGGTGACACCGACCGCCACATCAGGCTCTCGCGGGGCGCAGGCAAGACCCAGAGGCCGCTCGGGTGGCGCATCAAGTATTCGGTGACGTTGGTCCTGTCGATCTTGTCAGTGTCGCGGATGAAGTCGACGACGCTGCGGTCCGGGCGCATATCCAGCATCGCCGCGACATCACCGAAGCTGTTGTCTCCGTCCACGAGCACGACCGACTGGCCGAGGTTGCCGGCCAGCGCGAGGCCAAGGTTGGTGGCGATCGTGGTCTTGCCGACGCCGCCCTTGGCGCCGAAGATGGCGATCACGAGGCCCTTGGGCCCGATGCCCTTCGACTGACCCGACAGCCGCAGGCGTTTGCGCTCTTCAGATTCGAGCACCGAGCGTATCGAATCTACGAGACGCTCGACCTCCGCCGGGATCTGGAAGAAATCGCGCGCGCCGGCCAGCATCGCCTGGCGCACTACGTCCACTTCTTCCTCGCGGGCGTACGCGATAATCGGGGTCTCGGGCAGCACGTCGAGCAGAGCCTCGATCGTCTGCAGCGAGCGCGCGGGTGGGCGGCTCATCCCGCAGATGATGACGTCCGGCTTCGCTTCGCTGGCGAGCGAGACCGCCTCCGTGCCAAGGCCGGCCTCGCCGGCGAACCCCAGCTGGGCCCCGCGGACGAGCTGCTTCACCTCGAACCGGGCTGCCGGGTCCTGGTCAACGATCAGGACTTCAGGAACCCTGGCCATGCGTCCCCATTCCCTTCTTATTCTCGCGCCTGAAGATCACTACTCGACCAGAATCACTTCGTGCGGCGGAATCTCAGCCCGCGCCGTTTCACCAAATGCGCGTTCCGCGGCCCAGACCTGATCGGCGCGCTGTTGAAACGAGATCAGCAACTGCGCGTCAGCAAGACTCAGCGCGACCGTGATCGTGTTGGCCCTGGGCTGCTCTTCAACGTTGTCTGGAAGATCACCGCTGGTGTAGCTCGGGTTGGTTGTGCTCGGGTCGGCAGAGGTGTCGATCCGAGCGGAGGCCTCTTGCGCCTCCTGCCCGACCGAGAGGATCTCTACGTTCTGCAGTATGGTCTCCGTGCGAAGGATGTACTCGTCCTCGGCCAGACCTGGCGCTCGCTTTATCTTGTAGGTGGCAACGATGTCCACATGATCGCCCGGGAGAAGCAGCCCGCCCACCGCGGTTACTTGCTCCACATTGACGCCGATTGCGCGCATGCCCAGCGGGAGAACGCCCGAAAGCCCCTTGTCCGGCACGGCGATGCCGACCTTGTTGCTGGTTATCTGTTCGCCCTGGGCGATCGCGACCCTGGCCACGTCCCCGACGACCAGTTCAGAGTCGGCGTACGCCCCTGACACCAGCAGGTCGTTCGGTACACTAACGATCTTCACCATGTCGCTGGTGATCTCCGTTCCCACTGAAATACTTTGCGTGGCGATCAGGGCGCTAGTCACGTTATCAGACACACCCGCCGGGTTCGCGTTATCGTCTCCGCCGTTGCTCACGGCGATGAAGACCACGACCGCGGCTACTAGACCGGCTATCAGCGCGAGCAGCAGCAGCGCTCTATTCGATCCCGCGAGTTTCAGTTGTTCAATCCTGGCCATTGCTGACCCCCTCCTTGTTCATTCCACCAGTGAAATGCCGAATAGAGTTGTTTGGTCCGATGGTGTGCCGATGTCGGCGTTAGATATGATCAGGTTGACGAAGCGCCCATAGACCACGCAGTGGCCGGGGGAGCCGCAGCTGGAGGGGCCAGGGCCCGGTGTCGGCGTTGGCCCCGGCGGCGTCGGTGATGGTGTGTCTGTCGCGACTGGGCTCGGTGTGGGCGTCGGGGTTGGCGTGGGACTGGGTGATGGTGATGGCGTGGGCGGGCAGGAGGTCTGCACCCCGTGTGGGGGCCGCCCGCCGTGACAGGCGTTGGGAGCGCGAAGGGGGCCGAAGCCAGGCGCCGCCACGTACAAGTCCTCGGTAGGCTCAAGGCGCCTGATTCCGGGAGCGTTGCAGTCCGGATCAAGGTCTGACTCGTCGTCAACAGGGTCGCCCTCGGCGGCACAGCCCGCGATGTAGAAGCCGGCGAACGCGACGATCGGATAGCCGGCACCTGAGAGTCCGTTTGGCGGGTCCTCCTCAAGCACGACGATCGAGACAAGGCGAGGACTGGCCTGTATGCCGGCCGTGGCAGAATCGCAATCTTTGGCCTCGTAGATGCTGTTGTACGGACTGCCGCGGTCGATGGCCAGGATCACGGTCTCGAAAAAGTCATCCACGCCTGGTACGCCGCCCGTGTCGCAGCCCCCATCCTTGATTACGCGGGCGTTTACGCCGTCCAGCACCTTCTTAGGGTTGCCGTTCTGTACGGCAACGCAGTCGTACCACGGACCGCTCCCACAGGCGGCGGAAGGGTTCTCATTGATCAAGCAGATGCCAGCCGCCGCGTTTTCGATCACGTCCGCGATGTCGCCGGATCCGCCACCGTCGCTGCAGTAGTCGTCGGGTGCATCCAGGTCGAGTATGCCGCGGTCCGAGCCGTCGCCCTGGGCGCCGAGTTCGATCGGGCACATGGCGGTGAAGATGGGCTTCTCGGTGGTGTCGAAGCATGGTCCTGGGTCATCCCATATCTCGAACGGCACGAGGTTGGGTGGAGCCTGGACAGCACCGGCACAGGCCTTGGCATGCGCGCCGATGTCTGGGTCTGTAACCCCGAAGATGTCAAAGAAAAGGGCACGCGAATCGTGCCGGACGTCTACTGTCACGGCGTCGTTTACGCCGCGGTCGTAGCAACTGTCGTCCACCGCGATGGGCTGGGCGAGACTGGCGTTGAGTTGCTCGTCGTTGGCGTCCAGGTTATCGGTCGCCGCCTGGATCGCGTCGCCGGCGCTGGCGTCGGGGTCTAGCAGTTCGAAGGCGCCGGCGAGCGCCGAGAAGTCAGCATCCGTCTGCGCGCCCCGCCGTTCGCTGAGCCACAGGGTCAGGTCCACGGCGATCGCGCCCACGACGAAGGTCACTGTTATCACGAGAAGGGCAAGGATGATCACCTGCCCGCGCTCGCCGGAGCCTCGCCTGCGTCTCATGGTCATACTCTAGCAGCTTGTGGCGCCGGTTACAGAGCGTTCCAGTCTCGCTTCACCGTGCGGGTTCATCACTATCTCGAAGTCGTCCGGGTCTACTCCAAGCGGGCGCAAGAGCTGTCCGCTCACCGCCGCGAACGAGTACACGTAGTTCGCGCTGACCCGGACGTTGTCACCGACATTGCCTGGGTAGGTGTTGGCATCAGGGCCATCGACGAAGCAGATGGCTATCTCTGTCGCGTCGAGGACATCTTGCGATTGGTTGATTACAACTGTCTCAATCTCCGACTCCGGCCGCCCGATCGCCCCCTGGCGCGCGCCCTCGCGGACGGCGTGTTGGATGACAACTCGTCTGTCGATGGCGATGCCGAAGTCCAGGAGCACGAAGAGGAACATCATGAGAAACGGGAAGAGCAGAGCAAACTCGATGAGAGCCTGCCCTCGTTCGCTTCGCGCTTTCGTCCGGATGCGTTGGATCATGGGCAGAATGTGACTGGGGGTGGCGGCGGCAACGCCGCCGCCACCCCGTCCTCACCTTCGACTAGTTTACGGCAGGCAGTCCGTGCCGTCGAAGTCGATGCACTCGCCGATGCCGGTAGCCATACCCTTGACCGCATCGGTCATACCGGTAAGTACGGCGGCGGCAAGCAGGGCGCCGGCGATGAGGCCGCCCAGCAGGGCGTACTCGATCAGGTCCTGGCCGCGCTCGCTGCGGATGTGCGCCTTCAGCCAAAAGCTGAGTGCGTTGATCATGGTGAACATTAAGGTCCTCCTTCAGACATAGGCTGGGTTGATGGGGCCGGTTATGGCTGGATTACTCCCGTGGTTCACCCCCTTCTGGATTGGTCCGCGCCCAATCCACTTCCGTTTTAGCGTCATTCTACCCGCGGTCACTTGCTCGAGAGATATGAAAGGTTCAAGAAAAGTGTTAGATTTTGGCGGTGCCGCCGGCCAACGCGTCCCGGAAAAGGAGCTTGCAGCCCCCAATGTCGATCTCGTCGCCGTCTTCGAGGACTGCCCAGGTGACGGCACGGCCGCTGATGGAGACGCCACCGACGCGCGACAGGTTGTGCAGCATGTAGTTGCCTTCGCGACGCCAGATGCGCGCCCGTTCCGTGCGCGCGGAGGGCTCATTGCCGAGCATCACCATGCAGTCTGAGCCGAAGCCGACGGTGACCGGGGTATCTCCCAGCGGCACCAGGTTACCGGGCGAAACCTCAAGCCAGGCGCCCGGCGCGCCATTCGCCACCGCCCGCTGAATCGTGGGGAAGGAGACCGGCCGGCTGTCCCTATCGAAGCGCTCCGGCCCCTGGGTCTCAGCGTCCGGCGCCTGCGCGACCGGAACCAGCCGCCGGCGTCGCCAGACCAGCGTGCCACCCACGGCCATGGCGGCGGCACCCGCGGCGGCCACGAGCGCGTACGGGAGCAGCGAGTCCTCGCCGGGCGAGGCGGTGGTTGCTTCCGGGGCCGGAGGCGGCGCTTGGGGCGGCGTCACCGGTATTACCGGCGTCGCAAGCAGCGCTGCGGGCAGTGCTATCGTGGCTTCGCCCGCCAGCACGCCGCCACCCGCGGTGGTCTGGATACGCAGAGTGCCCCCATGGGCTACGTGAGGATCGAGCGACCCAGCGTCGAGCGTCAGGACATATTGCTGGCGCAGGACGTCCGCCGCGGTCCGGTACAGCGCCGTCAGGTCCTCTGGCGCCGGCGCGACGCTGAATTGGCCCCGGCCCAGGGTGGCTAGCTGCGAAAGGTAATCCTGATCGATAGCATATCCCAGCCCGACACTCATGAAGAGGACTGAACTTTCGCTGACAGCGGCCAAAGATGGCGCGGGGTCGACCACCTCGACGCCGTAGTTGTAACCATCAGAAAGGAGCACGACGGCGCGTCGGGGGAGTGGGGCAGTATCGGCAAGCCGCACGCTCTCCTGGACACCGGCGTAGAGGCTCGTGTTGCCACCAGCCGCGAGTCCGTTGACAGCGACACCGAGAGCATCCTTGTCCGCGGTGAATTGCTGAATCACAACCGGCTGGTCCGCGAACGTAACAACGGCAGCCTGATCAGACGGCCCAAGCTGGGCGATCAGGGCCTGGCCGGCGGCCCGCGCATTCTCCAGTGGAGGACCGGCCATGCTTCCGCTCACGTCGAATGCGAGCACCACAGCAACCCCGATACCTGGATCGCTCGTGGTTTGTAGCCCCGTTAGCTTCAGGTCCGCACCGGCCAGCGTTGCAGAGAAGGCTTGCGGTGGCAATCCGGTAATCGGTTGTCCCGACCCATCGACAACCGCAACCGTCGCGTCAATCAAAGGCCAGCCTTCGGTGCTGATCGAAGTGATCTGAAGGCTGGTGGACTGCGCGCTAACACTCGCCATACTCGTGGCAGCGCTCAGCAACGAGCAGGCCAAGACCGTAACGACTGCAACCAATACTCGGCAGCAGACGCTGCGAATGTTGCGGTCGTAGCGGGACACGCGCTGAACCGTCGGAGGCAGCTGTTCTAGCCGGTCGCCGATCGGAAGCTCACCCGCCGCAGGGCCCGGGCGTCCTGCTTTTGGGCGTCGACGAGCCGGTAGCCGTAGCCCCACTCCGTCAACAGGATCTTGGGCCTCTTCGGATCGTCCTCCAGCTTCTGCCGCAAATATCCCATGTACAGCCGCAGGTAATGAGAGCAGTCCCGGAACTCTGAGCCCCATACTCGGTCCAGCAGTACCTGGTGACTGCATGCTTTGCCGGCGTTCTCGGCCAGAACACGAAGCAATCGGAATTCGATCGGGGTCAAGGCGACGCCCTGGCCGGAACGAGTCACGGAGTAATGGTCCAGGTCTATCGCCAGATCGCCCAGACGGATGTACCCAGTGTTGGCGCCGGCCGTCACGGCCTGCAGGAACGAGCTGATCTTGGCGACCAGGACGGCCGACGGGATCGTCCGGGAAACGTAGTCTACCGCTCCATTATTCAGGTACCACACGGCTTGTTCAGCCAGGGCGACGCTGCCCCGCGCCACGATCGGGATATCCGTTACTTCACGGACGAGCTCGAAGAACTCGCGAGACCCGGCGTCGTCGCCAACGTCCAGCAGTATTAGCGATACCTTATGGCTGGTCAGGCACCGAACGGCGAGTTTCCATTCTCGAGCCGACGGGATCGCCTCTACGCCGAGGATCCCAAGTCGTTCCGCCAACGAACTCGCCTGTTCTGGCCTTTCCCCTACGACCAGAACTATATTCACTTCACCGTCCCTCCCCGTGGGTTGGCTTGCGGAACCAACAGCAGGTAGTCTGCGGCGTCCGCGTGATAGGCTTGGAGCATCGACTCTTCATCGGTTGTCTCCGAGACGATCACGACGGGAATATGCGTAGTACGTGCCAGACGACAACAGCGCGCCAGCGATTGGCCGGTTAGACGCGATCCCTCGATCGCAGCCGTCACCGGTGGAACCGCCCAGCGCTATACCATTATGCCACCCCGTGCCGATCCGGAGCACGCACAGTCCGCGGCCGATCAAGATAGACGCCCTCCCGCATCTTCGGTTGGAGTTCTATTAAAGTACAGTTATCCATATGTGTCAACACAATTGTTAACACAATTGACGCCCTCCGCTTGTTCTACGCGATATTCATGTAGCCAATGGCAATCGTCGCTGTGATCTTGGCAGGGGCCGTTGCCGGTTGGGCCGTCGACCTCTTGCTGTCCAACGCCTATCGCGCCAACCCCCTTCTCGGTGCGCCTTCCCGGTGCCCGGATTGCCGCGCGCGCGCCCGCGGCGTCGAATTTCTCCCGCTGATCGGTGGCTTTGTACGGCCGCGCTGCCCGGCGTGCAGCTCTCGCCTGTGGCCCAGGTTCGTGCTCTTGGCAGCTGGCGGGGCCGCCTCCTTCGCTGCTTGCTACCTCGAGTTCGACGATGTGGCGCAAGCGCTGCTCGGCGGCGTCTTCTGCCTTGCGTTTCTCGCGCTCACAGCGACGGACATGGAGCAGCGCCTGCTTCCCGACCGGATCGTCCTGAGCGGGGTCATTCTCGCGATCTGCACAGCCTGGCTGCTTCCGGGCATGACGATGACAGATGTGCTTCTGGGTGGTGCGATTGCCATCGGTCTAGCCGTCGGACTGCTCATCCTGTCGCTGCCGTTCGGCAGTGGAGCCTTGGGCATGGGAGATCTGAAGGTCATAGCGCTCATGGGCTTTCTATTGGGGCCCCGCTCGCTCATCGTGGCAGTGTTCATCGCCACGCTCAGCGCCGGACTCTTCGCCGCCGTTCTCCTGGCGGGACGGCGCAGGAGGTTTGGAGACTACATCGCGCATGGTCCCTTCCTTGCGCTGGGAGCGATTGCGGGACTCCTCTGGGGCTCGGAGCTCTGGGACTGGTATTCAGAGTGAGTGTTTCTAGATAGAGTTCCAGGGCCGCCGCGTCCGTCACCAGGCCCTTTATCCGGCTGGAAACCTCTCTATTCCCCTGCGCCGCCGCCCAATCGTTGTACAATAGGGGCAGGTGTGACAGATGGCGGTTGACGCCTCCCCTGAGCCAGGCCGGAGGGGCGCGCTGGAAGGCTCGGTCCGCGGGCTGGAGAAGCGGCTCTCGGCGGCCGTTGACGGCCACCCCCCGCTCACCCTGACCCCCGCCTGGTGGCAGCAGCGCCTGCTGGACTGGGCCACGACTGACCCTGACTTCCGCGTCAAGTTGCTGCGCTTCGTGGACGTCCTGCCCACCCTGCGCGACGCCCGCGCCATCGCCGATCACGTCCGCCAGTACTTCCGCCCGGAGGGCCGCCCGCCGGGGCGCGGCGCCGGTCCCGGCCTGATCGAGACTGCCTCCGGGCTGGCCGCGCAGCCTGTCTTCCGGCCGGTCCTCTCGCAGGTGGTGCGGCAGGGGGTGTTCGCCATGGCCCACCGCTTCATCGCCGGCGCCACGCCGCAGGAAGCGCTGCCGGCCCTGCGTGAGCTGGCCGGCGAGGGGGTAGCGTACACGGTGGACCTTCTGGGCGAGGAGACGCTCTCCGACGTTGAGGCAGACGCCTACCTGGCCCGTTACAGCGAGCTGATCCAGACGCTGGCGGCCGGCGGGGACACGATCAGCCCTCAGGGCGAAAAGTGGCAGGGCGTGCCGCCCGTCAACATCTCGGTCAAGCTCTCTGCCGTTTGCGCCCACCTGGAGCCCGCCGCTCCCGAGTACGTCAGCGAGGTGACCCGTGCGCGCCTGCGCCCCCTCCTGCGCCTGGCGATGGAGACGGGCGCATTCGTCAACTTTGACATGGAGCAGTACCGCTATAAGGACCTGGTGCACCGGGCCTTCGCGGACCTGCTGCTGGAGCCCGAGTTCAGCGGCTACCCGCACCTGGGCATCGTCGTCCAGGCCTACCTGCGCGACGCCGAAGATGATATCGCGCGCCTGCGGACCCTGGCTGAGCGCCGCGGCACGCCGTTCGCGGTGCGTCTGGTGAAGGGCGCCTACTGGGACGAGGAGCACATTGTGGCCGGCCAGAACTCCTGGCCCGTCCCGGTCTACCAGGAGAAGCGGGAGACGGACCAGTCATTCGAGCGTTGCACGGACGCGCTCCTTGCCGCCCGGCCCCGCCTGCGCGCGGCCTTCGGCACGCACAACCCGCGCTCCGTGGCGCAGGCCATCGTGAAGGCGCGCCGCGCCAGCACAGCGGACGGTGACATCGAGTTCCAGACGCTGTACGGCATGGCCGAAGGGCTGCGCACGGCGGTGGCCGCCGACGGCTACCGCACCCGCGTCTACGTCCCCGTGGGCCGCGTGATCCCGGGCATGGCGTACCTGGTGCGGCGCCTGCTGGAGAACACCTCCAACCAGGCCTGGTTCAACGCCCGCGCCGCCGCCAGCAACGCCGCGGAGCAGGCCGCCGCCTCACGAGCGAGAGTCCGTGGGCGCAGCGGAGCGCCCCTGCGGCCGGGCTCAGGGCTGGCTTCAGGTCCCTCGCGCGATAGGGCGCCCACGCCAGAGCCCGCGCGTGCTCCCTTCGCCAACGCCGCGCCGGCCCCCTTCTTCGAGCCGGACGCCCGCCGCCGCATGTCTGACGCCATCGCGGCCGCCCGCCGCGGGTTCGGCGCCGCTTACCCGCTGCTCATCGGCGAGCGCCGCGTCTCGGATCGCCCGCACGCCGATATCGTCTACCCCGCCGAACCAGACGCCGTGATCGGCCGCGTGGCCCAGGCGACCGTAGCGGACGTGGACGCGGCCGTCCGGGCCGCCCGCGCCGCCTTCCCGGCCTGGCGCGACCTGCCCGCCCACGCCCGCGGCGACATCTTGCGCCGGGCAGCGGAGAGCATGGAGCGCAGACGCTTCGAGCTGGCCGCGACCATGATCTTCGAGAGCGCCAAGCCCTGGCACGAGGCGGACGGCGACGTCATCGAAGCGATGGACTACCTGCGCTACTACGCGCTGCAGGCGGAGCGCCTTTCTGAGCCGCAGGTCCTGGGCGACGTCCCGGGAGAGTGCAGCGAGTACTTTTACGAGGGCCGCGGCGTCGCTGCCATCATCGCGCCCTGGAACTTCCCGCTGGCCATCATCACCGGCATGAGCGTGGGCGCCCTGGCGGGCGGCAACGCGGCCATCCTCAAGCCGGCGGCGCAATCGCCCATTATCGCCTGCAAGCTGGTGGAGATCCTGCGCGAGGCGGGGGTGCCGCCGGCCGTCGTGCAGTACCTGCCGGGGCCCGGCGGACAGGTGGGCCGCGCGCTGGTGGGGCACCCGGACGTCGATAACATCGCCTTCACGGGCAGCAGCGGCGTTGGCCTCGGGATCATCGAGGCCGCCGCGCGCGCCGGGCCGGGCCGGCGCAGCGTCAAGCGCGTGATCGCCGAGATGGGCGGCAAGAACGCCATCATCATCGACGACGACGCGGACCTGGACCAGGCGGTCGCCGGCACGCTGGTCTCCGCCTTCGGCTACGCGGGACAGAAGTGCAGCGCCTGCAGCCGGCTGGTGATCGTGGGCTCGGCCTACGCTGAGGCGCTGGAGCGCCTGCGCCACGCCGTCGCCGGACTCGTCGTCGGGCCCCCGCACGACCCGGCCACCTTCGTGCCGCCCGTGATCGGCGCCGCCGCCCGCGACAGGATCATGGCCTGCATCGCAGGCGCGAGATCCTACGCCACGCTGGTGGTGCAAGGCGACGGAGGCTCTCGTCGCGGCTCTACGGGCCACCCCTCTCCCGTGGCTCAGGGCCCCAGCCCTGAGCCGGTCACGGCCGGGGCCCTGACCCACGTTGCTGCTGGCGGGGGCGGCTACTACGTCCCGCCCACGGTCTTCACCGGCGTGCCCCTGGACTCCGAGCTCGCCCGCGAGGAGGTCTTCGGCCCCGTGCTCGCCGTCTTCCCGGCAAGAGACTTTGAGGAGGCGCTGGACATCGCCTGTGACTCCCCCTTCGCCCTCACCGGCGGCCTCTTCTCGCGCAATCCGCGGCACATTCAGGCGGCGCGCCGGCGCTTCCGCGTGGGGAACCTGTACATCAACCGCAAGATCACCGGCGCCATGGTGGGGCGGCAGCCGTTCGGCGGGCTGGGGCTGTCGGGCGTGGGCGAAAAGGCCGGCGGGCCGGACTACCTGCGCCAGTTCATGGCGCCGCGCTCTGTGACGGAGAACACCACCCGGCGGGGGTTCGCGCCGGAAGACGCAGGCCAGGTGTAGTTCCCACAGAGGTTGTTTGCAGTCAACGAAGGCATTCGCTTGGATCGCGGCGTGGTCCGCCGCTCGCCCTACGAGTGCCTCAGGGCGAGCGGGAAGGGGGTTGGCCCGAATCCACAGCCAGCCCAAGAGCCCCCGACCCGCTCATGGTGAGGTACTCGTACCATTGAGCGGCTGCCGAACACTCCCCGCCTGAGGCGGGCGGCCTCTTCAGGACGCTCCCTTAGGCTGAGCCCTTACCACAAAGACACGAAGACACAAGAATTAGGCGACATTTGTCCACGGGGCTCTAGCAGAGGGCTGGAAGACGGGTTCCCGTTCCCCCCCACCCAAAGAAGAGAATTGAATCTGGGGGACACCCCCAGACCCCGGCCCTTCGACTGCGCTCAGGACAGGCGCCAGGGCTTCGCCCCTTTGCAGTCCCCGTTGTTCAACACCCCGCTAGAACGCTCCCGCGAATGATCTTCGTGTCTTAGTGCCTTCGTGGTGCTCCAAGGCCACTCCTCACTCCCCACTCCTCACTCCCCACTCTCCTCCTCGTGCTATCATTTCCCCTGCAGGCGCGCGCTATCTGAAAGGAAGCAACTTGTCCGAGGTCACGATCCTGGTCCGCAACAACGGCCCGTACCGTGTTTACGGCCCCGCGAAGCTGGTGGATGCGGACGGGAACGAGTATCGCATTCCGGAGGGCGAGTGGTTCTCCCTCTGCCGCTGCGGCCAGTCCGCCGCCAAGCCCTTCTGCGATGGCACACACAAGGGCTGTGGATTTGAGGCCCCCAGCGACGCCAGCCTGGCCGCCGGCCGGACCTAGCTGTAGTTCCAACACGGGTTGTTTACGGCGAGATGAGTCTCGCCCGATGCATCGGGGGCTCCCACCCCGCCCCATCGTTCCGCAATAGAGATGCCGTGCGTCCCACCCACCCGCCCGGGATGTTATCTGGGGGACACCCCCAGACCCCCGACAGGGGGCGGAGCCCCCTGTACCCGCGTGTTGCGGGGAAGGCAGCCTGGCATGGCACCGCCTAGCGACACCTGTAAACAACATCCGTGGGAGCTACACCCAGCCGGGCGCGCCCCAGCTGACGGCCCGCTCCGGCGTCACCCTGATCAGCGGCCGCTCCTCCAGGGCCATGCCTGCGTACTGCGGGTACTTTGTCCGCAGCGCCGCCAGCACGCCGGGTTGCCCTTCGCCCCGGGGCACTACCGAAGCCTTGCCCAGCACGAGCACGTAGCCCAGACGGGACCAGTCCTCCTCGTAGCGGTCGAACACCAGGGACACGTGCGGGTTCTCGGCGATGTTGCGCAGCCGCTTGAGGCGCAGCGACCGCTTCGGCTTCTCGTCGATGGCTATCCAGAAAGCGCCCAGGTGGTAGACGAAGCAGACGGGCACAACGTGGGGCTGCCCGGCGGCGTCCGCGGTCGCCAGGTGGGCGACGCGCTGCCGCTGGACGAACTCCGCCTGGGCCTCAGATAGCAATCGCTCCCCTTTCAGTCAGTCGCACGGTGCGTGTTGTCGCTCCGCTCATCCTTCGAGAGCCCTTCGACAAGCTCAGAACAGGCCCCAGGACGAGCGGGAAGGCACGTCTTACGTCACCGTCAGCGCCACGCCCCGCTCGCACAGCGGGCAGGCACCCGGCTCGTAGGCCGGCAGGTCCAGCGCCAGGCAGGCGAAGAACGGCAGGCCTGCCTTGCCGGCAGGCAGGCCGAAGTCCACCTTCCCCGCGCTGCGGTCCACCAGCACCGCCACCCCCACGGGCTCGCCCCCGGCGGCGCGCACCGCCTCTATCACGTCGCGGACGCTGCCGCCGGTGGTGAGGACGTCGTCCACCACCAGCGTGCGCTCGCCGCGGGCGATGGTGAAGCCGCGCCCAAAGGCCCTGCCGTCCTTCCCCGGAAGGATCTCGGCGAAGATGCCGCGCACGCCCAGCAGCCGCGCCACCTCGTAGCTGATGATGATGCCGCCCGTCGTCGGCCCGGCCACCAACTGCGGCGATAAGTCCCCCGCCCAGTCCGCGATCATGCGGCAAAGGGCCGCGGTCTGGGGAGGGCGCTCCAGCAGGCGGAACTTCTCCACGTAGAGCGGGGAGTGCCTTCCTGAGGAGAGCTGGAAGTGGCCCTCCAGCAGGGCGCCGGCCTCCTGCAGCAGCCTCCTGGCCGCACCCTCGCCGGCGCCGGGTCCGCCCAAGCTAGTTCTCGGCCGCGGCCTCGTCCGTGAGGCCGACCGAGTGGTTGGGCGCCAGGTCCAGCTCCGGCCCGCCCTCGTGCCAGTAGGTGATCAGCGCCTTGCCGATGATGTTCTCCTCCGGCACCAGCCAGCCCTGACGGGAGTCGCTGCTGTTCTGCCGGTTGTCGCCCATCACGAAGTAGCAGGCGTCTGACCCGCACCTGGCCCGCGCCTCCGGCGTGTACGCTTGCGGGATATCCGTCCGGCACTCCCCAGAGCAGTGCGTGGCGCCCTGGATGTAGTCCTCCTTCAGCGCCGAGCCGTTCACCTTCACCGTCCCGGTGCCTTCGTCGATCTCTACCACGTCGCCGGGCACGCCGATGACGCGCTTGATGAAGTCACGGTTAATGCTGGTGGGCGCGCGAAAGACGACGATATCTCCGCGCGTGGGGGAGGACCAGATGTGCTTCTCTGATTGATCGCCGGCCTCGAAAAAGGGCAGCCAGTCGAAGATGCCGAGGTCCAACCTGGTGTATGAGAGCTTGTTGACGATGAGGTACTCGCCGTCCTCCAGGCTGGGCTGCATGCTCTGCCCCTCGACGCGGAAGTTCTGGAAGGACGCGCGCACCGAGAGGAAGATAAGGAGGGCCAGCAGCAGCGTCTCCGCCATCTCACGGACTGTGACCACCCAGCGCCCCTGCGGCCTGGGGATGGTGATCGTCTCCTGGCGCAGCCGGCGCTGCAGCTCTGTGAGGCGCTCCTGGTACGCGGGCTGGAAGCGGTCCGGGTAGCCAGTGGCCGCCCTCTCCGCGGAGTACATGCTGCCGGGTGGGGCCTCCCAGGCGAGGGAGTCTAGACCCGGCTCCAGCCGCTCGAAGGCAGGCGCTGCGCCCAGCGCGAAGAGCGGGTCCTCGAACTGCGCTGAGGTTATCCGCCTGAGGCGGACCGGCGCTTCTTCCCAGGGCGACAGCAGGGGGTCGTAGGACGTCTCCGGCAGCGGCTCCCGCGCCTCCCGTAGACCGCCGCCGCGCTCCGCGCCGTCTAGCTCATCGAATCTGGACATACGTACTCTACATTATAGCCCGCGCCGCCCTCCCCCCGCGAGAACCCTGCCTCCTGCCCTGATAGAATGGCCCCACCTGTGGACACCGATGCCGACGCTGACCTCATCGCTCGCAGCCGCACGGGCGACCTCTCCGCCTTCAACCTCCTTGTGGAGCGCTACCAGACCGCCCTGTACAGCCTCTGCCTGCGCATGCTCGGCTCTCAGCAGGCGGCGGAGGACGCCGCGCAGGAGGCGTTCATCTCCGCCTGCCGCTCGCTGGGGAGCTTCCGCGGCGGCGCCTTCCGGGCCTGGCTCTTCCGCATCGCCGCCAACGCCTGTTACGACGAGCTGCGCCGCCGCCGCGCCCGCCCCGCCGTCTCCCTGGACGAGCCCCGCGGCGACGACGAACGGGCCCACGATGCGCCGGCGGCCGGTGTGACCATGGAGGAGCACATGGAGCGGCTGGAGCTGGCGGGCGTCCTCCGGGAAGCGCTGGGCAGCCTGCCGCCGGACCAGCGGCTGGTCATCGTCCTCTGCGACGTCCAGGGCCTGGACTACGCCGAGATCGCCGCGGTCACCGGCAGCTCCCTGGGCACGGTCAAGTCGCGCATCAGCCGCGGGCGCCACCGCCTGCGCCTCCTCCTGCTGGCCCGGCGGGAACTTTTGCCCTCGCGGTTCCGTCCATCCAGTGAGGAAGCCTGAAATGCCCTGGCCCAACCGTCACTCCCCGCTGCGAGACAAGCTGTCGCCCTACATCGACGGCCGGCTCAACGCGCGCGAGGCGGCGGCCGTGGAAGCCCACCTTCAGCGGTGCGAGGCCTGCACGCGGGAGCTGGAGGAGCTGCGGCTCACCGTCATGGCCCTGCGGGAGCTGCCGCAGGTGGAGCCGCCCCGCTCCTTCGCCCTCACCCCCGCGCAGGTGGGCGTGCCCGCCTCCGCCCAGACGGGCGGGCGTCTGCCCGCGCGGTCGCCCTCGCTGCCCCTTATCGCGGCGGGAGCGCGCATCGCCGCCGCGGGCCTCGCGGTGGCCCTCGCGGCGGTCGTCATCTTCGATGTCAGCACCGGCGGGAATCCTTCCCCGGGGGGACCCGGCGGCGGCACGGAGATGCAGTTCGCCGCCGATCGCAATGTCTTAGAGGATGGGCTCGCCTCCCGGAACGCCGACAATTCGCTGGTTACAACCCCCTCACCCGCTCCGGCGCCCGCGACCGCGCCGACCCCGGCCGCCGGCACAACGGGCATCGGCGCAATGGACGGCGGCACAGCGGCTGGTGGCGCAACGGGTGATGAGGCATACGGCGGCACCGTCGGCACCTTGGGCAACGGCGACACGAGTAGTGTGCCGCCCGCGGGTGGCGGTGTGGCCGGTGGGCCGGTGACCGGCGGTGAAACCCCGCAGGCGATGGCCCCCGCGCTGCCTGCCACCGGCGCCGAAGCCCCGCCGGCGACGGCCCCTGCGCTGCCTGCCACGGGCGGCGAAGCCCCGCAGACGACGGCCCCGGCGCTGCCTGCCACCGGCGGCGCCCCGGCGCCCACCCCGGCGCCGCCGGAGGCTCGCATGCAGGTGACGAACGGCCCCTCGCCGGAGGCCCCTTTGGCACTCGCCGCGGGCGGCGAGGCGGAGCAGTCTGACGGCGGAGTAGACACAGTTGTCCTGATCGAGATAGCGCTCGCGCTGGCGCTGGCGCTGGCCCTTGCCGCCGGCCTCGGCCTGGCCCTCGCGGGCAGAAGGAGGCGCCCATGAGGCGCACATACGCAGTCCCGCTCCTGTCCCTGATCGCCGTCCTCCCCCTGCTGGCGCTCGCCTGCAGCAGCGACGATGACGCCGGCGACGACGGCGGCGGCGCATCGGGCCCCGCGCCCGCCAACGCCGCCGCCCCCCAGACGCAGGCGAACGGCGCTGGGCAGGGCATCACGGTGGCCGGCCAGGGCCTGGTCACGGCCAAGCCGGACACGGCGCTGCTGTCCCTGGGCGTCTCGGTGCTCTCCCCGACGGCCCGCGAGGCCCGCGACGGGGCGGCTGAGGCGATGGACAAGCTGCTCGCCTCCGCGCGCGCCAACGGCATCGCGGAGGAGGACATCAAGACCACGCAGTTCAGCCTCAACCCGGAATACAACTACTCCTCCTCCGGCTCGCCGCGACTGACCGGCTACCGGCTGACGCACACGCTCTCCGTGAAGACGGACGACCTGGACGGCGTGGCGAAGGTCATCGACGATGCCGTGGACGCCGTGGGCGATCCTCTCCAGGTCAGCGGCGTCACCTTCACCATCGACGACTCGGACGCGCTCCTCTCCCAGGCGCGGGGCGCGGCGATGACGGAGGCGAAGGCCAAGGCGCAGGAGCTGGCGACGCTGGCGGGGGTGACGCTGGGCGCGCCGCTGGCGATCACCGAGACCTCGAGCGACGGTGTCACCCCCATCTATTTCGATGCCCGCGCCGGCGGCGCATTGTCGCTGCCCGCCACTGGCACTTCCATTCAGACGGGCCAGCTTGATATCACCGTAAGCGTTCAAGTCACCTACGCCATTCAGTAAGGAGGGTCTGATGAATACGAAGCTCATTTTCATGCCGCTGATCGGCGTCCTGGCGGTGGCCGCGCTGGCGGCCGCCTGCGGGGACGACGATGACGGCGGCGGAGAAACGTCGCGGATCACCACGGAGAAGGGGCTGAGCGTGGCGGCACGCGGCGCCAGCCTGGGCGCGGCGGGCGGCACGTCTGGAGAGCAGGCGGCGGCGCCGCTGGCGAGGACCGGCGGCGATACGCAGGTGGTCACGGGCGGCGGCGGTGTCGACGGTACAACCGGCTTCTCGAACATATCCGCCGACGGCGTCAGGGGCGTGCCCGGCTTCGCACCGGCGCCGGGTCTGCAGCAGGCGAGCAACGCGGGGATCACGGTGCAGGGATACGGCTCCGCGAAGGCGGACGCCGATAGCGCCGTGATCGAGTTCTACTTCGGCCGCGGCGGCTACGGCTATGACAAGCCCTACCCGGTGCCCGCCCCGGGGGGAGACGCCCCGCAGGAAGGCGGTGCGCCGCCGAGCCCCTCGGCCGAGCCGATAACCGAGGGCGACCTGCAGCCGGTGATCGACGCCCTGGTAGCCCAGGGCGTGGCGAGGGATGACATCGAGCTGCTGGCGCAGCCCTACTACGACCCGTACTTCAGCAGCGCCACGCTGCGCGCCCGGGTCCGCAACGTGGGCACCGTGGACGCCGTCAGCGAGGCGGCGCGCAACGCCGCCGCCGGCCTGGCGAACCTGGCGCTCCAGAGCACGAACGTGTCCTACACCGTAGCCGACTGCACGCCGCTGGAGCGGGCCGCGATGGTGGCCGCAGTCGAAGACGCGGGCGATCGCGGCGCCGCCTTCGCGGAGGTCCTGGGCGTCACGCGGGGAGAGATCACCGGCGCCAGCAACTACTCGTACACGCCGTTCAGCCCCTTCGGCACCACGGAGTGCGCCTCCGGCTACTCCGGGCCGTACCCAATGAAGACCGGGGGCAGCGGGGCGGCGCAGGTGGAAGTGTTCGCGAACATCGGTGTGACTTACGCGATCCAGTAGGCAACGCGAGTCAAGGGTCAAGGGTCAGGGGTCAGCAGTAGGGACAGACTTCAGGTCTGTCCAGGGAGGGGTCATGGGGGGCGGCTCTCCTGACCCTTGACCCCGACCCCCTGACCCCTGACCCTTAAGCCACCATGACCGTCCTCAGCGACCACACCATCAAAGAAGAGCTGGCCGCCGGCCGCCTGATCATTGAGCCGCTGGACGAGAACGCCATCCAGCCGGCCTCCGTGGACCTGCGGCTGGACCGCAGCTTCCGCATCTTCCGCCTGAGCAGCCGTCCCTTCGTGGACGTGCGGCAGCCGGCGGAGGACCTCACGGAGCTGGTGACCATCGGGAGCGAGGCGCCGTTCGTCATCCAGCCCGGCGCCTTCTGCCTCGGCTCCACCATGGAGACCATCACCCTCCCGGACGATATCGTGGCGCGTGTGGACGGCAAATCCTCGCTGGGGCGCCTGGGGCTGCTGGTGCACGCCACGGCCGGCTATGTGGACCCCGGCTGGACCGGCAGGCTGACCCTGGAGCTGTCCAACCAATCGCAGATGCCCATCGCCCTCTACTACGGCATGCGCATCGCCCAGGTCAGCTTTATCCGCATGACCACGCGCGTAGACCGGCCATACGGCTCGCCAGAGCTGGGCTCCAAGTACCAGGGGCAGACGGGGCCCACGCCCTCGCGCATCTTCGAAGAGTTTCCGCCCGGCGCCGGTTAGCCCCGGCCCCGCGGCGCGGCGGCGGCCGCTCGACATAAGCGCGGGCGGCGGTATCCAGCGCGCGTCCCGCACGTTCTACCAGCGTGGGCAGGATCACCCCTTTCGGCTCGGACAGCCTCGGCGCGAAGGCCGCCTACCCGGTCGTCTTCGCCGTCGAGCGGCCGCCGCGGTTTGACCGCGCGCAGATCTTCCTGCGTCTGGCCATCGCCCTGCTGTTCTCCCTGCTGCTGGCCGTCATCTGGCTCATCGCCCTTGTCTACTTCGCCATTCCCGTCCTCGCCGCCGCCTTCACCTCCCGCGATGGGCCCGACCGCTTCTTCGATGAGAACGCGCCGCGTCTCAAGCGCTGGCTGCACTGGCTCGTGGCTTTCGGCGCTTACGGCGCGCTGCTCACGGACCGCATCCCCCTGGACGACCCGGAGTCCGTGGTGCGCCTGGAGGTCCGCCCCAGCGGGCGCCCGACCACCGGCAGAGCGCTGCTGAGGCTGGTCCTCAGCGTCCCCAGCGCGGTGGCGCTGGCGGCGCTGAGCGCCGTCGCCGTGGTCACGTGGACCGTGGCTGCGGTGATGGTGCTGGTGGACGAGAACTACGGCGGCTGGCTCTACGCCTTCCACACCGGCCTCGTCGCCTGGGGCGCGCGGCTTCTCTGCTACCACGCCTCGCTCACTGACCGCTACCCGCCCTTCAGCCTCGCCGCGAACCCGGCCGCCTGATCCATACCCTGTTCCGGCCCCCTCGCTTGGTCGCCTGCTTGCTGCGTTCCTCCGTTCCTCTCGACAAATCTCCCGGCCGCGACTACCATCGTGGTGACAGGTCTGGCATAGCTCTTCGGGAAGAAAGGATCGTCGCCATGGCTGACTATCCCGTCACCTTTGACTCCGTCCGTCCGGACAAGTTCGAGCGCCCCCAGGTCTTCCTGCGCATCATCGTCTACTTCGTCTTCTCGTTCATCAGCGGTGCCCTCTACCTGGCGCTGCCGGTGCTCGCCGCCATCTGGATATCGCAGAAGGGCGCGGACAAGTACCTGCAGGACGATGGGCCCCGCATCAAGGGTTGGCTGCGCTGGGCCGTAGGTATTGAGGCCTACACCTTCATGCTGACGGACCACTTCCCGTCCGGCGACGACGACCCTAGCGTGCGCTTTGACCTGCGGGCCGGCGGCTCGCCCACCGTTGGCTCCGCGCTCCTGCGCCTCATCATGAGCATCCCCAGCGCCATCGTGCTGGGAGTGCTCACCTGGGTCTCGGCGATCATCTGGATCATCGCCGCCATTCAGGTACTCGCGCAGGAGAGCTACTCGGGTGGACTGTACGACTTCCAGCGTGGCGTCGTCCGCTGGCAGGCGCGGCTGTACGCCTACCACGCCTCGCTCGTGGACGAATACCCGCCCTTCGCCTTCGATACCGGCGCCGAGGCGGCCCCCGCCGCCTAGCGCCTCTTCCCGCTCATGGTGAGGTACTCGTACCATGAGCGGAGTACAGCGGCCGGGCGTGGTCGCTCCGCTCGTCCTACGAGAACCTCAGGACGAGCGGGAAGATGCGTCAACGCTCGTACTATGAGCGGAGCAGAGACGGCTCGAATGCGGCACCGTCTGGGTTCGCTCGTCCCTTCGGCTGCGCTCAGGACAGGCCTACGAGTGCCTCAGGGCGAGCGGGAAGGGATGTCCGATACGGGCTCGGGGCCCCTGCCCTGAGCCACGCACCGGTCACCCCCACGGATAGGCCGCGCGTGTCGCCCCACGACCTCGCTGGAAGCCTGGAAGACATCCGCGACATTCCGTGAGCGCCGGCGTGTCTTCATGCGACGTTCATCTATAATGCCTATGCTCTTGCGGGACGATAGCGATTCCTGAGACATGCGAATTCTCCTGGTCGAAGATGAACGCGCCATAGCGGACTTCATCGCGAGAGGTCTGACGGAACACGGGCACGGCGTGGACATCGCCTACGACGGGGACGAGGCTCTCCACTGGCCGGACGTCGCAGACTTTGACGTGATCGTCCTGGACGTGATGCTGCCGGTGCGCGACGGCGTGCAGGTCTGCCGCATCCTCCGGGACCAGGGGGTGCGGACACCAATCCTGATGCTCACGGCAAGAGACGCAATTGAAGACCGCGTGCGCGGACTGGATAGCGGCGCCGACGACTACCTGGTGAAGCCTTTCGCCTTTGCCGAGCTGCTCGCGCGCGTCCGCGCACTGACCCGCCGCGAGCCCGCCTTGCTCGGCGCCAGCCTGCGG
Source organism: Dehalococcoidia bacterium (assembly GCA_030649945.1). Taxonomy (GTDB): domain Bacteria; phylum Chloroflexota; class Dehalococcoidia; order SM23-28-2; family RBG-16-64-32; genus JAUSFE01. The sequence continues at coordinate 68,262 of JAUSFE010000125.1, read as the reverse complement.
GTTGACGATCTCGTCCTGGACACCACCACCCGCACAGTTGCCCGCGCCGGCGGCCCAATCGAGCTGACCGCCAAAGAGTTGAGCCTGCTGGAATATCTGATGCGACACCCGAATCAAGTCCTGACTAGAACCATGATCGCCGAGCACGTATGGAACTACGACTTCGACAGCGTGACCAACGTTATCGACGTGCACGTTAGGAACCTGAGGCGAAAGATCGACGGCCCCTTCGAGCGAAAGCTCATACAGACGGCCAGAGGCGCGGGATATCGCATCTCTGGCCGGTCCAATGAGTAGCGGCGTGTTGATCCTCCGTTCCATCCGGCTTCGCATTACCCTGTGGTATGTCCTCCTCCTCGCCGTGGTCCTGGCCGCTTTCTGCGCCGGCATCTATTTCGCCCTCCGCCAGAGTCTTATCGACGACCTTGACAACTTGCTCGAAAGCAGGGCAGGTCTCCTGCTGGGGGCCATTAGCTATGAGTCCGGCCGTCCGACGATCACCGGGATAGACTTTACGGGAGATCCGGCCGAGGGAGAGAACTTTGCGCGGGTGTTCGACTCCTCCGGCGAAGTCACGTTCGATAACTCGGCTGGGGTGGGCGGGCCGCCCGTGGACCAGCCGGTCATTGAGAGGACGTTGAAGGGCGAGACGACGACCCGGCGCGTCGAAGCCGGCGGCCAGACCCTGAGGGTCACCACACTCCCTATCCTGCGCGGCTCGGCGCCCGCCGGTGCGTTGGAGGTCGGGATCTCTCAGGAAGACGTCGACGAGACCCTGCGGACTCTGCTGCTGATCCTGGCGATCGCCTATCCCCTGACGTTGGCTATCGCGACCTTTGGGGGGCTCCTGGTCGCGGGGCGCGCGCTGACGCCCATCGACCGGCTGACCGGCCTCGCACAGCGCATCTCGGCCGATGACCTCAGCCAGCGCCTGGACCTCGATCTCCCGGACGACGAGCTGGGGAGGCTCGCCCGCACTTTCAACGACATGATCGCCCGGCTCGAGAGCGCCTTCCGGCGTCAGCGGCAGTTCACGGCGGACGCCTCGCACGAGCTGAGAACACCGCTGACAGCGATCAAGGGCCATAGCGAGGTGGCGCTTCAGAGGAGCCGCAGCCCGGAGTCCTACAGGCAGGCTCTCGTGGCTATCAACGAAGAGGCCGACCGGGTGATCCGTCTCACCACCAGCCTCTTGAGTCTGGCCCGTGCCGACGCCGGCCAGATCCCGCTGTCCCTGGAGGACGTGGACGTGGCGGAGGCCGTCCGTGCCGCCGCCGAGCATTCCCACCCATCAGCCGAGCGCAAGCAGGTGCGGCTGCGGGTAGATCCGGGGCCCGAAACAAGAGTGACGGCAGATGAAGATCTGTTGATTCAACTGATGCTCAACCTCCTGGACAACGCCATCAAGTACACACCATCAGGCGGCGAAGTGACCGTGGGCTGGGCGACAGAGAGCGATGCAGTATCGCTCAAAGTGCGCGACACCGGGATAGGCATAGACCGCGAGGACATCCCTCACATATTCGACCGCTTCTACCGCGTAGATAAGGCCAGGAGCCGCGCAGCCGGCGGGGCGGGGCTGGGGCTATCGATCAGCCTCTGGATCGCGGAAGCCCACGGCGGCTCGATCGTCGTCGAGAGCCAGCCGGGAAAGGGCTCCACCTTCACCGTCCGCCTGCCTCTGGCCCGCTAAGCTGACTGGATTCTTCATCCTCAGTTCACGAGGGCTTCATCCGGCGGCGGTAGAGTTAGCTTACAGGTTAGCAAGAGCAAAGGAGACAGCAAGATGACTCTCGGGAAACGCGTGTACTGGGCACTGGCGCTGGTGGCGGTGCTCGCCCTGGCCGGGGCCGCCGTCACGATGGCCTCGGGCATAACATCGGCGGGAAACAACGGCCCTTCCACCGCGGCGCAGACCTGCGACGAGGGGGACGACGCGAGCGAAGAGGCCGCAAGCGGTGCGGACACCGACGATATCGAAGAGCAGTGCGGACCCGACGACGAAGGGGAGGATGGAGCAGACGGCGCCGACACGGCTGTCCCCTGTTCGCAGCCGGACGGCGCTGACGACGACGCGGCGGAGAACGCGAGCGGCGCTGACACCGACAATATCGAAGAGCAGTGCGGGTCGCAGGGCCAGGATGACGAGGGCGACGACGCCGACGAGCAGAAGGTTGCGCCCGGCCAGATCGACGACGGCGCCGAGCTGCTGCCCCAGGCATCGATCACGCTCGAGCAGGCCATCGCCGCGGCCCAGGGCGCGGCCAGCGGGGCGCCCGGCGAAGTTGACCTCGAACAGTACCTGGGCAAGCTGGTGTTCAACGTGGACATCGGAGAGAACGACGTGAAGGTGGACGCTGCGACCGGCGCCATCGTGGGAGTGGAGGCAGACGACTAGATCAGGACGTATCCGCGGAGCGCGAAGGGCCGGTGGTGAGCCGGCCCTCTTGCGCATGCGGGACCGTGAGGAAGGCGCGGAGGCCGCCCCCGCCGCCTTGCGCCGGTGCTCACGGCCCCTCATCTCTGTGGCTCAGGGCCCCTGCCCTGAGCCACGCGCCGGCCACACCCACGGATAGGCGGCGCGTGTCGCCCCACCACCCCGCTGGAAGCCTGGAAGGCATCCGCTACTACATTTGGTGTGCGCCGGTCGCTGGATAGGCGGCGCGTGTCGCCCCACCATTCTGCTGGAAGCCTGGAAGGCATCCGCTACATTCCGGGTACGCCGGTCGCTATTCCCGCGGCAGCCGTTCGCCCACCGGCGGCAGCAGCGGGAACCCCAGGTGCGGCTCCGTCTGGTACCAGTACGCCGTCGAGGAGTAGTCGTGCGAGAGGTGGTTGGCGTGGCCGTGCTCTATTGTCACGCGGATGGACTCCCGGAAGTGTACGGGGTCCTCGATGTGGAAACGGTACATGGAGTGCTTGCCCCCGTACGGCCACTCGGGCGTGCCGGAGGTCAGGGGCAGGCCGTGGTAGGGCGAGCAGAACTCCTGTGACGGCCCAAACGCCGTGTTGAAGTAGTCCTCCGTGCCGGTGCCGTGCAGCGTGGGGCGCGAGACGCCGTCGATGAAGATCATGTCGTCGCCCTCGCCGTACCAGTCGTTCTTGGCGCGCTGGAAGCAGTCGATGTTCAGGTTGCAGCCCACGTAGTGGCCGCGGCCGCGCGCCTCCAGGATCACGTAGTTGCCCTCGCCCGCCGTGTTGGGTGTTGTGAACACCTCGCGGAAGTACTCCGGGTCCTGGGCGAAGCGGCGGGAGTCGTCGCCCCAGCCGCCGGTAGGGTTCTCGCGGCGCCACTGCGCGTGAAAGTAGGCGGCGCCCGCCAGCGGCCGCTCGTACGTCTCGTAGTCCACGTAGAAGTACAGGACCAGGCGCCGCTCGCCCTCGTTGGTGACGTCGATGCGGGCGCCCGTGGCAAAGGGCATGGGGAAGAAGCAGTTGAAGCCGCGCCCGTCCTGGGGGCTCATCGAGAGCGGCAACGACCAGAAGTTCTTGACGATGCCGTGGCCCATGCCGAAGAAGTCGCCCGCCGGCACCTCGACGCAGGGGTGCGGGGAGCCGTCCCAGTACATCCGCGCCACGGCGCGCCGCGGGTACGCCGTCTCGCGCGAGGCCATGGTCATCCAGATGTGGCGCACGCAGCCGGGGCCCTGGACGGCGGCCAGGGTGCGAGTCTCGCCTGGGTCCAGGAGCCAGTAGTCCATGTTGCCGCCGGCGGTGTCGTAGGAGGAGGCGCGGCCGCGGCGGGCGTCGCGCAGGAAGGGGAGGCCGCTGAGGGACGACGGACCGATCATAGCTCCGACGCCAAGCGTACCACGGGGATGTCGCGGCCGCTGCGGGCGCCGGCCGTCGCGAAGGCGGTAGGGGCGGCGGGGCTAAGCTTCCGGCCGGAGGACCACCAGCGGTATCTCCCGCGCGGTGCGGGTCTGGTACTCGTCGTATCCCGCGTAGAGGGCCGTGATCTGCGGCCAGAGGCGGGCCTTCTCCTGCGGGTCAGCCTTCCCGGCGGTCACGGCCCGCCGCCGCCGGCCGATCTGCATCTGGCCGCGCGGGTCGTGCTGCAGGTTCAGCCACCAGGCCGGGTCGCGGTCGTCCCCGCCGTTGGAGCCGACGACGACTATGCGCTCGCCGTCCGCGAGGTAGAGCAGCGGCACGGTGCGCGGCTTGCCGCTGCGCCGGCCCGTGGTCGTCAGCAGCAGCATCGGCGCCTTCCCGAAGCGCCCGCCGATGCCGCCTCCGCTGACGCGGTACAGGAGCCGGTGCAGGAACGTCGCCCCCTTGATGAGCAGCCGGTTGTTCGGCGGCGCCATGCTGCCTCCTCAGAAGATGGACTGGGCGACCGGGTTCGTCCCCGCCAGGATGTTGTCCATGCGGGCCTTGATCCCGTCCTTGAACTCCGGGTGCGTGAGGATGTAGAGCTTCTCCTCCCGGATGGCGTTCACCACGTGCTCCGCTATCGTCTCCGGCGAAAGCCCCGTCGCCAGCAGCCCGCGCACGGCCTGCGTTATGGGGTCTTGCCCCGGCTCACCTCCATCCTCCGTCCGGTAGTTGGGCGGCCGGTTGCGGCCCGCGTCCATGAGCCGGGTGTTCACCCAGGCCGGACAGAGCACCGACACGTGGACCTTCGATCCGGCCAGCGCGAGCTCCTGGTAAAGGGACTCCGACAGGGCGACGACGGCGTGCTTCGTGACCGCGTAGATGCCAAGGAACGGCCCCGTGATCAGCCCGGCCAGCGAAGCTGTGTTGACAACGTGAGCTTCCGTGCCCTGGCGCAGCATGAGCGGCACGAACGTGTGCACCCCATGGATCACCCCCCAGAGGTTGACGCCGATGGTCCACTGCCAGTCCTGGAGTGGCGTCTCCCACAAAGGCCCGCCCCGCGGCACGACGCCGGCGTTGTTGCAGACAATGTCCACCGCGCCGAACTCCTGCACTGCCCGCCGCGCCAGCGCCTCCACCTCCGCCGCCTGCGATACGTCCGTGCGCACCGCCAGCACCGTAGCGCCGGCCGCGCGCATGGCCGTTTCCGCCTGCGCCAGCGCCGCCTCCTCCACATCCGCCAGCACCACCTTCATCCCCTCGCGCGCAAACCGCTCCGCCATCCCCCGGCCAATGCCGCTGGCCGCGCCCGTAACCACTGCCACCTTGCCTTTGAAGTCTTTCATGGCTCTACCACCTTCTCAGCTATGTCCCGCATCTCTCATCCCGCGATGCCTAGGGTACCGCATATGCGAAGGCACCGATAACCATGAGATTGCCCTGGGCCTGGCGAAGCACCTCTGCCAGCGCCTCTTCCCGCTCGTCCTGAGGTTCTCGTAGGACGAGCGGAGTCACGGCGCCTCCCCCTCCCGCACCATCCACATCCGAACCAGCTCACCAATGCCCTTCAGCGACTGCTCTCCCCTGTCCTCGAACCGCACGCCGGCCGACGTGCGCGCGAGCGAGCGCACCGTCTCCGACACCAGCACCTCGCCCGGCGCCGACAGCCCGCTGATGCGCGAGGCGATGTTGACGGCGCCGCCGTAAACGTTGTTCTCCTCGCGGATCACGTCGCCGGCGTGGAGGCCGAGATGTAGGGGGAGGCCGGCCTCGTCTCCTGCCCGGCCGCAGGCGAGCGCCGCCTCGATGGCCTGCCGCGCGCTCGTGAACACCGCCAGCACGCCGTCGCCCAGGAGCTTGCCCTCGATGGGCGTGCCAGCGTTCTCGCGGATCGCCGCCCGCAGCGCGCCGTCGAGGTCGCGGGCCTTGGCGCGGAACGCGGCGTCGCCGAGGCGCTCGGTGAGCGCGGTGGAGTCCGCGATGTCGGCGAAGAGGACGGCCAGCATGCCCTGCGCAAGGATTGTCTCCGCCGCCTGCGCAGTCTCGGGTGCGATCCCCAGGAACTCCTCCGTGACCCGTTTCCCCTCTTCGTGCAGGTAGGAGGCGAATGGCCCTTCGTTCAGGCGGACGATCTCAGCGTCAGGAATTCGCGTCGCCAGCTCGCGCGCGTTGACCTCGAAGAGTGTTCTGGGCGGCTGGTAAAGCACTAGAGTCTTTGCTCCGACGCGCTCCAAGTATGGCGAGGCGTCCATCTCCAGCACCACTTCAAAGAGGCGAACGAAGTCGGACTGGGTGATGCTTGCCCGAATGAACTCCGCCCACTCGTGCGCCTCGCCTCCCACTCCCCAGCCTATCTGAGTGTGCGCGAAAGTCTCCACCACGAGGTCCCAGTCCGTCTGAGCAAGGGATAAAAGCGCCGGGCTATCGACCCATCCGCGTATCAGTGTCGACCACAGCACAAGTCGCGAGACGTGGTCTGGGTGGTGAGCCAGGTAGGGGAAGGTGAGCAGTCCGGGTCCACCGAACGCGAGAAGGTTGAAGGTTTCAAGGCCGAGCTCCTCGACCACCGATTCGAAATCGGAGGCGCGTTGTTCGATATCAGCCCGAACGACCACACCTCGCTCCGACATCCCCATGTTTCTCCAGTCGAATCGAACCACCATCCCGCCGCCGGCTAGACGCTCGTACCAGGCTCGGAGCTCCGGGATCCGCCACTCGAGAGAGATGTTGCTGAAGGACAGCGGCGACGTCATCACCAGCGGCGTGCCGCCCTCTCCCAGCGTCCAGAAGGCAATACTCACCCCATCGGTCGTCTTCGCGTACTGGATGCGCGGCTCCATCACACCCCACCCTCGACCACCGCCCACACCCGCAGCGGCTCCCCCACGCCCTTCAGCGCCTGCTCGCCGCGGTCCTCGAAGCGCACCCCCGCCGACGTGCGCGCGAGGCTCCGCACCGTCTCCGACACCAGCACCTCGCCCGGCGCCGAGAGCCCCGAGATGCGCGACGCGATGTTCACCGCGCCGCCATAGACGTTGTTCTCCTCGCGGATGACATCGCCGGCGTGGAGGCCGAGGTGCAGCGGCAGCCCGGCGTTGCCGCCCGCCTTCCCGCAGCGCAGCGCGGCTTCGATCGCCTGGCGGGCGGAGGTGAAGACGGCCAGCACGCCGTCGCCGAGGAGCTTGCCGTCGATGGGGGTGCCGCCGTTCTCGCGGATGACGGTGCGCAGCGCCCCGTCGAGTTCGCGGGCCTTCTCGCGGAAGGCAGTGTCGCCGAGGCGCTCGGTGAGCGCGGTGGAGTCGACGATGTCGGCGAAGAGGATGACGGCGGTGCCGGAGGGGATATCCGGCCCTCTCGCTTCAGTGCCCTCATCGAGGAATTCTCTGATTGCTCGTATGAGCTCGTCGGCGCCTGCGAACACTGACGCGTACTCCCCTGGGAGTACATGGAAGCGCGCATCCGGGATCAGCGCGGCCACCTCTCGCCCCTCGGGCATGCCGGGTCCGTCGCGAAAGTTGAGTACGAGTGTGGGCGCTTGCACTCGCGGCAGTAGATCGGCGATATCGAGCGTGGCGTTGAGCTCTAAAGCCCTGGCCGCCAAGTTGGGACTCATCGATTGACGAAGCGTCGAGGAGGTCCAGCGTTGCATTTCGGCGGGACCGTTAGGAAACATAAGTGAAGCGATCATTCTGCGCGCCCAGGACCAGTTCTCGTGGATGAGTTGAGTCATTCGCTCAGAGTTACTGTCGCCCCTCGCGCACGGCGAAAAAAGCACGAGGCGAGCGACTCGCTCGGGGTTCCGAGCAGTATAGGCGGCCGCAGTCGCACCACCGTCGCCGTATCCAACGAGGTGGAATCGCGGCCATCCCAGCCGGTCTGCTACGGCCCCCAGGTCGGCCACACGTGACTCCAGCGAGAGTTCTGAGGGCTCCCGCTCCGAAGCACCGGTTCCACGATTGTCGAAGGTGACGACCTGGTGCCGTTCCGCCAGGTCCGCTAGACGCGCCCGCTCCGCCGGCTGAGTCATTATCGCCTCAATTGTCCAGGCCCAGCTGTTTACGCAGATGACGGGAGTGGCGGGCCCTTCGCCCAGCACGGCATAGGCGATGCGTGTGCCGTCGGCGCTGGTGCAAAAGCGGATCTGCGGTTCCATCACGCCTGCCTCACCGCGAACACCCGCTGCGGGTCGGCGACGCCCTTCAACTCGTGCTCTCCCCGGTCTTCGAACCGCACGCCCGCCGACGTGCGCGCGAGGCTCCGCACCGTCTCCGACACCAGCACCTCGCCCGGCGCCGAGAGGCCCGAGATGCGCGAGGCGATGTTCACCGCGCCGCCGTAGACGTTGTTCTCCTCGCGGATGACGTCGCCGGCGTGGATGCCGAGGTGGAGTGGGAGCCCGGCCTCGTCTCCTGCCTTCCCGCAGCGCAGCGCCGCCTCAATCGCCTGCCTCGCCGACGTAAACACCGCCAGCACGCCGTCGCCCAGCAGTTTGCCTTCGATTGGCGTGCCGCTGTTCTCGCGGATGATCGTCCGCAGCGCGGTGTCCAGCTCGCGCGCCTTCCCCCGGAACGCAGTGTCGCCCAGGCGCTCGGTGAGGGCGGTGGAGTCGACGATATCGGCGAAGAGGATGATCGCGGTGCCGGACGGGGCGCCCACGAGCTCGCCGGGCGCTAGCGTTTGGCCGCGGACGAACGAGTGCAATTCCTGAGGGTAGTCGTCAGTTGCTACGAGCCGGGCACCGGGAATGCGTGTGGCGAGGTCTCGGGACAAGTCCCCTGTGACGAAACTGGACCTATCTAGCACCACCAGCGTAGGCGTTGTTACTTCAGGAAGCAGGTTGAGCACATCTACCTTCTCCGCCGCGTCAACGAAGGAGAGGAAGCTCTTTGCCGACATCGCGCTGCGAAACAACTCTGCTGTTTTCCTGGCGAGAATACCGTCGGCAAAACCGACGGCGGCCGTCGCAACCGTTAGCGTGAAGAATTCCCATTGATCCTCGGCCATCGCCCGCATTCCGGCCAGCGCGCGCATCGTTGGCACTGTCTGGTAGTAGGCGGACCCTTGAGCGAACGAATTGACGAGGACGAGATGAGACACGCGGTCGGGACAACGGACGGCATAAGCGATTGCCACCGGTCCTCCTTGGCCGTAGCCGCAGAGCACGAAGCGCTCAAGTCCCGCGACGTCGATCACGGTTTCTAGATCGCGCAGCCTGGCCTCCAGGCAGAAGTCGCTCACGTCGCGGTCGGAGGAGCCCATGCCGCGACCGTCATACCTCGCAATTCGCCAACCTGACGCGGCGAGACGGTTCATCTCCCTGCGCGTGGCTTCGTTGTGCAGATACCAATGGATGTCACCCCATACGTTCGACGGATAGACGAGTGGTTGGCCTTCGCCAAACACGGCGTACGCGATGTTCACCCCGTCGCTCGTCTTCGTGTACTGGATGCGCGGCTCCATGACGGGAATATCCTACACCCGCACCGCCGCTCGCGGGATAACCTCGCTGGGCCGACCCAGCACCGCCACACCCTGAAGGGGGGTGGCATCCACTACTCACTACTCACTCCCCACTGTCCACTATAATGTAGCCGCCATGGCCGTCCCCACTCCCATGCAGCGCGCGCTGGAGCTGGCGCACAACGCCCGCGCGCCCACCTCCCCCAACCCCACCGTCGGCGCCGTCGTCGTCGCCGCGGACGGGGCCGTCGTGGGCGAGGGCGTCACGCAGCCGCCGCCCGGCCCCCACGCGGAAGCCGTGGCCCTGCAACAGGCCTCCGCCAAGGGCGGACGCGGCGGCGCCCTCTACGTCTCGCTGGAGCCGTGCTGCCACCACGGCCGCACGCCGCCCTGCACGGACGCCATCATCGCCGCGGGCATCAGCGAAGTGCACTACGCCGTGGCCGACCCCAATCCGGCCGTGGACGGCGGCGGCCACCGGGCGCTGGAGGCGGCTGGCGTCCGCACCATCGCCGGCGAGGGCGAGGACGAGGCCCGCCGCATCAACGAGGCGTACTTCAAGCACCGCGCCACGGGCCTGCCCTTCGTCATCGCCAAGTTCGCCGCCTCGCTGGACGGCCGCATCGCCGCCGCCTCCGGCGACTCGCGCTGGGTCTCCGGGCCCCAGACCCGCGCCTGGGCGCACGCGCTGCGCGCCCGCGTCGATGCCATCCTCGCCGGCTCCTCCACCGTGGTTGTGGACGACCCCCTCCTCACAGCGCGCCCCGAAGACCGGGAGGTGGAGCGCCAGCCGTTGCGCGTAATCGTCGATACGCGGGGCCGCACGCCGCCCATGGCCCGCATCTTCACGGTCCCCGGCAAGACGCTCGTCGCCACTACAGCCGATTCACCCGCCGGCTGGCGCGCCGCCATGGAGGCCCGCGGCGCGGAGGTCGCCGCCTTGCCCCGGCAGGGCGATCACGTAGACCTCATCGCCCTGCTGCAAGAGCTGGGGCGGCGCGACATCCTCTCGGTGCTGGTCGAAGGCGGCGGCGTCATCCTGGGCTCCTTCTTCGACCGCGGCCTCGTCGATAAGGTGCACGCGGTCATCGCGCCCCTCATCATCGGCGCTGCGGACGCCCCCGCCGCCGTCGCCGGCAAAGGCGCCTACCGCATGGCGGACGCCCTCCGCCTGCGCGAGGTGACCGTCGAGCGCCTGGGCGACGACATCCTGGTGACGGGATACCCGGCGCCCGCCGCACGGGAGTAGCGGATGCACAGGCTCACGGCGGACGAGGTGCGCCACTGGCTGGGCGTGGAGCCCGGCGAGGAGCTTGACGCCCTCATCTTCATGGGCCTCCTGGACTACCCGCAGGCGCTCGACGCGTGGTCCTCCGCCCTCAAGGACGTCCGCAAGGCGCTCTGGCCGAACGCCATCGTCGGCATGTTCGGGGAGAAGCGGCTGGCGGTGGCCGCGGGATACGGTGCGGCCGTAGCGGGCGACATCACGCACCTCTGCTGCCTGCTGGGCGCGCGGGCCGTGCTGGTAACCGGCTACTTCGGCGGCCTCCAGCGGGACATCGGCTACGGCGATGTCTTGCTGCCAACGCGGGCCCACCCGCTGGACTCCGTCTCCGCGCACTACCTGGGCGACGAGCGGTGGACGGATGCCTCGCAGGAAGTGGTCGAATGGCTCGCCGCGCGGTGCGAGGAAGAAGGCCTGCCGTATCACCTGGGACCGCTGGTCAGCGCCGCGTCCATCATGACGGAGACGCCGGAGCACTTCGCGGAGTGGCACGAGGCGGGATACTACGGCGTGGACCTGGAGGTCGCCGTCGTGTTCTCCGTCGCCCGCCGGTTCGGGGCCCGGCGCGGCGCCCTGCTCGTGCAGTCCGACAGCCCCATCGACGGCGTCTACGTCTCCGCCCACCGCACCGCCGAGGAACGCGACCTGCAGCGCCGGCGCCAGTACCAGATCGGGGCGGTCGCGCTCCAGGCGGCGCTCAAGTTCGCCGGCGCGGGCCAACCGATGAGCACGGGCCACACGCCCGGGGAGGACTAGACGATGCCCTCACTCAGAGAGGCAGTAGACGATTTCCTGGCGCAGAAACGGATCGCCGTCGCGGGCGTCTCCCGCAGCCCCAGCGAGGCGGCGAATCTCATCTATAAGACGTTGCGCCAGCGGGACTACGAGGTCTTCGCGGTCAACCCCAACGCCGGCGAGGTGGAGGGCGACCGCTGCTACCCCGACCTGAAATCGATCCCCGGCGGCGTCGGCGCGGTGGTGATCGCGACGGCGCCGGCGGTGGCCGAGAGCGTCGCGCGCGAATGCGCCGAGCAGGGCGTCTCCCGCGTTTGGATGCACCGCTCCTTCGGGCAGGGCAGCGTCTCAGCGGAGGCGGGGGAGGTCTGCCGAGCAGCCGGCATCACCGGGATCGCGGGCGGCTGCCCGATGATGTTCCTCCCCGGCGCCGATCTTGGGCACAGGTGCATGCGATGGGTGCTGGGTCTGACGGGCCGCCTGCCGAAGGAAGTGTGAGGAAGAGGGTCAGAGGGCCGCGGGCCACGGATGTCGGCCGGCGCGGCCCGCTTGCCACGGCAGGCAGGCCCGCTTGCCACGGCGCGCGCGCAGTCCGCTATGATGCGTAAGTATCCCGCCCCAGGAGGTCGCGACATGGCAGAGCAAGAGATATCCGCCGCCTTCCCTTACGAATCGCGCTTCGTCTCGGTGCACGGCGCCAGGATGCACTACGTGGAGCAGGGCGAGGGCGCACCCGTCCTCTTCCTGCACGGCAATCCCACCTCTTCCTACCTCTGGCGCAACGTCATCCCGCACGTATCTCCGCTTGCCCGCTGCATCGCACCGGACCTCATCGGCATGGGCAAGTCTGACCAGCCGGACATCGAGTACCGGTTCTTCGATCATTACCGATACGTGGACGGGTTCATCGAAGCGCTCGGCCTGCGGGACCTGGCGCTCGTGGTCCACGACTGGGGGTCCGCGCTGGGCTTCCACTACGCCGCGCAGCACGCAGCGAACGTGCGGGGCATCGCCTTCATGGAGGCCATCGTGCGGCCCCTCACCTGGGACGAGTGGCCGGAGCAGGCCCGCCAGCTGTTCCAGGCCTTCCGCACGCCCGGCGTGGGCGAGCAGATGATCCTGGAGCAGAACATGTTCGTGGAGCAGGTGCTGCCGGGCGCCGTCCTGCGCAAGCTGACGGACGCAGAGATGGCCCGCTACCGCGAACCGTACCCGGACCCCCGAAGCCGGAAGCCCACCTGGCGCTGGCCGAACGAGATCCCGGTGGACGGCCAGCCGCCGGATGTGGTCCAGGCCGTCCAGCAGTATAGCGACTGGCTCAAGCGCAGCCCGCTGCCGAAGCTGCTGCTCTGGGCCCAGCCCGGCGCCATCATGCGCAACCTGGTGGGCTGGTGCCAGGAGAACTTCCCCAACCTGACGAGCGTCGACATCGGCCCGGGCGTGCACTTCATCCAGGAGGACCGCCCGCACGAGATCGGCGGGGCCACAGCGAAGTGGTACCGGGAGGAGGTTGGAGGCTAGCAGGGTGGAGGTTAGAGGTTAGAGACTGGAGCAAGGAGGGCGCAGCGCCGCCCGCTGCCGCAGCTCCCGGCTTACTCGGCCCGCAGCGAACGCAGCAGGTTCGCCGTTTCGATAGCCGCCTCCACGGCGTCGGACCCCTTGTTCCCCTGCGCGCCGCCCGCCCGCGCCAGCGCCTGCTCGTCCGTATCGCACGTCAGCACGCCGAACAGGCACGGCACCCCCGTGTCCAGCGCGGCGCGCTGGATGCCGGCCGCCGCCTGGCCCGCGACGTACCGGTGGTGGTCCGTCTCGTGCCGGATCACGGCGCCCAGGCAGACCACGGCGTCGTAGCGCCCGCTGCGGGCCAGTTGCAGCGCCGCCACCGGCAGCTCGAACGACCCGGGCACCCAGAACACGTCGTGGCGCCGCACACCGCAGCGCCCCAGCGCCTGCCTCGCGCCCTCCAGCAGGCGCGAGGTGACGTGCTCGTTGAACCGCGCGACAAGCACCGCCAGGGAGAGGAGGGAGCCGTCCAGGTTGCGGTCTGCGGTGGCCATGCGTGGGCCATTATACGGCAGGAGGCGGGAATGCCAAGCGTCCTGCGTAGGCGGGTACCTTCAGGTGCCCGCACCCGGGGCGGGGCGGGGCAATCCAAGCCAATCCGCGCCCACGGCGGGGCGGAGGCGGGGGCATCTGCGTACATCTGTGCCATCTGTGGCTAACGGGGGGCGGGGCGTCAAGGATGCCGAAATGCAAGCGTGGAATTGAGAATCCGCATTCAGCATTGACGTATTTCTGCGGGTCTTGTTGTGCCGGCGATTGACCACTTACCCTGAAAACCAGCCATGCCAGAACGAAGCTGGCATGGACTCCAGCAAAGGATTCTCGCGGGGCGACACCGCCGCGGGGTGATAGGCAGGGATATGGTAACGACATCGCGACCGCAGGCTCAGACAGGGGCTCCCCAGCCCCAGTTCTCCATGGAGCTAAACGAAGAGCAGCGCCAGATGCAGACGTGGGTCCACGGCTTCGCCAAAGACGTCGTGCGCCCCGCGGCCCACGAATGGGACGAGCGGGAAGAGACGCCCTGGCCCATCATCCAGGAGGCGGCGCGCATCGGCCTCTACTCCTGGGAGTTCATCCAGAACGCCTTCTCCGATCCCACCGGCCTGACGATGCCGCTGTCCAACGAGGAGCTCTTCTGGGGCGACGCCGGCATCGGCCTCTCCATCTTCGGCTCCACCCTGGCCGTCGCCGGGATCAGCGCCAGCGGCACCCCGCAGCAGATCATGGAGTGGGTGCCCCAGTGCTTCGGCACACCCGAAAAGATACAGCTCGCGGCCTTCGGCGTTAGCGAGCCCGACGCCGGCTCCGATGTCAGCTCCCTCAAGTCCCGCGCCGTCTACGATGAGGCCAAGGACGAGTGGGTGCTGAACGGCACCAAGACCTGGATCACCAACGGCGGCATCGCGGCCGTCCACGTGCTGGTGCTCTCGGTGGTCCCGGAGCTCGGCTCCCGCGGCCACGCGGCGTTCATTGTGCCGCCGGGTACGCCCGGCATCCGCCAGGGCCAGAAGTTCAAGAAGCACGGCATCCGCGCCAGCCACACGGCGGAAGTCATCCTGGAGGACTGCCGCGTCCCCGGCCACTGCCTGCTGGGCGGCAAGGACCGCCTGGACGAGCGCCTGGCGCGCGCCCGCGAGGGCAAGAGCTCCAAGTCACAGGCCGCCATGGCCACCTTCGAGGCCACGCGCCCGGCTGTGGGCTCGCAGGCCGTCGGCATCGCCCGCGCCGCCTACGAGTTCGCGCTGGACTACGCCAAGCAGCGCGTCCAGTTCGGCCGTCCGATCATTGAGAACCAGGCCATCGCCTTCAAGCTGGCCGACATGAAGACGCGCCTGGACGCCGCCAGGCTGCTCGTCTGGCGCGCCGCCTGGATGGGCCGCACCGGCAAGGCGTTCGAGAACGGCGAGGGCTCCATGTCCAAGCTCTTCGCCGGTGAGACCGCTGTCCACGTCACCGACGAGGCCATCCAGATCATGGGCGGCTACGGCTACGTGCGCGAGAACCCCGTCGAGCGCTGGCACCGCGACGCCAAGATCTACACGATCTTCGAAGGCACCTCAGAGATCCAGCGCCTGGTCATCGCCCGCGCCATCTCCGGCATTCACATCCGGTAGCGGCGGGTTTCGAAACCCGCCCGCGCCGTCCCGAACGGGCGCTCTTGCCGCCGCCCGGCTTACGGTCTTTCGGGACCGGAAGGAGGTCGCAGGGGCGTCCGCCTCAGGTGGACGCCCCTGCTGCTTACTGCCGCCGCACCAGGTGCACGATGGACGCCCAGACGTGCGTACCGTCTCCCCGCTCCTCTATCACCACGCGAGCGCCGTTGGCCATGGGCCAGGCCACCCGGTAGCGGCCCACCTCGCCGTCTGGATACAGGAACGCCGTCTCGAATCCCACCCCGTCAATCGCCAGGCAGCCGTCGGCCACGTAGGAGACCCGCGGCCGCGCCATCATTCCCATCAGCTCCCCCAGCACACCCGGCGGAGCGACGTCCGCCAGCCGGTAGCGCCCGGAGACCCTCTCACCGAACGCCTGCCACTGGCCCTCCGTGCCGGGGGCCATCCCCCGCGGCGAGCCGGGCACGGCCTCCGGCGGCAGGCCCAGCACCTCCTCGAGGATGCGCTCCGCCGCCCGGTGCACGAACAGAGGATTGGCCCCGTTGCTCAGGACGACGACGCCAGCGCCGTCCTCCGGCGACATGACGATGCGGGTGGAGACGCCCGCGAGGCCACCGTCGTGGCCGGCCAGCCGCCGTCCCCGGTACTCTGTTGCCCAGAAGCCCAGGCCCAGACCCTCGTCCAGGTCCGGTTGATTCTTCGCGTGAAAGTTGGTGGCGTCCTTCAGCGTCTCCGCGGACAGCACCCGGTTCCCGTCCAGCTCGCCGCCCCGCAGCACCATCTGTCCGAAGCGCGAAAGCTCGGCCGCGCTCGTCACCAGCGCTCCCGCCGGTCCGCTGTAGTTGCGCAACGCCGGCGCCGGCTTCCGTCCCGCGCCGGTCATCAACCCGCCGTACGGCGTCGCCACCCCCGGCCCACCGGGCGCCACGCGGATGGCCGACGCCGTCATCCCCAGCGGTTCCAGCACCCGCTCACGCAGCAGCTCCTCATACGGTTTCCCGTTCAGCCGCTGCACCAGGTAGCCCAGCAGCTCGAACGCGCCGTTGGAGTAGACGATGCGCTTGCCGGGCGGGCGCACCGTGCGCTGGCCCGAAACCAGGTCCTGCAGCGTGTGCATCGACCGCAGGCCGTTCACCAGCAGACGGTAGGGCGCCGGGCCGTACTCCAGCCCGCGCCAGGACACCGGCAGGCCGGAGGTGTGGGTGAGCAGGTGGCGCACCGTCACGGTGTCGGCCGGGGCGCCGTGCCTGTCGAGCACCTGCGTCGCGTCGTCCAGGTAGGAGTTCACCGGCTGGTCCAGCGCCAGGCGCCCGGCCTCGACCTCCTCGAGCACCAGCGTTGTGGTGAAGAGCTTGGTGATGGAGGCGGCGCGGAAGAGCGTGTCCGGCGTCACCCGCTCCTCCCGCGAGAGGTCGGCGTAGCCGGAGCCGCCGGCGAACAGCAGCCCCTCGCGGTTGAAGGCGGCGACGGCAACGCCGGCAACGTCCGCCCGCCGCCGTTCCGTCTCGACATACGCCTCCAGGGCGGGCGGAACGGCGGCAATGCTGGTGGGTGAGGGGGCTATGGCCATGGCGGACCTCCTTTTGGCGGCGGGCTGCGACGCGCCTATTCTACGCCCGTTTTGGCGCGGGTGCTGCGGGTGGGCTGCGACCGCGGTCACACAACGCGGCCGGTTCCCCAGAGGGCCTGCCGTAGGCGGGTACCTTCAGGTGCCCGCAACCGGGGGCGGGGTGGAGGCAGACGCCCGCCGCTAGATCTCTACGTGTCCCACGTCCCGCACCGGGAAGCGCAGCAGCTTGCCAGCCACCAGCCCGAAGAGCCCGGCATCGCCCGTGGTGTAGAAGCGGTATTGCGGGTGCGGGTTCGCGGCGAGGGCGTCGCCCTGCCGCAGCAGCTGGCGGGCGCGGCGCGCCACGGGTCGCGAGGGGTCGTACACGCGCACGCCGCGGCCCAGCAGGTGTTTGATGCGGTGGCGCAGGAACGGGTAGTGCGTGCAGCCTAGGCCAACGACGTCCGCGCGGCTGTCCCGCACCGGCGCCAGGTGCCGCTCCAGCAGCGCGGTCGTCTGGCGCGTGCGCACGTGGCCCGCCTCGACCATGTTCTCCAGCCCGTCGCAGCCGACGTTGATCACCTCTTTGTCCGGCGCGAACTCGCTGATCAGCCCCGCCAGGTACTCGCTCTGCGAAGTGGCGGGCGTCGAGAGCACCGCTATCGTCCCCGTCCGCGTCCAGCGGGCCAGCGTCTTCACCACCGGCACCACGCCGACAAACGGCACCGCGGGGAACGTCTCGCGCAGGTGGCCGATGGCGTGCACGGTCGCCGTGTTGCAGGCGACGACGATCATCTTGGAGTCCTGGGACAGCAGGAACCGCGCGATGCGCGTGGTCAGGTCGCGGAGCTCCGCGGTGCTCTTCTCGCCGTAGGGCACGTGCCCGCTGTCCGCCAGGAAGACCATGCTCTCCTGCGGCAGCAGCTTGCGCAGCGCGCGCCAGATGGAGAGCCCGCCCACTCCCGAATCGAACATGCCGATCGGCCTGTTGTCCATCGCCTGACCTCTCTCTACGCTCCCTGTCGCCGTCCCGCGCCCGGCGTTCCAGCCGCCGGTCTCCAGTAAGAACGCCGGAGCCCCACACAAGGATACCAGCCCGCGCCCGTCCGCCTCAGGAGCCCCGGGGTGAGGGTCCGCCGCTGTGCCCTTTGACCCTCCTGCCGCAGTATGCCATCATAGCCACCATGCGCAATCCGAAACGGCTCGCCCCGCTGCTCGCGGCCCTCTCCTTCGTCTGCGTGTCGCTGGTCCTCGCGGCCTGCGGCGGCGGCGAAGAGGACAGCTCGGCGAGCAGTCCGACCGGCCGCCCGACGGCCGCAGCGGCCGCGAGCCCCACCCAGCCAGCCAACTGCCCGCCTCCCTCGGGCACAGCACCGGAGCCTGATGTGAACAAGAAATACGCCTCCCGGCCCGCCATCAGCATCGACACCGCGAAGGACTACAACGCCATCGTCAAGACGGTGCGCGGCGACTTCACGATGGTCCTGCGCGCCTCCCAGGCGCCGGAGACCGTCAATAGCTTCGTCTTCCTGGCTCGAGACGGCTTTTTCAACGGCGCCAAGTTCCACCGCGTCGTCCCCGGCTTCGTGGCCCAGACGGGCGACCCTACCGGCACCGGCAGCGGCGGCCCCGGCTACAGCGTCCCGGCCGAGTTCAACGATATCGCCTTCGAGCGCGGGACCGTGGGCATGGCGCGGTCGCAGGACGTGAACAGCGGTGGCAGCCAGTGGTTCGTCACCTTCGGCAACGCCGCGCACCTCACCGGCGCTTACACCGCCTTCGGCAGCGTCACTGAGGGAATGGAAGTCGTCGATTGCATCGAGCAGGGCGACGCCGTCATCTCCGTCGATATCAGCGAGGCGTAGGGATCCCTCCAGGGTCAGTCAGCCCGGCTCAAGATTGCTTGCTTGCCTGATCGCCCGTAGCCCCTAGCCTCTCGCCTCCAGGCGCAGCGCCGTCCCGCCGGCCGCCCTCACCCCCGCCACCTGCCGCTCCGCGTGGTACGAGGACCGCACCAGCGGCCCCGCCTCCACATGCCGGAACCCCAGCGCCAGCGCCTCCGCGCGCAGCTCCGCGAACTCGTCCGGGTGGTAGTAGCGCTCCACCGGCAGGTGCTTCGCGCTGGGCCGCAGGTACTGGCCCAGCGTCAGCACCTCGCAGCCGGCGTCCACCAGGTCCGCGAACACCATCAGCAGCTCGTGCTTCGTCTCGCCCAGCCCCACCATCAGCCCGCTCTTGGTGACCGTGCCCGGGTCCAGTTCCCGGGCCCGCCGCAGCAGCGCCAGAGAGCGCTCGTAGCGGGCTTTCGGGCGCACCCGGCGGTGGAGGCGGGGCACGGTCTCCGTGTTGTGGTCCAGGATCTCCGGCCGCGCCGCCATCACCGCCGCCAGCGCGTCCCAGTTGCCCATGAAGTCCGGGATCAGCACCTCCACCGTCGTACCGGGCGAGAGCTTGCGGATCCAGGTGATCGTCGCCGCGAAGATGCGAGCGCCGCCGTCCTCCTCGTCGTCCCGGTTCACGGACGTCACCACCGCATGCGCGAGTCCCATCTGGCGGACCGCATTGGCCACGCGCACAGGCTCCAGTTGGTCCAGCGCCGGTGGCCGGCCCGTCTTCACCGCGCAGAAGCCGCAGGCGCGCGTGCAGGTGTCGCCCAGGATCATGAACGTCGCCGTCCCCGCCTCCCAGCACTCGCCGATGTTCGGGCAGTGCGCCTCCTGGCACACGGTGTGCAGGCGACCCTCCCGCATGATCCCCTTCAGGCGCATGTAGGCCGGCCCGCCCGGGAACCTGACCTTCAGCCAGGGCGGCTTGCGGCCCGCGGCCACCCGGTCCTCGGCCACAGGAACCGCCGCTGCGCTCAGGGGATCGCCTCTCTCGGCCACCACGCCCCCATTCTAACGCACCGCTGACCGCTGACGGCTGCTTCATAGGTGCCCGCCTACGTTAGACCAAACGCGGAGCGCTGGGCGCGCCTGAACGGCGCTGCGGGCACCTGAATGTACCGGCCTACGTTGGTTATCAGCCATCAGCCATCAGCTATCAGCCATCAGCTATCAGCCATCAGCCCAGGGGTATCAGCCATCTGCCCTCCGCAAAGACGTTCCGCCGCTGACCGCTACCGTATGGCATAATTCTCTCTATGCGAAACGTCCTCCTTATTGGCGATGACTCCGCCGCCTTCGCCGCCGCCCTCGCAGATGACGGCTTCGTGGTCGCACACCGCCTGCCCGGCGCCGGCGACACGCCCCCGGCGGAGTGCGATGTCGTCGTCATTGACCTCGCCTCCGCCGCCGAGGACCCAGCCGCCAGGCACTGGCTGGAGGCCGCCCAGCGCGGCGACTCGCCGCCCGTCATCGCCATCGTCAGCCGAGAGCAGCTGGCCAACCTGGACCCCGCCCGAGACCTTGAGGACTTCCTCGTGTCCACGGCGCCCGCCCAGGAGCTGTGCGCCAGGGTCCGGCAGGCTATCTGGAAGCGGCACCGCGTGGACTCCCGCAACGTCCTCAAGTGCGGCGACCTGGTGATGGACTTTGCCGGCTACACCGTGCACGTCGCCGGCCGGCCCGTGGAGCTGACCTTCAAGGAGTACGAGCTACTGCGCTTCCTCGCCACCAACCGGGACCGCGTCTTCACCCGCGAGGCTCTGCTGAACAAGGTCTGGGGGTACGACTTCTACGGCGGCGGCCGCACCGTGGACGTGCACATCCGCCGCCTGCGCGCCAAGATCGAGGACCGCCACCACGCCTTCATCGAGACGGTGCGCAACGTGGGCTACCGCTTCCGGGTCATTTCCTGACCCGGCGGCTTGCTGGTGTGCAGTCAGAAGTTCTTCGAAGCAAACGCCGCGGCGGCTGCGCATCCCTCTCGGTCTGCTCCGCCTACATTGGAGGGAGGGGATGGGGGGACACCCCCCAAGCCCCCCGGCCCTTCGACTACGCTCAGGGCAGGCGCCGGAGCATGCGCCCCTGCACTTCCCTTACTTCAGCACCGTACTGATCTCCGTAACACCCGCTTAATCGCGCCGTAACACGGCCGTAACATATCGCGCGCGACCGCATGTTACTGTTTGCGGCAAGCAAATCTTTTATAGGGGGTGACTATAAGTTATGCCAGTCGAAATAAATAGCGGTAATACCGCGTGGGTGCTGGCCGCCGCCGCCCTCGTCATGTTCATGACGCCCGGCCTCGGCTTCTTCTACGCGGGATTCACGCGCAGCAAGAACGTACTGGGCACCATCATGCAGAGCTTCATTGTCGTTGCCCTAGTCGGTATCCAGTGGGTCGTCATCGGCTATTCGCTGGCGTTCGGCCCGGACGAGGGAGGCATCATCGGCAACCTGGACTACCTGGGCCTCAAGGACGTAGGCCTGACGCCAGGCGACCCGTACACATCAGCCACCGGCGTCCCGCTCGAGGCGTTCATGATCTTCCAGGCGATGTTTGCCATCATCACCCCGGCGCTGATCACCGGCGCCTTCGCGGAGCGGGCCAAGTTCAGCACATTCCTCGTGTTTATGCTCGCCTGGTCCTTCCTCGTCTACGATCCGGTAGCTCACTGGGTCTTCGGCACCGGCTGGCTGGGCGTCCTTGATCCGGGCGGCATCAACGCCCTGGACTTCGCGGGGGGCACGGCCATCCACGTCAACGCCGGCGCCGCCGCCCTGGCTGCCGCCATCTTTTACGGCCGGCGCAAGGGCTTCGGCAAGGAGCCCATGGAGCCCCACAACGTCACCTACATCGTCCTGGGCGCCGCCATCCTCTGGTTCGGCTGGTTTGGCTTCAACGCCGGCAGCGCCGGCGCCGCCAACGGCCAGGCCGCCAACGCCTTCGTGGTCACGAACACTGCCGCCGCCGCCGCCGCCCTTTCCTGGATGTTCGCCAGCTGGGCGCTCACCGGCAAGGCGAGCGTCGTCGGCGCCGCCGCCGGCTGCGTGGCCGGACTGGTCGCCATCACGCCGGCCTCAGGCTTCGTCGAGCCTATGGAGTCGATCGTCATCGGTGGTGTGGCGGGCGTCATCTGTTATCTCGCAATCCGGCTGCGCGCCCGCACTTCCGTGGACGACTCCCTGGATGTCGTAGCCGTCCACGGCGTCGGCGGGACCTGGGGCGCCCTCGCCACCGGCATATTCGCCGCCGCCAGCGTGGGCGGGTTTGACGGCCTGATCCACGGGGAAGGCAGCCAGGTTCTGGACCAGCTTGTCGCCATTGGCGCCGTCGGCGCCTATTCCTTCATCGTCACGGCCATTATCCTTAAGGTGCTTGACCTGACCATGGGCCTCCGCGTCAGCGAGGAAGAAGAGGAACTCGGCCTGGACGTCACCCAGCACGGCGAGCGCGGCTACGTGTTCGACGAAGGGGCGATATCCGTCCCGCAGTTCAGGTCCTCTTCCGCCCCCTTGCCCGCCGCGGCGCCCCTGCCCCGGCCCAGCGGCAGCGAAGCCTAGTTAAGGAGCTTTGAAGAATATGCACAAGATAGAGGCGATCATCCGGCCCGAGAAGCTGGACAGCGTGAAGGACGCCCTGGCCGCTGCGGGCTTCACCGGCTTGAACATAGTCCATGTCACGGGCCGCGGCGTCCAGCGCGGCATCGTCCATACCGGCCGCGGCGGCGAGACCTACACCGTGGACATGCTCCCCAAGGTCAAGATCGAAGTCGTCGTCAAGGACAGCGACAGCGAGCGCGCCGTCAAAGTGATCTGCGACGCCGCCCGCACCGGCAACATCGGCGACGGCAAGATCTTCCTCATGCCGGTCGCGGACGCCATCCGCGTGCGCACCGGCGAACGGGGCGAGGCGGCGGTCTAGCGCAATGCAACCGGGGGCAGGGGCGGGTTTCAAGCCCGCCCCTGCCGCACGGCGTAACACGCTCGTAACGTTCAGGCCTCGCCGTTAGCGAACCGGCTGCCTATAATCAGGCTCGCATACTCACAGACCCAAGGAGGGAAAGTTTGACGCCACAAGACGCCGCCCAGAAAGTCGCCGATCTGATCAAGAAGGAGAACATCCAGATCGTCGACCTCAAGTTCAACGACCTGCCCGGCCTCTGGCAGCACTTCTCCATCCCGCCGCGGGAGCTACAGGAGCTGGAGGACATTCAGACCTCTATCTGGGTGGACGGCATCGGCTTCGATGGTTCCAGCATCCGCGGCTTCCAGAAGATCCAGGAATCGGACATGATCCTGATCCCGGATCCGGCCACGGCCCGCATCGACCCCGCCTGCGAGGTGCCAACGCTGTCCCTCATCTGCGATATCCAGGACCCCGTCACCCACGAGCCCTACACGCGTGACCCCCGCTACATCGCCAAGAAGGCCGAGCAGTACCTCACTTCCACCGGCCTCGCGGACACCTCTTTCTGGGGGCCGGAGCTGGAGTTCTTCATCTTTGACGACATCCGCTTCGACCAGACGGAGAACAGCGGCTACTACTACGTGGACTCCATCGAGGGCGAATGGAACACCGGGCGCGAGGAGAACCCGAACCTGGGGTACAAGCCGCGCTTCAAGGAAGGCTACTTCCCGGTGCCCCCGCACGACTCCCTGCAGGACATCCGCAGCGAGATGGTGATCGAGATGGAGAAGGTGGGCATCACCATAGAGGTCCACCACCACGAGGTGGCCACGGCCGGCCAGTGTGAAATCGATATGAAGTACGGCACGCTGGTGGCCCAGGCGGACAACGTGCTCTGGTACAAGTACATCGTCAAGAACATCGCCCGCAAGCACAACAAGGTCGCCACCTTCATGCCCAAGCCGCTCTACGGCGACAACGGCTCCGGCATGCACACCCACCAGTCACTCTGGAAGAACGGCCAGCCCCTCTTCTTCGACAAGACGGGCTACGCCATGACCAGCCAGATGTGCCGCTGGTACATCGGCGGCCTCCTCAAGCACGGCCGCTCCCTGATGGCCTTCTGCGCCCCTACCACCAACTCCTACAAGCGCCTGGTGCCGGGCTACGAGGCGCCGGTGAACCTGGTCTACTCCGCCCGCAACCGC
The DNA here is from genome assembly GCA_030649945.1 of Dehalococcoidia bacterium. GTDB lineage: Bacteria > Chloroflexota > Dehalococcoidia > SM23-28-2 > RBG-16-64-32 > JAUSFE01. Next base: position 44,736 of record JAUSFE010000125.1, on the reverse strand, counting down.
TCTGCCGCGGCCCGCATACCCATGTACACCGCCCAGCCCAAGGCCAAGCGCATCGAGTTCCGCCCGCCGGACCCGGCCTGCAACCCCTACCTGGGCTTCTCCGCCATGCTCATGGCCGGCCTTGACGGCGTCGAGAACCAGATCGATCCCGGCCCGCCTCTGGAGAAGAACACCTACGACCTCTCACCCAAAGAGGCCGCCCGCCTGAAGACCGTTCCCGCTTCCCTGGACGAGGCCCTGCGCGCGCTGGAGCAGGACCATGACTATCTCCTTAAGGGCGGCGTCTTCACGCAAGACGTCCTGGACGTCTGGCTGGAGTACAAGCGCGAGGCGGAGATCGACCCCGTCCGCCTGCGGCCGCACCCCTGGGAGTTCCACCTCTACTTCGACGTGTAGGAGCGTTTGGGCGATGACCGGCCGGTGGGGGCGGGTTTCAAACCCGCCCCTACGCACACTGGCAGCAGAGGGCCACCGGAGAGGAAACGACATGAACGACCGCAACGAAAGCATGGACTACGTCCTCCAGATGGCCCGCGAACATGACGTGAGGTTCATACGCCTGTGGTTCACGGACATCCTCGGCTCGCTCAAGAGCGTCGCCATCACCGTCGCTGAGCTCCCCGAGGCGCTCGAGGAGGGCGTCGGCTTCGACGGCTCCTCCATCGAAGGCTTCGCGCGCATCGACGAGTCCGACATGATGGCGATGCCGGACCCGGCCACCTTCGCCATCCTCCCCTGGCGCCCGGCCGAGAACCGCGTCGCCCGCATGTTCTGCGATATCCTGATGCCGGACGGCTCGCCGTTCGCGGGCGACCCCCGCTATGTCCTGCGCCGCAACCTCCAGCGCGCGACCGACCTGGGATACACTTTCTACGTGGGCCCGGAGCTGGAGTACTTCTACTTCGCCGGCTCCGACGGCACGCAGGTCCTGGACACCGGCGGCTACTTCGACCTGACGCCCCTGGACGCCGCCACGGACCTCCGCCGCGAGACCGTCCTCACGCTCGAGGAGCTGGGCATCCCCGTCGAGGCCTCGCACCACGAGGTCGCCCCTTCCCAGCACGAGATAGACCTGCGCTATACGGACGCCCTGACCATGGCCGACAACACCATGACCTACCGCCTGGTGGTGAAGGAGGTCGCCATCAAGAACGGCGTCTACGCCACCTTCATGCCCAAGCCGCTGGCCGACGAGAACGGCTCCGGCATGCACGTGCACCAGTCGCTCTTCAAGGGCGAGCGCAACGCCTTCTTCGACCCGGCAGACCCCTATCACCTCTCGGCCCTCGCCCGCAGTTACGTCGCCGGGCTCCTCCGCCACGCCAAGGAGATCACCCTCCTTGGCAGCCAGTGGATCAACTCCTACAAACGGCTGGTCCCCGGCTTCGAGGCCCCCGTCTACCTCTCCTGGGCCCGCCGCAACCGCTCCGACCTGATCCGCGTCCCGGAGTACAAGCCGGGCAAGGAGAACGCCACCCGCATCGAATACCGCGCCGCGGACCCGGCCTGCAACCCGTACCTGGTCTTCGCCGTCATGCTGGCGGCCGGCCTGGAGGGCATCGAGAAGGAGTACCCCTGCCCGGAGCCGGTGGAAGAGAACGTCTTCGAGATGACCGAGGAGGAGCGCAAGGCGCGCGGCATCGACCACCTGCCCGGCAGCCTCGGGGAGGCGATCGAAGCCGCGGAGGGGAGCGAGCTGCTGCGCCGCTGCCTGGGCGACCACCTGGTGGACAGCCTGCTCCTGAACAAGAAGATCGAGTGGAGTAACTTCAGGCGACAGGTGACGGACTACGAGCTGAAGCGCTACCTGCCGATCCTGTAACAGACGTGGCGCAGGGGCGCATCATGACGCGCCCCTACCGGCCGGGCGCCACCCGGAACGTCATCCGGTAGCCCAGCGGCTGCCCACTCGTTTCCAGCGGCTCGAAGCCCGTGGCGCGGCAGAGGTCCCGCAGCTCCCGCTGGAAGACGTAGTCCGGGTCAGTCAGGGTTTCGGCGAACGAGAGCAGGCCGCCGCGCTTCAGCACCCGCCTCAGCTCCAGGAGCGCCGCCGGCCGGTCCGGTATCTCGCCCAGCACCGCGACGAGGAACGCCGCATCCACGCATCCGTCCGCCAGGGGCAGGCGGGCGGCCTCGGCCACCACCGTGTGGGCGTTGGCGATCTCGTTCTCAGCCAACCGCTGCCGCAGTAGCTCCAGCATGCCCCGCTGGAGGTCCAGGCACAGCACCCTGCCCCCGGCGCCGACCATGCGGCTGGCCTCGAGCGTGAAGTAGCCCGGCCCGGGGCCGAGCTCCAGCACCGTTTCGCCGGGCTTCAGGCCGAACGTCTGGAGTGTGGGCCGCACAGGCTGGAGGAAGCGCCGCAACGGGTGCAAGAGGGCCCGTCCCTGGCTGACGGGAATCGGCCCGCCGCGCCCGTACCGTTCGCGCACCATCAGCACGAACAGCAGAGTGAGGAGCGCCCAGACCATCAGAGCGAAGGCGAGCAGCACCTTGAGAGCGCGCATGCCCATATTATGGCCGTTCGTGCGGCGCGTGCGTCAACGCTACGCTACGCCACAGCGCCGTGACTCCGCGCGCCCTACGCCCGCGGGAAGCACGGCGATGGCTGCGGCTCGAGCCCTGCGAGATAGCGGAGGAGGCGCAGGGCGTCCGCGCGGTCCACCCGGCCGCTGCAGTCCACGTCCCCGGAACTGGCCACGCAGTCGCCACCGGCGGCCACGCCGCCCGCGTGCCGCAGCGCCGCCACCGCGTCCAGCGCGTCGATCCGGCCGTCGCAGCTCACGTCGCCCGCGACCGACTTGCCCGGCGCTTCCGCAGGCGGCAACGGCTCCGGGTCGGGCGTAGGCAGCGGCGTGGGCGAGGGCGAAGGCTCCGGCGTCTCCGTGGGCGAAGGCGCCGCTGTGGCAGTTGGCGTTGGCGTCGGCGCGGCGCCAGCGGGGTGGTTCGCCGTCTCGCCGATCACCTCGTTGATCCCGATCTCTGTCGCCGGCCGGCCGGACAGCGACACGTCGCGCGTCGTCTCTCCGCCTGAGGCGGACACCCAGAAGTGCACGTGCGCCCCAGTCGCGCAGGCGCCGTAGGTGGAGGGATGCGCGATCGGCTGGCCGGCCGCGACTCTGTCACCCAGCGCCACCTGGAAGCCGTACATGTGGTAGTAGCCGCTCTGCCATCCGTTCCCGTGATCGATGAGCACCAGGGCGTCGGACGCCTGCCGTACGGTGCCCGGCGCGGAGGCCAGCACCCAGTACGACGATATCTCCTCGCTCCAGTCCGGGTCGCCCTCGCAGCGCAGGTCCAGCCCCAGGGGCGTGTCCGGCGGGAAGAAGTCCAGCGCATCGTGGGACAGGTGGAAGCCGGCGATCCCCGTGCGCCACTCCTGTCCCTGCTCCCACGGCAGCAGCAGGTCCGGCGGTCCCTCGACCGTGCGCGCGGCCGCGCTCTGTCCGCCCCGCGCCAGGAGCGCCGCCGCCACAAGCGCGACCAGCGCGAGCACGCCGGCGACGGCCACGCGGCTGCGCCTGCGCGGCTGGCCCGGCGCCGGACGAATTGCGAGCACGACAATGGGACGCGCCCGGGCGCCGGGTGTTACGGAACGCGCGCGAAGATCGCGCAACTATGAGGCGCGGGCGGACGGCGAGCCAGGCAGCCGCTACGGCGTGCAGGTGTTGTTGAAGAACGGGATGAACAGGAGCACGTCCGCGAGCGAGATGACGCCGTCCGCGTTCAGGTCGAAGCGGGCGGTGTACGGCGGCCCGGGCGCGCTAGTGTTGAACACCAAGATGTAGCGGAGCACGTCGCCGAGCGTGGCCTGCTGGTCGTCGTTCAGGTCTGGCGGCCAGGCGTCCACCGGCTCGTCGTCCGCCGGCGCCGTCGCCGCGCAGTGCCGGGAGGAGTCCGTCCCCATGTACGTCTCGCGGCTGTCCGCGAAGCCGTCGCAGTCCGGGTCACCGGCGGGCACCGGCCACGGCGGCAGCTGCTGCCCCGCGTTCGGCCACGAGGGGCAGTTGTCGGCCGCGTCCGGCACGCCGTCGCCGTCCGCGTCGCCCGCTATGGCGTCCACGATCAGGCCGTAGCGGCGGTCGCTCTGGAACAGGTATGCCGTCCCGCCGATCGTCGCCGAGTCGATCGCCCAGGCGCCGTCGTAGGGGTCGTCCGCCGCCTCCGTCTGCGCCTGGTGATAGAGCGCCCGCGAGGTGAAGCCGCCGGGAGTGAAGTCGAACGCCTGCAGGCCGGCCTTGTACCAGCCGACGTACAGCCGGCTGCCCACCACGTAGAGGTTGTGCGCCGGCTCGAGCACAGGCATCAGCGGCGTGCCCATGGCGATCCCGTCCACGTACTGCGGCGAAGCGAAGTTGCTGATGTCCCACATCTGCACCGGCTCTCCCCCGGAGTACGCGATGAACTCGTCCTCGATGAACACGCGCGAGCCGTCCGCCGCAGGGACGGCGTGGTGGGTGAGGAAGCCTGCCGGGTCGATGCTGTGGTCCGGGTTCAGCGGCTGGTTGGCGCTCCCCGGCTCGATCACGCCGGGCGTCACGTCGTCCGCGTCCAGGACCATCAGCCCGGCGTCCCAGTAGGAGACATACACCCGCCGCCCGCTGCTGCCGCCGTGGTCCACGACCACCATGTCGTGCACGTAGTTGGCGTTGCTGGCCTGCGGATGCGTGTAGCGGCCGATCTCCTGGATGCTCCCCAGGTCCGCGATGTCCAGCACCCGCATGTCGTTGGGGCCATCGGCGGTCAGGTACACGTAGCGGCCGTCGCCGCCGGCGTCGTTCTCTACGAAGATGTTGTGCACGTCGCACCAGTCGCCGCCCGATTGCAGGAGGGGCGTCCCCGTGTTCGGCGCGTCCGTTACGTCGATGATCGCCACGCCGCAGGAGGCGTTTACCGCGCTCAGCCGCTCCAGCGCCAGCGCGACGTAGCGACGGCCGCCCTTGACGAACGTCTGGATGTCCGCCGTATAGGTATTCGTCGTGGTCCAGTACTTCTGCGTCACCATCGACGGTGTACCGTCCGCCGCGATGCCGGTGATGGTGAACGCCGCCTCCTGTCCGCCCGCCTGGGCCACGTACGTCTGCCCGCCCTGGCTGTAGACGACGAGGTCCCCGGTGGTGCAGATGCCGTTGTCCTGCGCCGCCACGAAGGCCACGCCCGATATCTGGGAGGTGGTATCGATGTCCTTGTCGCAGGTGGCCTGCACGGACGCCGGCGCACCACCGTCCGCATCGCGCAGGACGACGCTCGCCACCGGCAGCTCGCCATCGGCGGGCAGCGCGATCACATCGCTACGGGCGGACGCCGGCGGCGAGGCCGGCAGCAGCGCCGCGAGCAACAGCAGGGCCAGGGTGGCCACGCCCTGAAGGGATCGAAGCTCCATGAGGCTTCTATTGCACCGCATATCGGGAGGGATGGCAAGAGTCTGGAGGCGGGGCCAGGGGCGGCCGTCTGCGCCGCGGTCGCCGGGAAGATCCGCGTGGGCGCCGTCGCCCACGCGGTAGATCGGGCGCGGGTACGGGCGGTGTGGTGGGGGCTCAGCGAGGGGTCTGGTAGATAGCCGGACGGTATCGGGGCGACGGGATCGGCTTGCGCGAAGCACGAGCCGCATCGAGCCAGGCCGACTTGGCCTTCTCGAGCTCGGCCAGCGCCGCCTCGGGCGTCTCACCGAACGCCGAGCAAGACTCAAGATCGGGGATGTCGGCTATGTAGCCGCCGTCCTCCTCGCTGTAGAAGATGTTGATGTGATAGTCGCCCACTAGCCCCTCAGTCTTAGATTATACCGATGGCCGCGCCGGGAGGGCGCAGCAAGCAGCGCCGCTACGGCCGCTCGCTTACCGCCGCGCTGTCCTCCACCGCCGCGAAGATCGTTGCCGTGCTGTCCTCCACGGCGTCGTAGACCGGCTGAGGGTACAGCCCCACGAACATGACGCCGGCCACCAGCAGCGACAGCGCGCCGTACTCCAGCCACGGGGTGGGGAAGCGGGTGCGCTCCGCCGGCTCCCCCAGGTACATCTCCTTCACGATCAGCAGGTAGTAGTAAAGCGAGACGAAGCTGAAGAATACCGCCACCCCGGCCAGCCACAGCAGGTCCTCCTGCGCGGCCGACTGGAAGAGGATGAACTTGGTGGCGAACCCCGCGAACAGCGGCATCCCCGCCAGCGAGAACAACGCGATGCTGAGGCAGAGCGCCAGGAACGGCGCCCGCTCCGCGGTCCCGGCGTAGTCCTTGATCTCCTCTTTCCCCGTCCAGTTGTAGTAGATGATGATGCAGACGAAGACCGCCAGGTTCGTGACGACGTAGCCGATCATGTGCAGCACCAGCGCGCTGGCCGATTCGGGCGAGAGCGCGGCGATGCCCATGAGCAGGTAGCCCACCTGGCCGATGCTGGAGTAGGCCAGCAGCCGCTTCAGGTTCTGCTGCTGGATCGCCACCAGGTTCCCCAGCGCCATCGTGGCCACCGACAGGGCGGCGATGAAGTAGCGCCAGTCGTCGATCAGCGGCAGGAACGCCTGCGTGAACAGCTTCAGGAAAAGCGCGAACCCGGCCGACTTGGAGAGGGCGGAGATGAGCGCCGTGATGGGCAGCGGCGCGCCCTCGTAGGCGTCCGGCGTCCACATGTGGAACGGCACCGCTGCCACCTTGAACCCGAGCCCGCCGATCATCAGCGCCAGCCCCAGCAGGAGCGCCATGTCGATGTCGCTCGTATCGCCCTTCAGGACCTCGCCGATCGCGTTGAAGTGCGTGGAGCCCGTGACCCCATAGACCAGGCTGATGCCGTACAGGAAGATCGCGGAGGAGAAGGCGCCCAGCAGCATGTACTTCAGCCCGCCCTCGTTGGAGCGCAGGTCGAACTTGTCATACGACGCGAGCACGTACAGGCTGAAGCTGAGCAGCTCCAGCGAGATGTAGGCCGTCAGCAGCTCGCTCGCCGCCGCCATGCCGTTCGCGCCGACGACCGAAAGCAGGATCAGCGCGTAGTATTCGCCCGGGTGCAGCAGCCGGTCCTTCACGTAGCGGGCGGAGGCGATGCAGGCGAACGCGGCGGTGAGCCCGAAGAACACCCGGAACAGCGTGGTGTAGTTGTTGACGTCGATGAGGTCCGCGAAGTTCTTGTGATCGCCGATCCAGAAGAGCGAGACGAGCGCCGCCGCGACGGCCCCGGCCGCCGCCAGGTACCCCAGCGGCTCCTTGCCGATGCGGCCTGTCCTGAGCCCGGCCGAAGAGCCCCAGAACAGGTCCAGCAGCACCAGCGCGCCGGCCCAGCCCACCAGGATGAACTCCGGCGCCAGCAGCTCCCACTGGAAGTTAAGCTGCGTCATCGCGGGCCACAGCATCCAGTAGGGGCGCCGCTCGGGGAGGCGAAGCGCGGGGGAGGGGTGCCGCGCCCAGCTGCGTCCCGCCGGCGAGTATCGTCTGCCACTTACGAAATCCCCGGGATGTTCTTCACGCTGTCCGTGATGCGGTCCACGAAGGGCGCCGGCCAGACGCCCATGAAGATGATGAAGGCGATCAGCAGCGCCCCGGCGAACTGCTCTCCGGGCCGCATCTCCTTCAGCCCCTCCCATCGCTCGTTCAGCGGGCCGAAGTAGGCGTGGGCCAGCATGCGCAGGATGTAGGTGGCGGTGATCGCCGCCGCCAGGATTCCCAGCGCGCCCGCCCACCAGTAGCCGGCGCGGAAAGCGCCGACGAAGATGTGGAACTCCGCCACGAACCCCGCCAGCCCTGGCAGGCCCAGCGATGAAAGCCCCGCGATGGCGAAGAACGCCGAGTGCCGCGGCATGCGCCTGGCGATGCCGCCGAAGGTCGTCATGTCGCGCGTGTGCGCCTGGTCGTACACGGCGCCGACGTTTGTGAACATGAGGGCGGTCATGACGCCGTGGGCGAACATCTGCAGGACCGCCCCGTTCACGCCGATGTTGTTCATCGTCGCCAGGCCCATCAGCACGTAACCCATGTGGCTCACGCTGGAGTAGCCCACCATGTACTTCAGGTCCGTCTGGGCCAGCGCGGAGATCGCCCCGTAAAGGGCGCCCGTCACCCCCAGCGTCATCAACACCGGGGCCCAGAAGTGCGCGCCCTCCGGCAGCAGCGTGATGCCCACGCGCAGGATGCCGAAAGCGCCCAGCTTCATCAGCACGCCGGCGTGGAGCATGGAGACACCCGTGGGCGCGGCCACATGGCCGTCCGGCGACCACGTGTGCAGGGGCCACATGCCGGCCAGCACCCCGAAGCCGATCATGTACAGCGGGAACACCCACTTCTGGAACGACTCTCCGTACGTAGCGGAGCCCAGCGCCGGCAGGTCGAACGTGCCCTTATCGGCCTCCACGAACGTGGCGAAGATGGCGATGAAGATGAGCGCGCTGCCTGCCACCAGGTACAGCACCAACTTCATGGCACCGTACTCCTTCGTGCGGATGAACGTGCCGAAGTCGCTGCTGGCGCCCCAGACCGCGATCAGCAGGTACATGGGCAGCACGGCGAGCTCGTAGAAGAAGAACAGGAAGAACAGGTCCTGCGAGACGAAGACGCCGTAAACGCCGGAGATCAGCACGAACAGCAGCACGAAGAAGTCTTTGTTGCGGAAGTTGATGTTCCACGACACGAACACCGCCGCCAGGGCGACGATGCCGGTGAGCAGCACCATCGGCGCCGCGATGCCGTCCACGGCCAGGTGCAGCGTGATGCCGTTCTCGCGCAGCAGCCCCACGTTCTCCAGCCAGTCCCACTGCAGCGTGTAGCGCAGCCCGCTGCCGCCCTGATATTCGTAGGCGATGAAGACCAGCAGCGAGAGCGCGAACATCGCGGCGGCGCCCAGGGCGGCCACGTAGCGCGTCAACTGCGGATAGCGCGACGGGACGGCCATGAACACGGGCGCCGAAAGCAGCGGTATCGCGATCAGGGCCAGCAGCACGTATCCCATGTCAGGCCTTCAGCACCAGGAAGAGGATGGCGATGACGATGACGCCCAGGGAGATGGCCAGGGCGTAGTTTGGCAGCTTCCCCGTCTCCAGGAACTTCATCTGGAATCCGCTCAGGTAGGTTAGGCCAGCCGAGCCGTCCACACCAGTGTCGTTCACGATGTTGCGGTCGAACCAGGCCAGGACGCTGCCGGCGAAGAGGACGATATGGTTGATGGCCCACTGGTAGACTTCGTCCACGTAGTAGCGGTGGAAAAGGAGCTCGTAGACCGGGCGGAACCTTTCCCCCAGGCGCTTTGCGGGCTGCGCGTCTTCCTGCCAGATCGCGAACCCGGCGAGCAGGCCGCCGAGGGCCACGGCAGTCGAGGCCAGAGCCACCTCCCAGGAGAACTTGAACGCCTCCGCCTCCTCCGCGAACACGAACTTGCCGATGCCGCCGGGGAAGCCCAGCGCCTCGCCCACCCCGTCGAACACCAGGAAGCCGCTGACCAGCGTCAGTGCAGCCAGCAGCAGCAGGGGCGCGCTCATCAGGAGCGGGGCGTCGTGGGCGTGCTCCCGGGCTTGCCTATCCCGTGGCTGGAAGAAGAACGTGCGCACGTAGAGCCGCGTCATGTAAAGGGCCGTGACGGCCACGCTGGCCAGGACTATGACGTAGATGATGGCGCTCTCCGCATCCCTGGCGCTGTGCAGGATCTCGTCCTTGGCCCAGAAGCCGGAGAGGGGAACGATGCCGATCATCGAAAGGGTGCCAATGCCGAAGACGGCCGCGGTCAGCGGCATCTTCGCCGCCAGGCCGCCCAGGTCGTTGATGTCCTGCCTGTCCGTGGCGTGAATGACGGAGCCGGAGGCAAGGAAGAGCAGGGCCTTAAAGAAGCCGTGCACGAACAGGTAGAACATGGCGCCCGTGGTGGAGCCGGCGCCCAGCGCCACGAACATCAGGCCCAGGCTGTTCAGCGTGGAGTAGGCGATCACCCGCTTGATGTCGGTCGCCACCAGGCCCATCGTCGCCGAGAGCACGACGGTGGTGAGCCCTAGCCCCAGCACCACGTCCAGCGCCACGGGGTCCGCCAGCTGGAACAGGGGGAACATGCGCGCCACCATGTAGACGCCGGCCACCACCATTGTGGCCGCGTGGATGAGGGCGGAGACCGGCGTCGGCCCCTCCATGGCGTCGGGCAGCCAGACGTGCAGCGGGAACTGGCCGCTCTTGCCCACCGCCCCGGCGAACAGGAAGAGGACCGCGGCCGTCAGGTAGGTGCTGTCGTAGCCGCCCGCTGCGGCGAACTGGAAGATGTCCGAGATGTCGAACGTCCCGGCCTGCTTCCAGAGCATGATGATGCCGATGAGAAAGCCCACGTCGCCGATGCGCGTGGTGATGAACGCCTTCTTTGCCGCCTCCGCCGCGGAACGCTTCTCCCACCAGAAGCCGATGAGCAGGAACGAGCAGAAGCCCACCGCTTCCCAGCCGGCGTAGAGCAGCAGCAGGTTGTCCGCCAAGACCAGCGTCAGCATGGAAGCCGCGAACAGCGACATGCACGTGAAGTACCAGCCGTAGCGCGAGTCGCCCTTCATGTAACCCACGGAGTACACCTGCACCATCAGCGCCACGAAGCTGACCACCCCCAGCATGACGATGGTGATCTGGTCCGTGAAGAACCCCAGCCGGATCGTGAAGGTGTCGAAGGAGATCCACTCCCAGCTCTTGCCGCCGCCCGTGAAGCCCTCGGTATCCACCTTGTCCAAAAGGTCGGCCAGGACAGGGAAAAAGATGACGAATGAAGCCGCCATCGCCGCGATGGACAGCCAGTCCCCCTTGCGCGGCAGGTACTTGCCGAAGAGCAGAAGGATGACGAACGCCGCGCCCGGGATGGCGGGCATCAGCCAGGCGTCTTGCATCCCCACCGCTACTCCTCCCCCCAGTGGATAGTGGATAGTGAACAGTGGATAGTGAAGAGTGGGTAGTGGATAGTGGGTAGTGGATGGCAGGTAGCCGGCGCCAGGCACCACCGCGCCGCTACTTCCTTCTTCCCGCTTCCTTCTTCCTTCACGTCATCTCACCACTTCATGATGTCCGCTTCGTCTACGTTCGCCGTCTGCTTATTGCGGTAGAGGCGCAGGATGATGGCGAGGGCGAGGCCCACCTCAGCCGCCGCCACGGTGATGACGAAGAGCGCGAAGATGACGCCGGTAAACTGCTCCGGCGACAGGTATACCGCGAATGTGATGAAGTTGATGCTTACGGCCTGCAGCATGAGCTCTACGGACATGAGGATGAGCACGGCGCTGCGGCGGGCGAGCACCCCATACATGCCCAGGGAGAACAGGATGGCGCTCAGGACCAGGAAGTCGTTGATGGGGATCATGGGGACCCCACCTTCCTTCCCGCCATCATTCGCCCTCCTCGCCGCGGGCGAGAACGATGGCCCCCACGAGCGCCACGATCAGCACCAGAGAGGCGATCTCGAAGGGCACGGCCCAGGTTGTGAAGAGCGCCCTGCCTATCTGGTCCAGGGATATGACGTTGATCTTCTCCGTATTGCCTGGCCACTCCGTGCTGACCACGGCCAGGATAGAGGTGGCCATGAAGGCGGCAGCCGCCAGCGCCGCGACCGGCCTCTGGGGCCCGTCTACCGCGGCGGGCGTTTCCCGCACGCGTGTGAGCATCATGGCGAAGAGGATGAGGATGGTGACGGCGCCGCCGTAGATCAGCACCTGGACGATGGCCAGGAACTCCGCCGCCAGCAGGATGAAGATGCCGGCCACCGCCAGCAGCGAGAGGATGAGAAAGAGGGCGGAGTGCACTATGTTGCGGGCAAGGACCACGCCCAGCGCGCCGATGACCGTTATCGCGGCGACGAGGTAGAAGATGCCCTCTTCGTAGGTCATCGGGTCAGCGGTATCTCGATGGTGTCAAGCCGGGCTACCCCTCGCCGCCTTCCGTAGCGTCCCCTGCGCTTCCCGGATGTGCCGCCGCCCCTGCCGCGCCTGCTTCTTCCCCGGCCCCTTCGGCTTCGCCGGACACAGGCTTGGGGGCCCAGCCGGAGTGGGCCACACCCATCGGCTCGCGGAAGGGGTCCTTCAGCTGGCCGCTCTTGGACTGGCCCAGGAGCGCGGGCAGGTCTAGCACCAGGTCCTGCCGGTCGTAGCACGAGAGCTCCACGCCCTTCCAGGTGTTGTTCATCACGATCGCGTCGAAGTTGCAGACCTCCACGCAGATGTCGCAGCGCATGCAGCGGGCGTAGTCCAGGTAAAACTGGTCCACTATCTTCTTGCGCTTGCTCTTGCCCTCGGCGAACCGGGGGTTGTCCTTCATCGTCACCGTGATGCAGTCCACAGGGCAGTAGCGGGCGCAGACCTGGCAGCCGGTGCAGAACGGCTCGTCCACGTCGAAGTCCCAGAGCAGGACCGGCAGGCCGCGCGAGCGGTGTGGCAGGACCTTCTTCTCGGTGGGGTACTGCACCGTCACAGGCTTGCGCAAGGCGGCCCGCATGGTAGTAGCAAGGGTCTTCACTATGCCAAGCACTTAGAGCACACTCCCCACCCGTTGCCGGCCTGTGACAGCGGGCTCGTAAGTTACGCCCTGCTGCCGGGCGGCCCTGTAGATCAGATACACAGCGGCGAGGGCGCCGGCCCCGGAAAGGACGCTCAGCGTCCAGTCCGGCCAGTCGTACACCAGCACCAGTCCGTTGATTATGATTTGCAGGAAGGCGAAGGGCAAGAGCAGCTGCCAGCAGAGGGACATCATCTGGTCTATGCGCAGCCGCGGCATGCTTCCCCGCATCCACATGAAGAAGAGGATGAACGCAAACGTCTTGACGGACATGAGCGCCGCCTGGCCCAGCGGCCCAATGTCCCCGTTGAAGGGCCAGATCCAGCCGCCCAGGAAGATGAGCGACCCCAGGATGGAGATCAGGACCATGCTCACGAACTCGCCCATCTGAAACATGGACCAGCGGATGCCCGAGTACTCCACGAACGGACCGCCGACGACCTCCGATTCCGCCACGGGGATGTCGAACGGCTGGCGGTAAAGCTCGGCCAGGCCGGCAATGGTGAAGAGGAGGAACGCCAGCGGCTGGTAGGCGATGAACGGCGTATCGTCCTGTAGGGCGACGATGGCGTTCAGGTTCAGCGTCTGGCCGAGCATGGCGACGGCGACGATGGCCATCACGAGCGGGATCTCGTAGCTGATCAGCTGCGCTCCCGCGCGCACGCCGCCGAGCAGCGCATACTTGTTATCGGATCCCCAGCCCGCCATCACAAAGCCGACGATGGAGAGGCTGGTCACGGCGATGATGTAGAAGAGCCCCAGCGCCAGATTGCGCACGAAGAGGTCCGCGGTAAACGGCAGCGCCACGATGGCCATGATCACCGGGACGACGATCACGAACGGCGCCAGCTCGAAGGTCCAGCGGTCCGCCGTCTGAGGCCGGAGGTCCTCCTTGGTCAGCAGCTTGACCGTGTCGGCCACGCCCTGGAGCACCCCGTAGGGGCCCACCCGCATGGGGCCAAGGCGCACTTGCAAGCGGCCGAGGACCTTGCGCTCCAGCCAGCTGAGGATGATCACCGAAAGCGGCAGCAGCACGCCGACGACGCCCAGGCGCACCAATGATTCCAGCCAGGGGTTGCTGGAGACGAGGTTGGCCAGGAACATCAGCGGTCCACCTCGCAGAGGACGATGTCGATGGAGCCCAGGATGGTGATCACGTCCGCCACGTAGTGGCCCACGGACATGGCGCGCAGCGCCGAAAGGTTGCAGAAGGAGGCCCCCCGCACTTTGTGCCGGTACGGCCTGTCCGTGCCGGTGGACACCAGGTAGATGCCGTATTCGCCGCGCGGGCCCTCCACGCGCATATAGATCTCGCCGGGCGGCACGCGCAGGATGCGCTTCATGCCTTCGGCCATGAACGGCCCTTCCGGCATCTGCTCCAGCGCCTGCTCCACGATGCGCACCGACTGCCGGATCTCCTCGAAGCGCACCGTCAGGCGGTCATAGACATCGCCGTGCGAGCCCACCGGGACGTCGAAGTCGAAGCGGTCGTAGATGGAGTAGGGCTCCGCCTTGCGGATATCGTGCTGGAAGCCGGTGGCCCGCAGCATGGGGCCGGTTATGCCCCAGTTGATCGCGTCTTCCCGCGACACCGGACCGAGGCCCCGGCAGCGCGCCAGGACCACCTCGTTCTTGGTGAGCAGGCCGTCCAGGTCGTCCAGGCCGCGCTTGATCGCCGCCACCACCTGACGGCAGCGTTCCTTGAAGTCGTCCGGCACGTCCCAGGCCACGCCCCCGGGGCGGAAGTAGTTGTACATCATCCGCTCGCCGGTGATCTCCTCGAAGAAATCCTGAATGGTCTCCCGGTCGCGGAAGGCGTACATGAATGAGGTGCCGGAGAGGCCGATGTCCGTACCGAAGGCGCCCATGAACATCAGGTGGCTGGCGATGCGGTTCAGCTCCGCCAGGATGACCCGGATGTACTCCGCCCGCTCCGGCGCCGTGAGCCCGCCGAGCCGTTCCACGGCTTCGACGTAGCAGTGCTCCGTGTTGAACTGGCCCAGGTAGTCCGTCCGGTCGTGGTAGCCGATCACCTGGCGGTAGTCGCAGTTCTCCGGCAGCTTCTCGTTCCCGCGGTGCATGTAGCCGATGACGGGGTCCAGGTCCGTCACCAGCTCGCCGTCCACCGTCAGCACCATCCGGAAGACGCCGTGGGTCGCGGGGTGCTGCGGCCCCACGTTGATGTTGATGTCAACAGTTTCCAGCTCGTGTTCTGCCGGCCGGAGGAAGTCTGTGGCCATGGGGCGCTCGCTACCCAGCCTTCAGGCCGGGGCAGCCACTCCCTTCCCGGACGATGCCACGCCCTTCAGGGTGTGGTCCCGCACCAGGCCGGCGGCCATCTCTACCCGCCCGTTTCCTCTTCCGCCAGCTTCTTGAGCGCCTCGGCCACGACCTGCCGCTCGTCCTCGGGCGAAAGCCCCCTGGCGCGGGCCTCGTTGCGGGTCTTCGTAATCAAGGCCGCCTTCTTCTGGGCCAGCGCTATCTTCGCCGCGCGGTCCTGCACGGGCGGCGCGGCGGCAGGCGCGGGCGCAGCAGGCGGCGCGGCCGCGTCCTCTTCCGCCAGCTTCTTCAGCGCTTCCGCGACGGCCAGGCGCTCGTCCTCGGGCGAAAGCCCCCTGGCGCGGGCCTCGTTGCGGGTCTTCGTGATCAGCGCCGCTTTCTTCTGGGCCAGCGCTATCTTGGCGGCGCGCTCATCCACCGGCGGCGGCGGGGCGGCGGCGGCCGGGGCGGCAGCGGCCTCTTCTTCATCGACCGCTTTGATCGCGGCCTGGACGGCGGCCTTCTCGTCTTCCGGCGAGAGCCCCTTCGCGCGCGCTGCGTCGCGCGCCTTCGTGATGGCCGCGGCCTTCTTCTGCGCCAGCGCTATCTTGGCGGCCTTCTCGTCCACAGCCGGCGCCGCGCCCGCTGCGCCCTGGGCGGAGACCTTGGCCCGCGCGATCGCCTCTACGTAGTCCTCTTGCCACTCCTCGATCTCGGCCAGCGGGTGGCTCTTGCGCAGGGGGTAATAGCCCAGGCCCTCTTCGGTGAGCAGCGGCCGCAGGTCAGGGTGGCCGTCGAAGACGATGCCGAACATCTCGTGCGTCTCGCGCTCGTGCCAGTTGGCCGCCTGCCAGATGTGGCTGATGGTGGGCACGTGCAGGTCGTCGTTCGGGCAGCGCACTTTGATGCCGACGCTTTGCTGCAGGCTGTAGGAGTGGAGATGGTAGGCCACCTCCATGTGCGTGATGTAGTCCACGCCGGAGAGGCAGCGCAGGAAATCGAACCGCAGGCTTTCGTGGTTGCACGCTGTCTCCATGACGCGCACGAGGTCGTCCCTCTGGACGACGATGGTCTCGTCGAGCGGCGTCTGGACGATCTCGAACTGCGCTCCGGGAAGGGCCTGCTGAAAGAGGGTGGCCAGCGGTCCCGGCGGCGCGGCGACGGCGGCCGGCGGGGAGCCTTCCCCGGTCACGGCGCCGTCCCGATCTTGCCGCGTTCCTCCATGATCTTCTTCTGCAGGGCCAGGAAGGCGTCTATCAGGGCCTCCGGCCGCGGCGGGCAGCCGGGCACGTAGACGTCCACCGGGATGATCTTGTCCACGCCCTGGAGGACGCGATCGTAGCGCGAGTAGGGGCCGCCGTTGGTGGCGCAGGCGCCCATGGAGATTACCCACTTGGGGTTCGGCATCTGCTCGTACAAGAGCTTGACAGCGGGGGCCATCTTCTTCGTCACGGTGCCGGACACGATCATCACGTCCGACTGCCTGGGCGAGGGCCAGGGCACGATGCCGAAGCGGTCCAGGTCGTGCCGGGCCATGAAGGTGGAGATCATCTCGATGGCGCAGCACGCCAGGCCGAAGGTGAGCGGCCAGAGGGAGGACTTCCGCCCCCAGGCGATGACCCAGTCAGCCGGCACCTGCATGATGCCGGGCAGGATCTGCCGGTACAGCGCCTTGCCCTGGGCCGGGTTGGCCGACGTGGCCTGCAGGCTCTTGATCTGCTGGCGCAGTTCCTCTGAGACCTGGTCCGGCCGCGCGAACTGGGTATCGTCCTGGACTTCGTAGACTTCGATCTTCGGGTCAGGCATGGGCCCTTACCCTTGCGGAAGGTTGCCAGTGGGCTGGGGCGCAATTGGGCGCAGCACCCGTGATGCTGGGGTTCTCTGAGGCCGTGCGGGCAGCATACGGTTGGCTCCGTTCTCGCGGCTTGCTGCGTGCTGCGCTGTTGGGCGCAGCACCCGTGATGCTGGGGTTCTCTGAGGCCGTGCGGACAGCATGCGCGTGGCTCTGTTCTCGTGGCTTGCTGCGTGCTGCGCAATTGGGCGCAGCACCCGTGATGCTGGGGTTCTCTGAGGCCGTGCGGACAGCATACGCGTGGCTCTGTTCTCGTGGCTTGCTGCGTGCTGCGCCCCTACCTGCCGCCACTGTGGTCGGTTTCATCGCCACCGCAGCACTCCCTTCTTCCACGCGTACGCCAGGCCGAAGCCGAGGATGGCGATGAAGGCGATCATCTCCCAGAAGGCCTGCTTGCCGATCTCCAGGAACGTCACGGCCCAGGGGAACAGGAAGACGGCCTCGATATCGAAGATCAGGAACAGGATCGCGAAGAGGTAGTAGCGGAAGTGGAGCTGCGTGCGCGTGCGGCCGATGGTGAGCATGCCGCACTCGTAGGTGACGCCCTTCGTGCGGGTGGGCTGCCTGGGGGAGAGGATGAGGTTGGCGATGAGGGCGCCGCCGACGAGGACGAAGCCGAGGATGGCGGCGATGAGGACGGCGATGTAGTCCCCGAAGAGGTCGCTGGTCAAGGGTGGTTTGGCCTCCGTCCCGCGTTACGACTTTGTACCATTCGCCACAAAGCCGATGCTACATGACGGGAAAAGCAGTGTCAATTAAGGAAGCGATGTGTTGGTAAATTGCAGTCAAACCGACCGGCCAAGGGCCTCGCGACGTAGGCGGGTACCTTTAGGTGCCCGCAGCGCCGTTCAGGCGCGTCCAGCGCTACGCTGTCGCAGGCGCGGCCCTACCCCATCTCCGCCAGCCGCTGCCGGAGGCCCTCGAGCCGCGAGCCGGCCGCCGCCAGCTTCTCCTCCTCTTTCGCCACCACCGCCGCGGGCGCCCTGGCGCGGAACTGCTCGTTGGCCAGCTTTGCCTCCAGCCGCTTGACCTCGCCCTCCGCTTCCTGAAGCTGGGCCGTCAGGCGCTGGCGTTCGGCGCCCAGGTCGATCATCCCGGCCAGCGGCAGGACGACGTGCGCCTGGGCGAGAACCGCTGACGCCACGCCCTGGCTGGGCGCCTCGGCCGTGTCGCCGACGATGTGCAGCGGCCGCACCCGCGCCAGCGCCTCCAGCAACGGGCGCGCGGCCTCGATGACCGGGCGGGGCCCGTCCGCGGCGATGTACGCCTCCACGTAGCGGGCCGGCTCCACGCCTCGCTCCGCCCTGATGTTGCGGATGGCGCGCACGATGTCTATGAGCAGGCCGGCGCTGCTCTCCGCTGCGGCATCCGCCTCACCCTCGCCCAGCGGGTAAGCGGCAGCGATCAGGAACTCCGGCTCCAGCCCGTCCACTACGGTCCGCAGGTGTTGCCAGACCTCCTCCGTGACGAAGGGCATAATGGGGTGCAGCAGGCGCAGGGATGATTGCAGGACGTAGGCCAGCACCGGCAGCGGGCTGCGGTCGCCCTCTTTCAGGCGCACCTTGGCCATCTCCAGGTACCAGTCGCAGTAGTCGCTCCAGAAGAAGTCGTAGAGCAGACGGCCCGCCTCGTTGATCTGGAACGCGCCCAGCAGCCTGTTGGCCTCGCGGGCCGTCGCCAGCGCCCGCGAGACGATCCAGCGGTCTTCCAGGGGCCAGCCGCGGCGCTGATCGAGCCTGTCGATCGAGACAGCGTCCGGCAGCGCGACCTTCTCGTCGCCGATGCTCTGGACCACGAAACGGGAGGCGTTCCAGACCTTGTTCGCGAAGTTGCGGCCGCCCTCCAGCTTCTCGTCGAAGAGGCGGAAGTCGTTGCCGGGTGTGCCGCCGGTGGCCAGCGTGAAGCGCAGGGCATCGCAGCCATAGCGGTCCACAAGCAGCAGCGGGTCCACCACGTTGCCCACGCTCTTGGTCATCTTGCGGCCCCTGGCGTCGCGGATGAGGCCGTGCAGGTAGACGTGGCGGAAGGGCACGTCGTTCATGTTGTAAAGGCCCATCATGATCATCCGGGCCACCCAGAAGAACAGGATGTCGTACCCCGTCTCCAGCACAGATGTCGGGTAGAAGTAGCGCAGGTCCGGTGAGTCCTCCGGCCAGCCCAGCGTGGAGTGGGGCCAGAGCCCGGAGGAGAACCAGGTGTCGAGGACGTCCGGGTCCTGCTCAATGGCCTGCGACCGGCACTGCGGGCAGGCGGCCGGGTCTTCCACGGCGGCGCACTCGTGTCCGTTCTCGCAGTACCACACGGGGATGCGGTGGCCCCACCAGAGCTGGCGGGAGATGCACCAGTCGCGGATGCTCTCCATCCAGTGCATGTAGACGCGCGAGAAGCGGCGGGGGATGATCTCGATGCGGCCGTCCTTCACGGCCGCGATGGCCGGCTCCGCCAGCGGCTTCATGTTCACGAACCACTGCTTGCTCACCAGCGGCTCGACGATCGTGGCGCAGCGCTCGCAGTGGCCGATGGCGTAGGTGTGGTCCACCGTCTTCTCGATAAGGCCGAGCGCCTCCAGGTCCGCGGCGATGGCGGTGCGCGTCTCGAAGCGGTCCAGCCCTTGGTAGGGGCCGGCGTGCTCGTTCATTGCGCCGTCCGGGCCGATGGCCACGATCGCGGGCAGCCCGTGGCGCCCGCCGATCTCGAAGTCCACGGCGTCGTGGCCCGGCGTGATCTTGAGGGCCCCGGTGCCGAACTTCGGGTCCACCTGATCATCGGCGATGATTGGGATGTGCCGCTCGATAATGGGGAGCAGCGCCCGGCGCCCGACGGCGCTCTGCCAGCGCTTCACGTTCGGGTTCACGGCGATGGCCACGTCGGCGACGATCGTCTCCGGCCGCGTCGTCGCGATCACCACGTAGTCGTCCGTCACGTTCCCGGCATCGTCCAGGAGCGGATAGCGGACGTACCAGAGCCTGGCCTGCTGCTCCTCGTGCTCCACCTCCAGGTCTGAGAGCGCGGTCATGCAGCGGGGGCACCAGTTGATGATGCGCTCGCCGCGATAGATCAGCCCTTCGTTGTACAGCCGGACGAAAGTCGCGCGCACGGCCTTCTGCGGCCCATCGTCCATGGTGAAGACCTCGCGGTCCCAGTCGCAGGAGGCGCCCAGGCGGGCGTGCTGGTGGGAGATGACGCTGCGGTACTTGCGCACCCACTGCCAGACGCGCTCCAGGAACTGCTCGCGCCCCAGGTCGTGGCGGCTCAGGCCCTCCTTCGCCAGCTGCTTCTCGACGACGTTCTGCGTGGCGATGCCGGCGTGGTCCACCCCCGGCAGCCAGAGGGTGGGGTCGCCCAGCATGCGGTGCCAGCGGATGAGTGTGTCCTCGACGGTAGCCGTGAGGGCGTGGCCTAGGTGCAGCTCGCCGGTCACGTTCGGCGGCGGCATGATGATGCAGAAGGGCTCTCTGGCAGGATCGGCGCGCGGCCGGAAGTAGCCGCCCGCCAGCCAGGACTGGTAGAGCGCGGCCTCGACCTGCGAGGGGTCGTAGGCCTTGGGCATGTCGTGCGTGCGGGTGTCTGCCATGGAAAGCCGCTGGACGCCCGCGGGGGGCGGGCGTAACGGTTGAATTGTAGAGGTTGCCGCGCAGGCGGGGCAAGAACAGCAGATTGTGGATATGCCAATTGACTCCATACGGGCCCTGGCCTATCGTGGGCTCGTAGCCCCCGCTTCTGGAAAGGACTGGCTCCGGGCCATTGGTTCCCTCCGGCTCTCCCCGGCACACGCATTGGTTCCGAATCGGCGACCTCGAACTGCTGGTCGTCTCCGACGGCGTGATGCGCCAGGACGCCGGCGCCGTCTTCGGCCTGGTGCCCCGCATCATGTGGGAGCCGTACGCTGGGCCGCTGGATGAGCAGTACCGCATGGCGCTGGGACTCAACTCCCTGCTGGTGCGCGCGCACGGGAAGACGATCCTGATCGACACCGGGACGGGCGCCAAGGGCAGCCGGGCGCCGGGCGCCGTGAGCACGGAGAGCAGCGGCAAGCTGCTGGCGAACCTGGCGGCCGGGGGCATCCGGCCGGAGGACATCGACATCGTCGTCAACACGCACCTGCACTTCGACCACGCCGGCGGCAACACCCGGACGGAAGCCGGTCGGCCGGTCCCCGCCTTCCCCCGCGCCCGTTACCTGATCCAGAAGGGCGAGTGGGAGGCCGCGACGCACCCCAACGAGCGCACGCGCGGCACGTACCTGGCGGAGAACATCGAGCCGCTGGCGGACGCGCGGCAGGTGGAACAGGTGCAGGGCGAGGTGCAGGTGGTCCCCGGGGTGCGCCTGACGCCGGCCCCCGGCCACACAGAGGACCATTGCATCGTAGAGCTGGAGTCCGGCGGCGATTACGCCATATACGTGGGTGAGCTGGCGCAGCACCCCGTGATGCTGGAGCGGCTGGCCTGGATATCCGCCTTCGACGTCCTGCCCCTGGTCTCGCTGGAGACGAAGCGGCGGCTGACCGAGAAGGCCATTGAGAAGCGGGCGACGCTGATTTCGGTGCACGCCGCGTATCCCGGCCTGGGGCGGCTGCGCGCCGAGGACTCGAAGCGAAGGTGGGAAGCGCTAAAAGCAAACGGAGCGGACGCATGATCCGCTCCGTTTATCGGCGAGCTCAGTTGGCTCGAGCCGCTCTCACTAAGGCAATCGTAGTTTATCACCGTCCCCGCGATACGTCACCAGGGAGTCAATGAGGAAATGGCACCCGATAGCGAAACGCCTGTAGGCACCCTCCGCCGCACACCGCTCTACGACGAGCACCTGCGGCTCGGCGCGCGCATGGTGCCGTTCGCCGGGTACGAGATGCCCGTGCAGTACGCCGGGGTGGTCGAGGAGCACAACGCGGTGCGGCGGGCCGCCGGCATGTTCGACGTCTCTCACATGGGCCGCTTCGAGGTGCTGGGGCCGGATGCCGGCCGCTTTCTCCGCCACGTCTGCACCTGGGATATGACCCGCCTGGAGGCCGGCGAAGGCCACTACGCCGCGGCCTGCCGGACGGACGGCGGCATCCTGGACGACGTGTACGTGTTTTGCCTTGCTCCGGAGCGCTACCTGATCGTGGTCAACGCCTCGAACGCGGAGAAGATGAAGCAGTGGCTGGAGCAGCACATCGCGCCGTTTGAAGCCGGGCTTGTGGACCGCCACGCCTCCACGGCCATGATCGCCGTGCAGGGGCCGCAGTGGCTCGACCGGCTGGGCCCTGTCGCCGGCCGCGAGTTCGTGCGGTCGCTGCGGCCCCGCCGTTGTGGGGAGATCGCGTGGCAGGGTGAGACGCTGTTCGCCTCGCGCACAGGCTACACGGGGGAGGACGGCATGGAGCTGGTTATCGCCGCCGGCGCCGGCCCGCCGTTGTGGCGGGCGCTGCTGGAAGCGGGCGCGCAGCCCTGCGGCCTGGGCGCGCGCGATACGCTGCGTCTGGAGGCGGCCCTGCTCCTCTACGGCAACGACATGGACGAGGCGACGAACCCGTGGGAGGCCGGGCTGGACTGGGTGGTGAGCCTGGACGACGGCGCGGACTTCCTGGGCCGCGAGGCGCTGTTGCGGCTGCGGGAGGCCGGGCCAGCGCGGCTGCTGGTGTGTCTTGAGGCGGCCGGCCGGGGCATCATGCGCCACGATTGCGCTATCTTGCGCTCCGGTCAGGAGGTGGGTAAAGTCACGAGCGGCGGCTACTCGCCCACCCTCTCCACCAGCATCGGGATGGGGTTCGTGCCGCCGGCGCTGGCAGCGGCAGGAACGGAACTGACGGTGGACGTGCGGGGCAAGGCGCTGCCGGTCACCGTCGTCCCGCGTCCCTTCTACAAGAGACCGAAACCGGGCCCCTGAAAGCAGATAGGAGCAGCGCTGTGTCCAGTCCCGCCGACCGCCGCTACACGAAGGAGCACGAATGGGTTAGGGTGGAGGAAGGGGTTGGCACTGTGGGGATTACGGACTACGCCCAGGACCAGCTGGGGGACATCGTCTTCGTGGACCTGCCCGTCGCCGGCACGCAGATCGCCCATATGCAGAAGTTCGGCGAGATCGAGTCGGTGAAAGCGGTATCCGAGCTCTTCTCCCCCGTCACCGGCGAGGTGATCGAAGCGAACGCCGCGCTGGCGGACAGCCCTGAGCTGGTGAACGAGTCGCCCTACGGCGACGCCTGGATGCTGAAGGTGCGCCTCAGCGATCCGGGTGAAGTGGACCGGCTGCTTTCGGCGGCAGAGTACGACGCCTATGTGGCGGAGGCGGCCGGGTGACTGCCAGCCCGCACCCGTACATCCCGAACACGGACGCAGACCGCCGCGAGATGCTGGCCGCCGCCGGCGTGGCGACAGCCGGCGAGCTGTTCGCGGATATCCCTCCCGAGTTCCGCCTCGCCGCGCTGGGACTGCCGCCCGCCCTGTCCGAGCTGGACCTTGTGCGGGAGATGGCCGCGCTGTCGGAGCGGAACCTGGTCGCCGGCAACGGCGTGGCCTCCTTCCTGGGCGGCGGCGCCTACCGGCACTTCATCCCCAGCACCGTGGCGCACGTCACCGGCCGCGCGGAGTTCTACACGGCGTACACGCCGTACCAGCCGGAGATCAGCCAGGGCACGCTGCAGACGATGTTCGAGCTGCAGTCCATGACCTGCGAGCTGATGGGCATGGACGTGGCCAACGCCGGCCTGTACGACGGCGCCAGCGCCTTGGCGGAGGCTTGCCTGATGGCCTGCCGCCTCAGCGGCCGGAGCCGCATCGCGGTCCACTCCAGCGTCAACCCCGCGTACCTGGCCGTCGTGCGCACCTACGCGCTCGGCCCGGACATCCCCGTGGACGTCGTGGACGGGCAGCCGCTGACCTCGCAGCACGCCTGCCTGGCCGTGCAGCAGCCGGCGTTCCTCGGCCACCTGGAGGACGTGCAGGCGCTGGGCGAGACGGCCCACGCCGCGGGCGCGCTTTACATCGCGGCCGTGGACCCTATCTCGCTGGGGCTGCTGACCCCGCCGGGGGAATACGGCGCCGACATCGCGGTGGCCGAAGGGCAGAGCCTGGGCTGGCCGGTCAACTTCGGCGGGCCTTACCTGGGGCTCTTCGCCTGCCGCGATCAGTTCGTGCGCCAGCTGCCCGGCCGCATCGTGGGCCGGACAGCGGACCTGGACGGCCGCCCCGCCTACGTGCTGACGCTGCAGACGCGCGAGCAGCACATCCGCCGCGAGCGCGCCACCTCCAACATCTGCACCAGCCAGCAGCTCGTGGGCCTGGCGGCCACCGTCTACCTGGCGACGGTGGGCAAGCACGGCCTGCGGCAGATAGCGGAGGCCTGCTACCACAAGTCGCACTACGCGGCGCAGCTCATAAGCGGCATCCCGGGCTACTCCGTGGACATGGAGCAACCGTTCTTCCAGGAGTTCGTCGTCCGCTGCCCCACGGCGCCAGCGCAGGTCAACCGCCGCCTGCTGGAGCGCGACATCATCGGTGGGCTGGACGTCTCGGACCTGGTAGCTAACGGGATGCTGGTCTGCGTGACGGAGATGAACACGCGCGGCGAGATCGAGCGCCTGGCGCAGACGCTGGCGGAGGCGGGGCGATGACCGGCGTTCACCGATGCCACACCCTGAAGGGTGTGGCATGCGCGCCTCGACGTCGGCCCTGGGCAGACCTGAAGGTCTGTCCCTACGCGCCGGCGCCGGAGGCGGCGAAGCCGTGACGACAGTGGAACGCCGACGCACCGACCCGAAGACCGGATCTCCCGGCGGGCGCCTCACCTTCGACCGCAGCCGTGCCGGGCGCCGGGGCGTGCTCCTGCCGGAGCTTGACGTGCCGCAGGCCGCGCCGCTCCCGGACCGTTACGTACGGCGGGAGCTGAACCTGCCGGAGATGTCGCAGAACGAGATCGTCCGCTACTTCCTGGGCCTCAGCCGCCTCAACTACAGCATCGACACGGGCTTCTACCCCCTCGGCTCCTGCACGATGAAGTACAACCCGAAGGTCAACGAGGATGTCGCCGGCCTGCCCGGCTTCGCCGGCGCCCACCCTCACCAGCCGGCGGAGAGCGTTCAGGGCGTCCTCGCGGTCCTGTATGAGCTGCAGGAGGCGCTCGCGGAGATCACCGGCATGGACGCCGTGAGCCTGGCCCCGGCGGCCGGGGCGCAGGGCGAGCTCTGCGGCATCCTCATGATCAAGCAGTACCTGGCCGGCCGCGGAGAGACGCACCGGCGCCGGGTGCTGGTGCCGGACTCCGCCCACGGCACGAACCCGGCAACGGCCGCGATGGCCGGCTTCGAGGTCGTCAGCGTCCCCTCCGGCCCGCAGGGGAACACGGACCTCGCCTTCCTCTCCCGGGCGCTGGACGACGGCGTCGCCGCCATGATGCTGACGCTGCCCTCCACGCTGGGGCTCTTCGACCCGAACATCGGCCGCATCGCAGCGATGCTGCACGAGCGCGGCGCGCTGCTCTACGGCGACGGTGCCAACCAGAACGCCTTCCTGGGCCGCGCCCGCTTCGGCGATATGGGGTTCGATGTCGTCCACCTTAACCTGCACAAGACGTTCTCCACGCCGCACGGCGGCGGCGGCCCCGGCGCCGGCCCCGTCTGCGCCGCGCCGCACCTCGCTCCGTACCTGCCCGCGCCCATCGTCGAGCGCGCTGGGCCGGATCCCGCTCACCCTGAGCCTGTCGAAGGATCCGCTCGCCCTGAGGCTCTCGTAGGGCGAGCGGAGTCACCACGTCTCGAATACCGCTTCGCCACGCCGGAGAAGACGATCGGCAAGACGATGGCCTTCCACGGCAACTTCGGCGTCCTCCTGCGCGCGCTGACGTACATCAAGTCGCTGGGCGGCGAGGGGTTGCGGGCTGTCAGCGAGAACGCAGTGATCAACGCCAACTACGTCCTCTCCCGCCTGCGGGCCGCCTACAAGCTGCCGTACGAGCGGCCCTGCATGCACGAGGTCGTCCTCTCTGGCAGCGTGCAGCGCGCCCGCGGCGTCAAGACGCTCGACATCGCCAAGCGCCTCATCGACTACGGCTACCACCCGCCCACGATCTACTTCCCGCTGATCGTGGACGAGGCGCTGATGATCGAGCCCACCGAGACCGAGGGCAAGGAAGCGCTCGACGCCTTCTGCGAGGCCATGCTCGCCATCGCGCGGGAGGTGGAGGAGGACCCGGAGCTGGTGAAGGGCGCCCCGTACACCGCGCCGCTGCGCCGCCTGGACGAGGCGACGGCGGCCCGCAAACCGGTGCTGCGCTGGCGGCCTGCCGGCGGGAGGACATAGCGGACAACTCAAGGTCTATTGCTGCGCACCATGAAGTAAGTAAGATAGTGGAGCCGGAAACAGACGATGAAGTGCCCGCATTGCCTCGAAAACTTCCGTGAGACCTGGAGTGCCCTAAAGGACTCCAGCAACGATAGTCCTGCTGACCCCGACGGGACCTGGGAACTGGGGTACACGAAGTGTCCCGGCTGCAACAGAGTCACTGTTCGGATGCGCCAAAAAGTTGGCGGCATGACCAAGTCTGAGGCACTCGTTCGTCCTAGGGCGCCCAATCGAATGCCGCTGCCGGCGGATATACCCGAGGAATTCATTGGCGACTACCAGGAAGCTTGCGCAGTGCTTCCGGACAGTCCGAAGGCCAGTGCTGCGTTGAGCAGGCGGTGTCTGCAGAATCTGCTCAGAGAGCATTTCAGCGTAGAGCACGGAAACCTACACGAAGAGATCGCCGAGGTTGTCCCCAAGCTCCCGTCCTATCTCGCCGCGGCGGTCGATGCCGTACGCATCATCGGAAACTTTGCCGCTCATCCGATGAAGAGCACGAACTCGGGGGAAGTGCTGGACGTGGAGCCTGGAGAAGCAGAGTGGTCGCTTGATGTTCTTGAATCGCTTTTCGACTTTTGTTTCGTTCAGCCAGCAGTGCTGAAACAGAAGCGGGAAGCTCTGAACGAGAAGCTCTCCGACGCCGGGAAGGCAGAGATGCGCTAGGGGTTAGGGGGATTGACGAGCCGTGAACATGAACTACCAACATGACTGACGCACTGGCGGAACTAACCGTCCCCTCGCGCCTGCTGCTGGGCCCGGGCCCCTCCAACGTCCACCCCCGCGTCTACCAGGCGATGATGACGCCCGTCATCGGCTACCTGGACCCCGCCTTTATCCAGCTTATGGACGACACCCAGCGCCCCCTGCGCACCGTGTTCCGGACGGAGAACGACATGACGATGCCGGTCTCCGGCACCGGCACCTGCGGCATGGAAGCGGCGATCTACAACATCGTCGAGCCGGGCGATACCGTCGTCGTCTGCCAGAACGGCTACTTCGGCACTCGCATGGCGGACATGGCCAAGCGCTGCGGCGCGGAGGTCTCGCTCGTGGAGGCGGAATGGGGACGCATCATCGAGCCGGACCAGGTGCGGCAGGCGCTCAAGGCCGCCGGCCGGGTGAAGGCCGTGATGATCGTCCACGGCGAGACGAGCACCGGCATCCTGCAGCCGCTCGAGGAGATATCGCGCATCGCGCATGAGCACGGCGCTCTCTTCCTGGTGGACGCCGTTACATCGCTGGCCGGCTGCGAGCTGCTGATAGACGAGTGGGGGATCGACGTCTGCTACAGCGGCACGCAGAAGTGCCTCTCGGCGCCGCCGGGCATGTCGCCGATAACCCTCAGCGCGCAGGCGATGGAGGTGATCGCCAAGCGCAAGGAGCCGGTGCGTAGCTGGTATGTGGACATGACGATGCTGGGCCGGTACTGGGGCGGCGGCACCACCCGCATGTACCATCACACGCCGCCGATGACCATGCTCTACGCGCTGCGTGAGGGGCTGCGCATCGTGCTGGCGGAGGGGCTGGAGCC
Source organism: Dehalococcoidia bacterium (assembly GCA_030649945.1). Classification (GTDB taxonomy): domain Bacteria; phylum Chloroflexota; class Dehalococcoidia; order SM23-28-2; family RBG-16-64-32; genus JAUSFE01. The sequence continues at coordinate 17,305 of JAUSFE010000125.1, read as the reverse complement.
GCGCTTCGCCCGCCACCAGCGCGCGGCCCGGGCGCTCGCCGCAGGGCTGGAGGCGATGGGCCTGGTGCTGCACGCCCAGGAGGGATACCGCCTGCCGCCGCTGACCACGGTGCGCGTGCCCGAGAGCGTGGACGACATGAAGTTGCGCCAGGGCCTCCTCCAGGGGCACAACATCGAGGTCGGCGGCGGCATCGCCGCCCTGCAGGGGCAGGTCCTGCGCATCGGTCTCATGGGCTACAACGCCACCGCCGGCAACGTGCTGGCGCTGCTCCTCGCGCTGGAGACGGAGCTGGCGAAGCAGGGGTTCCGCGTTGAGCCGGGCGCCGGCGTGGCGGCGGCCGCGCGGGCGCTGGCGGCACAGGCGTAGGGGCCGCAGGCGCTCCGCTCATGGTACGAGTACCTCGCCATGAGCGGGAAGAGACAGCCGGCCTGAATCGAGGTATCTTTCCGCTCGCCCTGAGGCACTCGTAGGCCTGCCCTGAGCGCAGCCGAAGGGGCGAGCGGAGCACCGCGGCCTGATGTCGCGCGACGGGCTCGCTTGTGGCTGCGGCTGGGTCTGGGCTACAGTAACGCCACTACTGAAGGAGGAACAAATGGCCACGAAGCAAGAGATCATCCAGGGGCTGGAGTTCACCCTCGCCCAGGGCCAGCGCACCACCGCGCTCTTCGCGGAGGGCGAATGGGACTGGAAGCGCGCCGGGGGCTGGACGCCCAGAGAGATGTACTGCCACCTGGCCGCCGTCGCCGCCATCGTCCCGGGGCTGGCAGGCGGTCTGCTGAGCGCCCCAGAGGGCGCGGACATCGCCGGTGGCATGGACATCAACGCCATGAACGAGCAGGCGGTCTCGTCGATGAGCGGCCTGTCTGCGGAGCAGGTGATGCAGGCGTTCGAGGCGAACTACCGGAAGCTGATCGACTTCGTGAAGACGCTGCCGGACGAGCAGTTGAGCATGAAGCGCCGCTTCTTCTCGGACACGATCCCGGTGTCCGACATCCTGGCCAGCTCCATCATGTTGCACGGCCTGCACCACGTCTACGAGGCGAACAGCCGCGTCGACGGGATGTAGCTTTCGGCCGTGCCGGCAATGCGGGCACCGCGAGAGAGCCACGGCCCGTTAACTAGAAAAGGGGTTGTGCAGATGCGCACCGAAGAGATTGAGAAATGCCCCATCTGCGGTGGCGAGGGCGACCCTTGGGAGATAGAGGTCTTCCACCGGGCGTGTCGCCTCAAGCGCGCGTTTCCTGGCGCATATCACCGCGACGGCGACTTGCTCTTCTTCGATCCCGAGAAGATGAGGCAGCAGCTGGAGAACGAAGAAAGCGCCGAGCCCCGGGATTAGGATTCGCCGCGATTCCGGCGGCCCGCAGCGCTACAATCAGCGCATGGCCCCTGACCTCGCCAGCAAGCGCGTCCTCCTCCTCGGCGCCGAGACCGGGGTTGGCCGCGCCATCGCCGAGGCGCTCGTCGCCGGCGGCGCCCGCCTGGCGCTCGTGGCCACCGGCGCCGATGCCGAGACCGCGTTCGCCGTCCAGCGCCTGGGCCGGCGGCTGAACGCCCCCGCGCAGGCGATCGATGGCGGCAACGAGATGGCGGTGCGCGTCATGGTGCGGCAGGTGTCGAAGCAGCTGGGCGGCATCGACGCCGCCGTCTTCTGCGCGGACCGTTCAGCGGCCTTCCAGGCGCCGCTTGCGCTCGCCGTCAGGTATGCAGCCAGGGAACTGGCGCGGACGCACGGCACATTCGTCGCGGTGGACGTCGAGCCGTGGGAGCAGCCGGAGGGCGAGTTGCGGTTGGGTGTCACCTACGTCAGCGTCCCCCTGCAGAAGATGCCGCTGGAGCAAGCGGTGGCCCGGGCGCTCCACGCTGTTGCTGGCGCCGCCGATAACCGCTAAGCTTTGCGGGCGAAACGGCACGCCGGGGGCGACCAGCCGGTAGCCCCTACGCACAATCCGAGGTGACGCCCCATGGACTACGAGACCATCCTGTACGAGACGGACGCGGGTAAGGCCCGCGTCACGCTGAACCGCCCGGAGAAGCTCAACGCCATCTCCTGGCAGATGCAGCAGGAGCTGCGCGACGCGCTCCAGGCGGCGGACCGCGACCCGGCGGTGCACGTCGCCATCATTCGCGGCGCCGGGCGCGCTTTCTCCTCGGGATACGACATCACACCGCCGCCCGGCGAACTTACGCACGCCGCCAGCGGCCACAGCATGGAGCGCGACATCTGGTTCCTGGAACAGGCCCAGCAGATGCGCATGGTCATCTGGGACATGCACAAGCCGGTCATCGGCCAGGTCCACGGCTACTGCCTGGCCGGGGGCACGGACCTCGTCTTCCTCTGCGACATCGTGATCGCCGCGGAGGACGCCGTCATCGGCTTCCCGCCCGTGCGCTCCATGGGCTCGCCCGTGGGGCACATGTGGACGTACCTGGCCGGGCCGCAGTGGGCCAAGCGCCTGCTGCTCACCGGCGATTCCGTCTCCGGCAAAGAGGCGGAGCGCATAGGGCTCGTGCTCAAGGCGGTGCCGGCGGAGCAACTGGAGGCGGAGGTCGAGACGCTGGCAGATCGCATGGCGATGATCGATGTGGACCTCCTGGCCGCGAACAAGCGCATCGTCAACATGGCGATGGAGCTGATGGGCGCGCGCACCATGCAGCGCATGGCCGTGGAGCGCGACGCCATCGCCCGCCAGTCGCCCGTCGTCCACGATTTCTACCGCATGGCGAAGGAGCAGGGCCTGAAGGCGGCGCTGGAGTGGCGCGATACGAAGTTCGGCGACGGCCGGGCGCAGCCTGCCCGGAGCGAGGGCGAGCGGGTGCGGGAGGGATAGGCGATGGGCGTACTCGACAAGCTACGGCTGGACGGCAAGATCGCCGTCGTCACCGGCGCCGGGCGCGGCCTGGGCCGGGCGATGTCGCTGGCGCTGGCGGACGCCGGCGCCGACCTCGTGGCGACCGCGCGCACCGCATCGCAGATCGAGGAGACGGCGCAACTGGTGCGCGAGAAGGGCCGCGAGTGTCTGACCGTCACCTGCGACGTCACGGATTCAAGCTCCGTACAGGCGATGGTGGAGGCGACGCTCGCGGAGTACGGGCGCATCGACATCCTGGTGAACAACGCCGGCGGCGTCACGCCCGGCTTCGCCAACAAGCTGCCGGACATCGACGACCGCATGTGGCGTACCGGCATCGACACCAACCTGACGGGCGCCGTCTACTGTTGCCGCGCCGTCATCCCCCACATGGTGGAGCGAGGTAGCGGCAAGGTCATCAACGTCACCTCCGGCTTCGGCCTGCGCGCCGGCCGCGACAACTTCATGTACACTTCCGCCAAGGCCGGCCTCATCAACTTCACCCGCTCGCTGACGATGACCTACGCGCCCGTTGTCCAGGCCAACCTGATCGCCCCCGGCCTCTTCCCGCACGACGACCCGGCGATGGCCGAGTGGTGGAAGCAGGGCAAGTTCACGCCCATGGGCCGCCTGGGCAAGGACGAAGAGCTGGGCCCGCTCTGCGTCTTCCTCGCCTCGGACCTGACCAGCTACATGAACGGCCAGATCATCGTGCTGGACGGCGGCGGCCTGGCGGGCGGGCACGCGCCCACCGGCTTCGCGCCCGTCGTGCCGCTGGAGGGGGTATAGCATGCAGGAGGAATTCTCGCTGCGAGACCGGAACGCCCTCGTCATCGGCGCTGCGAATTCCCTCGGCCGCGCCGCCGCCGTCGCCCTGGCCGAGGCGGGCGCAAACGTTGGCGTATCGACGACCATCCGCTCCCGGGCCGAGGAGGTCGCCGCCAACTCCTGCGCCAACGAGGTCTGGGCGCTGGACCGCAAGGGGTTCGCCCAGGCCATCGACGCCGCGGACGAGGCTGACGTGGACGCGCTCGTCGCCCGCGCCGTCTCGGAGTTCGGCCGGCTCGATATCCTGGTCAACGCCCACGACCTGCCGTTCGCCAGGCCGCTGGTGGAGATCTCGGCGCAGGAATGGCGACGCGCCATCGACGTCAACCTGACCGCCGTGTTCCTCGCCTCGCGCGCCGCCGGCAGGCACATGCTGGAGCGCGCCCAGACAGGCGCCCGTCCGGGCGGATCGGGCCGCATCATCAACGTCGCCTCCGTCCTCGGCGAGCGGGGCATGGCCAACGGCGCCGCCTACTGCGCGGCGCAGGCCGGGGTCATCAACATGACGCGCGCGCTGGCGCTGGAGTGGGCGCGCGCCGGCATCACCGTCAACTGCATCGGCGCCGGCTGGACGGAGGGCATGGGCATCATCGGCGGCGAGGAAGGCCGCCGGCAGCTGGAGCGCTACCTTCCCTACAAGCGCCTGGCGAAACCGGAGGAGATCACCGGCGTGGCGGTGTACCTGGCCTCGGACGCGGCGGAGTACCTGACGGGCCAGGTGATCTGGGTCGAAGGCGGCGCTCTCAGCCACGTGTGAGCCGCACGAATGTCATTCTGAGCGCCGGCCACGCCCGCGACGCGTGACCACGCATCTTCGCGAAGGAATCTGGTGGGGGGCAAACGTCCGGGCGAGGCACTGCTTTCGCCGCAGCCTGGCGTTTGCTTGTGTCTCGGCCGTACTTCGTTCAAGGGGCCGGATACGCAGACAGACCCTTCCTTCGTCAGGGTGACAGGCTCTTGCGCTAAGATAGGGCCGTGACCAGCCATGAGACGGCGCCCCGCGCGAACGCCGAAGAGGTCCACCGCTACCAGCAGAACCTGGACGACGAGATAGACGGCATCGCCGTCTATCTCCTGCTGGCGCAGGCGGAGCCCGACCCGAAACGCAGGGCGATCTTCGAGGAGCTGGCGGAGGTGGAGGAGCGCCACGCGCAGGTCTGGCGCGAGAAGCTGCTGGAGGCCGGCGTCCAGCCGCGGGAGCACGGCCCCAGCCTGAAGATACGCCTTATCGGCTGGACCGCCCGCCGCTTCGGCGTCCGCTCCGTCCTGCCCATGGTGCGGAACATGGAGGCCGGGGCCTACGGCGCCTACATGGCCCAGGGCGAAGCGGGGCAGGCCATCGCCCCCGACGAGCGCGCGCACCGCAAGACGCTGGCCCGGATGGAGCGCGGCGATGCAGAGCCGGCCGAGGCCATCGCCTCCCGCGAGAAGTGGCACCGGACGGGCGGCGGCGGCACCCTGCGCGCCAGCGTCTTCGGGGTCAGCGATGGCCTCGTCTCCAACGCCTCGCTGGTCATGGGCTTCGCGGGCGCCCAGACTGAAGGCAAGTTCGTGCTGCTGGCCGGGATCGCTGGCCTGCTGGCGGGCGCCTTCTCCATGGGCACCGGTGAGTACGTGTCCATGCGGGCGCAGCGTGAGATGTTCGAACGCCAGATAGGGCTGGAGAAGGCGGAGCTGGAGGCGATGCCCGAGGAGGAAGAGCGTGAGCTGGCCCTCATCTACCGCGCCAAGGGCCTGCCGCAGGCGGAGGCGGAGGCGATGGCCGCCCGGCTGATGGAGAACCCGCAGATTGCACTGGACACGCTGGTGCGGGAGGAGCTGGGCCTGGACCCGGGCGTGTTGGGATCGCCGTGGGGCGCGGCCATCGGCTCGTTCCTGACGTTTGTCACCGGCGCCGTGATCCCCGTGATCCCGTTCGTCTTCGCCGCCGGCGGGAGCACCGTCTCGATCGGGTTCGTGGTGGCAAGCGCGGCGCTCAGCGCTGTCGCATTGTTCGGCGTGGGCGCTTCGCTGTCGCTGTTCACGGGCCGCAGCGCCTGGCTCAGCGGGCTGCGGCAGTTGGGCCTGGGCGCGGTGGCGGCGGCGATGACGTTCGCCATCGGCCGGATTATCGGGGTTTCTACGGGGGTCTAGGGACTATCGTGCATGTAGCTCGGCACTTTCAAGTGCCGGCGAGGTTCGCGGGGCTTGAAAGCCCCGCGCTACCTTCGGAGGGCATCACTCGTGCACGGACCAGTCCGGCGCGTCGCCGGTAATCCCTTCCGCCCTCAGCGACTCGATCTCCCCGTCGCTCAGGCCCAGCAGCGTGCGGAAGACGTAGTCGTTGTGCTCGCCGAAGGCGGGCGGCGGGATGCGGATGTGTCCCGGCGATTCGCTCATGTGCCAGTGCGGGCCCTCCATCTCCCAGACACCGGCCACGGCGTGCGATACCGGCTCGAAGAAGCCGCGCTCCCGCAGGTGCCCGTCCGCGAAGACGTCAGGCACGCGGAGCACCGGCATTGCCGGCACACCCGCAGCCTGCAGCGCCTCGGCCGCCTCCTGCGGCGGGCGTCCCCCCGTCCAGCCGGCTATGACCGCGTCCAGTTCATCCTGGCGCCGGTAGCGCGAGACCACGTCCGCGAAGCGCTTGTCGCGGGCCAGCTCCGGGCGGCCCATCACCGCGCAGAGCGCCGCGAACTGGGCGTCATTCTCGCAGGCCACCGTCACCCACGCGTCGTCTCCAGCGCAGCGGTAGCAGCCGTGCGGGGCCATGGAGGAATGGCGGTTGCCCCGGCGGCGCGGCTCGCGGCCGGTCATAAGGTACGCCAGGACCTGCTCGCCGATCATGTTGGTCAGGTTCTCGCGTTGCGCCACTTCAATGTACTGCCCGCGCCCGGTGCGCCGCCGGTCCCACAGCGCCAGGGCCACGGCGCCCGCAGCGGCGACGCCTGCCGTGGGATCGCCGTAGCTGATGCCGGTCTTCTGCGGCGGGCCGTCCGGGTAGCCGGTGAGGTGGCAGAGGCCGGAGAGCTGCTCCACGTTCGTGCCGTAGGCCACGTAGTCGCGTTCCGGCCCGCTCTTACCGTGCCCGGGCATGGAGACGACGATGATCTGGTCGTTCGCCTGCGCCAGCACTTCGAAAGTGAGCCCGAGGTTGTCCATAACCTCCGCCCGGAAGTTCTCGATGACCACGTCCGCATGGGGAACGAGGCGCAGGAAGAGCTCCCGGCCCCGCGGCAGCGAGAGGTCCAGCGCACAGCCGTACTTGTTGCGGTTCATGTGGTTGAAGTATGGCGATTTGTCCCAGACGCGCTCCACGCTGGGGGGCTGGCCGGTATACGTGCGCAGGAGGTCCCAGTTGCCCACGGCCTCGATCTTGATGACCTCCGCGCCCATATCCGCGAGCAGCCGCGTGGCGTAGGGCCCCGCCCAGGCCATGGTCAGGTCCAGCACGCGGACGCCGTGCAGCGGCAGGCGGTACATGCGGATTGTTACCCCATCCTGAACGGTGGGGCATCCTCCGTCCTCGATGCCGCAGCCTTCAGGCTGCGGTCCAGGATTACCTTCATACCACCCCGGCCGCGCGCAGCCGCGAGAGATCTGCGCCGCTCAGGCCCATCTCGCCGCAGTAGAACTCCTCGTTGTGCTCGCCCAGGAGCGGCGCCCGGCCGGGCTGCCAGTCCACGGCGGACAGGCGGAAGGGAGCGCCGGCGTACGTCTGCTGCCCCGCGACCGGGTGAGCGATGGCCTGGAAGTACCCGCGCTCCTGCAGCTGCTCCGAGGCCAGCAGGTCGCCGATGGTGTGGACGAAGGCGACCGGGACGCGGGCGGCGCCGGCCTGTCGGTAGACCTCCTGCGCGCTCTGCCGGCCGGACCATTCGTAGATGATCGCCTCCAGTTCGTCGTTGTTCTGCAGCCGCGAGTAGTTGTCCTTAAACCTGGAGTCCTCGATGAGGTCCGGGCGGCCGATGGCGCGGGCGAACCAGGGCCAGTTGCGGGGCATGATGTGGAACCCAAGATAGCCGTCCGCCGCCGGATAGATGCCGACCATCGCGGAAAGGACGTTGCCCTTGCGCTGAGAGATATCGCGCTTGAGATAGGCCCACCAGGACAGGTACAGCTCCAGGGCGGAGGCCATGCACTCCTGGGCGGAGATATCGACCTGTTGCGGCACTTCCAGCGCGTCGGCGTTGACGGCGGCCGTCGCGCCCGCCGCGAAGGCCTGCAGGCCGGCCTGGCACTCCGCCTGGTAGCCGCCGTTGACCAGCGGCTCGCGGTCCGGCTCGCCCGTCAGCGACATCTGTCCCCCGGACGCGAACGACGTCAGGTTGGTGGCCTTCCACTGCGCGTGGCGCCCGCTCTGGCCGAAGGGAGTAATGGACAGCAGGACGATGCGGCGCTTGATGGCCCGCAGCTCCTCGAGGCCCAGGCCCAGCGCGGCCAGGCGGCCCGGGGGGAAGCTCTCGACGATGATAGTCGCCTCCTCCACCATGCGCCGGCAGAGGCGGCGGGCGGTTGCCGTCTGGATGTCCAGCGTGACGCTGCGCTTGTTTGCGGCCAGGTACAGCCAGGCGGCGCCTGTCTCCCGGTGCGGCGGGCCGCCGGCGAAGGGGCCGTGGCGTCGCAGCGCGTGGCCCCCCGGAGGCTCCAGCACGAGCACGTCCGCCCCATAGCCGGCGAAGAGCCTGGTGCAGTAGGCGCCGGCGATGCCGTCCGAGAGGTCAAGCACGCGCAGGTTCGCCAGGGAATCCTTGCCCGGAAGGACGCCGGTAGAGGGCATAGCGGCGTATATCGTACGGGAGGAGAGGGGGAAAGGGAACCCTTCCCCCCCTCGCCCACGAAGTGGGAGAGGGGGCTGGGGGGTGAGGGTCAGATGTTCGTCCGGCTCTGGCCGCCGTCTACGACGACGGTGGCGCCGGTGACCCAGGAGGCGCGCGGCGAGCAGAGGAAGGCGATGACGTTCGCCACCTCCTCCGCCGTCCCGAAGCGGCCCATGGGGATGTTCTCCTGCACGAAGCGGGCCATGCCCTGCGGGTCCTCCTGCTGGCGCCGCCACCAGGAGCCGCCCGGGTGGCTGATGGAGCCCGGCGCCACCGTGTTCACGCGGATGTTGTCCGGCGCCAGGCGCGTGGCCATGGCCCTGGCGTGGCTGATGAGGGCGGCCTTCATGGCGTTGTAGCCCGGCTGGCCGCCGGCCTCCCGCCCCCAGATGGAGGAGACGTGGACGATGGCGCCGCCGCCGGCCCGCCGCAGGTGCGGTACCACCAGCCGCGTGAGCCTGGCGGCCGGCAGGAAGAGGACATCGAACGACTCGCGCCAGACTTCGTCCTCGTCGCCGCCGGCGGAGAAGTGGATGCTGTTGACCAGGATGTCGATGCGGCCAAAGCGCCCGGCGGCGGCCTCGATCAGGCGCCCGGCGTCATCGGGGCGGGTGAGGTCGCCGGCCACGGGCAGCACCTCCGTGCCGGCGGCCTGCGCTGCGGCCGCGGCCTCGCGCAGGGCGTCCTCGCCGCGCGCGCCCAGCACCAGGCGGCAGCCCTCCTGCGCCAGCACCAGCGCCGTGGCCTTGCCGATGCCGCGCGAGCCGCCGGCGATCACCGCGACCTTATCGCGCAGACCCAGGTCCATGGCCCTAGCCCCTCCGCCCCGCGGGGTGGCAGGCGTCCGGCGGGTGACAGCGGCGGCGCGCGCGGGGCATAGCGTCAGCGGTAGTCCACCAGCGAGGCCAGCTGCGCGGACCAGGGGCAGTACGTGCCGAGCGTGTCCAGGAAGTAGCCCAGGTTCTCCTCCACGTAAGACGGCCTGGCGTCGCAGACCTCAATGGTAACCTCGGCCATCTGCACCTGCTCCGGGTCCAGGTGCCAGCTCCAGGGGGCGTTGTGGCCCGCCTGGCCGGGGCCCGCGACGATGCGCCCGGCGGGGATGCTGGCGCTGCTCCGCCCCGCCTGCAGGTCAAACAGCTGGCCGATGGCCGCGTTGGTCACCCAGACGCGGAACTGCTCATCGACGACGAGGAAGGTGGCGAGGACGCCGCCGCGCAGCGACTCCGAGACCGTGATGGGCGAGCCGATGGCGGGGCAGCCGGGCGCCAGCGAGACGGAGAGGCCGGTGCGGTAGCGCAGGAGCTGCAGCGGGTCGCGCGCCGTCAGGACCCCATCGCAATCGATGTCGCCCCAGAGGCGGACGATGGAGTCAGGCGAGTCCACGGGTGAGCCCGCGCCGGGGCAGGCGCCGCCGGGCAGGGCAGCGCGGACGCCGCCGAGACGGCGGAGAAGGCCCACGGCGTCGCCCATGCTGATGACGCCGTCGCAGCGGATGTCGCCGTGGCGTATCAGCGGGGGCGAGACCGCGAGGCAGAGCGAGAACTCGGAGCTGCTCTCCGGGTTGGAGGCGGTAGCCGTGATGAACTGGCCGGGCGGGACGGCCGAGGGCAGCTTGCGGACGAACGCAGCGTCGCCGGTAGTGCTGGTGACGACGACCGTCTGGCCCAGGAAGGTGCGCCCTTCCCCATAGCCGGATGGGTCGCACTCCAGATTCGAGAAGAAGAACAGGTTGAAGGCACGGTTCGGCGTGCTGTTCAGAGTCCCCTCCACGGTCACCTGCGAGCCGCCCGTGGCCGAGGTCAGCACCGGGAAGTTCTGCAAGTCGTTGGGGCCGCTGTCGGTGTCCTTCTCGTCGTTGCCGGTCAGCCCGTCGTCCAGCAGGTCGGTGCCCAGCCCCTCGTTCGAATGCGTGACGTTGGGGTCGATGTAGTTGTTGAGGCCGGCGGAGGCGCTGAGCGCGACGCCGTCGCCGCCGTTGAAGGCAATGGTGTTCTGGCTGGCCGGGTCCTCCGCGCCGATGGTATCGTCGTGGGCGCCCTGGTCCAGGAAGACGCCGTGGCCGCCGTTGCCCAGGGGCGCGCTGCCGCCCGCCTTCGTGCCGATGAGGTTGGCGCGCAGGTTCATGTTGGCCGCGTCCGCCCCGGCGAGCACGATCCCCGGGCCGGCGTTCCCAGATACGATGTTGCCGGCGCCCGGCGCGGCGCCCCCGATGGCGACGCCGGCGGCCCCGATCGTCATGCCCGGTCCCTGGTTAGGCACAGCCAGACGTCCTTCCGCGTCCGTGCCGATGCGGTTGCCGAACACCCCGGAGCCGGGCGAGTTGGCGGACATGCGGAGGCCCTCCGCGGCATTTCCGGACAGGAGGTTTCCGGCGCCGGGGCCCGCGCCGCCGATGGTGCTGTTGGGCCCGCCGCGCAGGTCTATGCCCGCTCCGCCGTTTGGCGCCGCCTCCGCCCCCGCGGGGTCCGTGCCGATGAAGTTGCCCAGCACGGAGACAGCGCCGGCCCCCGTGACCAGCAGGCCGGCGCCCCCGTTCCCCGAGACGACGTTGCGGTCCGCCGGGGAGGCGCCCCCGGCAACGTTGCCCGCGTGGTCGCTGTTGATCCAGATGCCGGACGTGCCGTTGCCGGCCGGCGCGCCGCCGCCTTCGCCAATGTAGTTACCCTGAATCACCGCGCTGCCAAAGCCGCTAACGTAGACGCCTTCCTGGTCGAAGCCCCGGATGGCGAGACCGCGAATGCGCACGTCCCGGCCGCTGATGAGGATGCCGGAGGCCTCCTGGCTATCCGGGATGAGGCCGCCGTCCAGAACCACCTGGAGGACGGCGTTCCCGCCCTCCCAGGCCGCGCTGGTGTTGGGCGAGGCGCCGGACTGCGTGTAGCCGTCTATGGTGATGCCGCCGCCCAGGTTCGGGAGCGCCGTTGAGGGCTGGATGACGTGCGGGCCGGCGCCGGGGATAGCGAAGGCGATGGTGTCGCCCGCCTGCGCCTCCAGCATCGCCTCCCGCAGCGTGCAGCCGTTCGTGGCGCAGCCGTCCGGCGCCGGGTCGTCGCTGCGGGTCACGGTGAGGGTCGTGGCCGCCAGGGCAGGCCGGGCTGAGCCCCCGGCGAGCACCAGCAGGAGGGCGGCGAGCGCGGCAAGCGGCAGGGTGCGGGTCACGCCGCGCATCATAGCGAGCGTGTGAGAGCCGGGTCAACGCCTGGCTTTGCGTTAGGCGCCGCCGCGCGCCCCCGTTTCAGCCACGGATGGAGATACCCCGCCTCCCCGTTAGCCACAGATGACACGGATGGCCGCAGATGCGCACAGATGCCCCACCCCACCCCGCCTGGTTTGCTTGATTGCTTGCTTGCCTGCTTGCCTGATCGCCCGCGTCCTCACTACTCCGGCGTCATCTGCACGCTGTCGCCGGGCCGCGGGCAGCCCTCCTCCTGCGTGATCGGCAGGTCAATCAGGTCGCGCGCGATCTTCTGGGCATCGCCGATGGCCACAACTTCGTTGCAATCGACGTCCGAGAACCGGCGGCCGACGCCATCGACGGATACGGCCGCGCGCACCGAGAAGCACGGCGTCTCCTGCAGGATGAGCAGCTCAATCAGTGCGCGGGCGATCTTCACGGCGTCGCCGATGGTCACGCTGCCGCTGCAGTCCGTATCAGCCCACAGCAGGCCCACGGGCGTGGCCGTGGGCGTTGGGGAAGGCGTCGGCTCTCCGCTCGGCGTCGGCGTTGCCGTGGGGGTCGGCGTCGCCGTAGCCGTTGGGGTAGGCGTGGCCGTAGCCGTAGTGGCCGTAGCCGTTGGAGTAGGCGTGGCCGTCGCTGCCGCCGTCGCAGTGGCAGTTGGGGACGCGGTGTCGGTGGCTGTCGGGCTGGCGGCTTCCACCTCGAAGGCGCCGATGTCGCAGGCTGCCCCCTGGGCACGCGTGACGCCGCGCTGGTCCGTCGCCGGCGGCGGGCAGTCGGGGCTGCCGTTGTCGATCGCCTGGCTCCCGGCCCGCGGGCGGTGCGTCTGCGTGGGCCCGCCGTAGTCGCCCAGCGGGTCCAGCATCGGGTCTGTGTTCGGCCTGTCGCCGGCGCCGCTCAGGGAGCAACTCGCGTCGCTGCTGATGTTGTGGCCCTGCGAGGTGATGGCGCCGGAGCAGTTCCCCCCGGACCGGGCCATAGCCACAATGCTGTTCCTTAGCAGCGTAGAGCCGCCGGTGCTCCGGATGTTGCCGCCATCTGGTGCGCCGTTATCGGCGATGGTGCTCTGGGAGACCGCCATCTCACCATAGTTTAAGATGCCGCCCCCCATGAACTCGGCGGTGTTGCCGCTCACCGTGCTGTTGGTGATAGTGAGGGTGCCTCCGTTGACAATGCCCCCCCCCATATCCCCGGAGCCCGCAATGTTCTGACTAATTACACTGCTTTCGATGGTCATCGTGGCCGAGTTCCCGTTGTATATACCCCCGCCGTCCATGGCGTGGTTGCCGGTGACGACGACCTCGTTAAGCCTCACGCCGTTGGACCCCACATACGAATAGCCTGCGCTGATCCCGCCGCCCGCCCTGATTCCCGCATCCCCGTGCTGGATTGTCAGGGCATGGAACACAACGTCTGATCCAGCGGCGAACCCCGGGTAGACTTCGAACACCCGATCGATGCCGCCGCCGTCGATGATCGTGGCACTGGCGTCGGCGCCGTTGATCGTCACGTCTGCCAGGATGTCCAGGTCGCCGGTGGCGGCATCGTCTTCGTCGGCGCCGGCCACCGTGAGGGTAATCGTGCCCGCCGGGATGCTGATCGTGTCTACTCCGCTGCCCTGTGTGCAGCCGTCCACGGCCGTATTGGTATTCGCGCCGATGATGGCCTCGCGCAGGGAGCACATGCCGTTGGAGTTGATCTGGTCATTCATCTCGTTCACGGTGATAGCGGCGGCCTGCGCCGGCCCGAGGAGCGGGCCGAGCGAGGCGAGCATGAGCACTGCCACTGCCACGAGGGCAGTGGCGACGAGCGACCAACGCGGAGCAACCATAACGACCTCCCTGCGGCACCGGCCGGGGCCGGGACGACTCACGTCGGATGGAGAATAGCAGAGGCCCGGTCGCCGGTCAAAGCGGCGCCCCACCGCTCGGTTGGCCGCGGATTAACGCGGACCGACGCGGATACCCCGCCTCCCCGTTAGCCACAGATGCACACAGATGCCCCTCCCCACCCCGCCCAGTCTGCTTGATTGCTTGATCGCTTGATTCCCAGTTCCCAGTTCCCAATTCCTAACCGCCCACCTGCACACTCTCTCCCGGCGCCGGGCACCCCTCCGCCTGCGCAATCGCGAGGTCTATCAGGTCCCGCGCGGTCTTCTGGGCGTCGCCGATCGTCACGCCGTTCTGGCAGTCAAGGTCGCCCCAGGCTCTGGGCGTGCCGTCCACCGTCACTGCCGCCCCGGGCGCCGGGCAGCCGGGGCCCTGGGTGACGGGGATGTCTACCAGGTCGCGGGCGATCTTCTGGGCGTCGCCGATGGTGATGCCGCCCGAGCAGTCGAAGTCGCCCCAAAGGCGGCCGGCGCCGCCGCTGTCGACGGGCGTTGGGGAAAGTGTGGCGGTCGGCGTTGGGGTAGGCGTGGCCGTCGGCGTAACGGTCGCGGTGGGTGTGGGGGTAGCGGTGTGTGTCGGCGTGGGTGTGGGACCGCCCGTAGAGGTGGGTGTAGCGGTAGCGGTAGGCGAAGGTGAAGGCGTCTCCGTGGGCGAAGGCGATGCCGTGGGTGAGGGAGTGGGCGATGGCGTAGCTGCGGAGAAGGGGGACTCGTAGGCGCCGATGTCACAGGCGCTGCCCTGGGGACGGGCCACGCCCCGCTGGTCGGTGGCGGGACAGCCGGCGTTGTCCCCGGCGTCGATAGCCAGGCTGCTGGGCAGAAGCGCGTGGGTCTGGGTCGTGCCCGGGGGGTTGAGGGCGAGGAGGTCGAGATTCGCGCCCTGGCCGGTGACGTTGGTGGCGGTATCGCCGCCGATGCTACAACCGGTGGATACGGTCTGAATGAGGTTGTAACCCTGGGAGGTGAGGGCGCCGAAGCAGTCGGGGTCGCTGCTGGGGTCAATATTGCCGGCGACAATGGTGTTCTTCAGGTTGACGGCACCCCCGACCCTTGCGATGCCGCCGCCGTCGCCGGTCCCGTTCCCGTCGCTATCGGCCGTATTGCCGCTCACCGTGCTGTTGGTGATCTCCGCGGTGCCGCCGGAGTTGTAGATGCCGCCGCCGTCGCCGCCAGTCGAGTTGCCGCTGACGGTGCTGTTCGTGAGGGTCAGCGTGCCGCTGCTCTTGTAGATGCCGCCGCCGTAGCTGGTGGTCGTGTTGCCGCTGACGGTGCTGTTCGTGAAGGTGGTGGTGCCGAAGTTGCTGATGCCGCCGCAGCAGCCCGCCGTGTTGCCGCTGACGGTGCTGTTGGTGACCGTCAGGGTGGCAGCGGACTCGTTGTTGATGCCGCCGCCGTAGCTATAGTTGGCCGAGTTACCGCTGACGGTGCTGTTGGTGAGGGTCAGGGTGCCGCTGTTGAGGATGCCGCCGCCGCCGGCAAAGCCGGCCGTGTTGCCGTTGCGGATGGTCACGCCGGAGATGCTGACCGTCCCCGACACGACATGGAATACGCGGTCGACGCCCGTGCATGGGCCGCCACTGCTGTCGCATGCTTGGATGATGGTAGTGGCGGCCCCGGCGCCGTTGATGGTCAGGTTGTCCGTGATGTCGAGATCGCCGGTGGCGGCGGCGTCGTCGCCGACGCCGGCCATGGTGAGGTTGTACGGACCGGCGGGCAGGGTGATGGTGTCGGCGCCGGCGGCGGCGTTGGCGGCGATGATCGCCTCGCGCAGCGAGCAGTTGGCGTCGCAGGCGCCCGGGGCCGGGTCGTCAAATTCGGTGACGCTGAAGGTGGCGGCGTCAGCGGGCCGGAGAAGAAAGACGAAGACGACGGCGAGAGCCGCGAGGAAGACCAGTGACGTAAGGGCAATGGGCCGGCCAGAAGACGACAAAGCGAATCTCCGCAGTGAATCGGATGGTTACGGACAAGTCTATGAGGTGATGGCGCGAGCGGTCAAGGCGGCGGCGGTCAGGGCTGGACCTGGACGGCCGCCCCCGGCACCGGACAGCCCTCCGCCTGGCTCACCGGCAAATCTACCAGATCTCGGGCGGTCTTCTGGGCGTCGCCGATGGTGACGCCGTTCTGGCAGTCCAGGTCGCCCCACATCCTGGGTGTGCCGTCCACCGTCACTTCCGCCCCCGGCGCTGGGCAGCCGGGGCCCTGGGTGATGGGGATGTCTACCAGGTCGCGGGCGATCTTCTGGGCGTCGCCGATGGTGATGCCGCTCTGGCAGTCGAAGTCGCCCCAGAGACGCTCCTCACCCGTTGGCGTCGGCGAGGGCGTTGGCGTCGGCGTAGGCACAGGGCTGGGCGACGGTGTTGGCGTAGGTGCAGGGCTGGGCGACGGTGTTGGCGTAGGTGGGGGGACGGGGGCCTCGTAGGCGCCAATGTCGCAGATGGTGGTGCCGTTGCCGTCACCATCGATGGGACGGGCCACGCCCCGTTGGTCGGCGGCCTCGCAGTTGGCCCCGCGGTCGATGGCGGGGCTGCCGGGCAGAAGCGCGTGGGTCTGGGTCGTGCCCGGGGCGTTGAGGGCGAGGGGGCCGAGGAGGGGGTTGGTGCTGCTGCGGTCGCCGCTGCCGGTCAGGGCGCAGGTCGTGCCGCTGTCCAGGTTGTTGCCGTTGGAGGTCATGGTACCCA
The DNA here is from genome assembly GCA_030649945.1 of Dehalococcoidia bacterium. Taxonomy (GTDB): domain Bacteria; phylum Chloroflexota; class Dehalococcoidia; order SM23-28-2; family RBG-16-64-32; genus JAUSFE01. Next base: position 1,078 of record JAUSFE010000125.1, on the reverse strand, counting down.
GGCAATTCCCGCCAGAGGTGCTGTTAGCGACGATGGTGTTCTTCAAGTTGACGAAGTTGGAGGTGCTCCCGGCCCTTGCGATGCCGCCGCCACTCCCGCTGCCGGCGGAGTTGTTGGTGATGGTGCTGTTGGTGATCGTCGCGACGGTGTAGCTGTGGGAGCTGTTGTAGATGCCGCCGCCGTCGCTGCCAGACGTGTTGCCGCTCACCGTGCTGTTGGTGAGCGTCAGGGTGGCGCTGAAGTTGTAGATGCCGCCGCCACTGACGGGGGCGGTGTTACCGCTGACGGTGCTGTTGGTGAGAGTCAGGGTGCTGTAGTTGTAGATGCCGCCGCCATTGCTGGGGGCAGTGTTGCCGCTGACGGTGCTGTTGGTGAGAGTCAGGGTGCCAACGTTGTAGATGCCGCCGCCCTCGCCACCACTGCCGTTCTGGATGGTCACGCCGGAGATGCTGACCGCCCCCCCCGACTTGACGTGGAATACGCGGTCGAGGTCTCCCCCGTCAATGATGGTGGTGACGGCTCCGTCGCCGTTGATGGTGAGGCCGCCCGAGGCGCTGCCGCCCGCGATGTCGAGGTCGCCCGTGGCGGCAAGGTCCTCGTTAGTGCCAGCGCGGGTGAGGTTGTAGGCGCCGGCGGGCAGGCTGATGGTGTCGGCATCGGCGGAAGCGTTGGCGGCGATAATCGCCTCGCGCAGCGAGCAGTCGGCATTGCAGGCGCCGTCGGCGGTATCGGCGGTTTTCGTGACGGTGAAGGTGGCGGCCGCGGCCGGTCGCCCGCCGCCGGGAACGATGGCGGCCACGACGGCGAGAGCCGCGAGGGCCAGGAGTGCGAACGAGGCGAGGAGTGCGGGTCGTGCGGGCAGCATGCGAAACCTCCAGTGGCCCGTGACTGGCAGCAGAATAGCAGAGGCCCGGCGAGCGGTCAAGGCCGCGCCGGTCAGCTTGTCTTTGGCCTGAGACTTTGTCACCCCTTAACTGGTCTGTGATTCTGTCACCTTATGAGGGAGACAATCACGTTGAACCGCAAGGAACAGACAAGAGGGAAGGTACTGACAATAGTCCTGGAAGGGAGGTGCACG
>JAUSFE010000116.1 GCA_030649945.1 Dehalococcoidia bacterium | reverse complement strand
ATCCTTTGGCTGCGCGGGCTCGAGCCCGGGGTGAATCGCGGGGGCGAGGTCGACACCTACGGGCGCTACGTTTATCTCCACGGCACCAACCACGCCGAACGGATTGGCCAGCCCCTGAGTTCCGGCTGCGTGCTCATGCGCGATCTCGACATCATCGAACTTTACGAGGAAGTCCGCACGGGCGACCTCGTTTGGATCGGGGACTAGTATTACTTTGTTGAGTTGCAGAGTCGCTCCGCATCGCAGGACGCCCCTCTTGGAGGCGGGGTGCCCCCACCCCGCGAGGCATGCGCTTCGAAACCAAGAACAGCGGGGTGGGGGCACCCAATGTCACATAGATTTCGTTGCGAGATCGTGTGCCCGGGCGGCGGCTCGGCTGGCTTTGCGGGGTGAAAAAACGTCGGGGCACTCATTTTTTGCGGGACTTACGGTCGCGCCTTCTGCACGCTGCAGCGATGGTTACTCATGATATCGTCCTGAGCGTGCAGGGACGGCGTTTTTCGGACGCCGAACTGCTCGCGTTGCAGCAACGCATCGACGCCCACCCGGAGTGGAGCCGGCATCGTGTCGCCAAAGATCTGTGCGAGCGCTGGGAGTGGCGGACCGCTTTGGGGCAGCTCAAGACATTTGCCGCGCGCAGCTTGCTGCTCAAATTGGCCGAAAGCCACGGCCTGCGGCTGCCGGAGGTGCGCGCCGCCAACCGCCGCCATCCCTGGGGACTGGGGCCGAGCGCAATCCGGCCGGCCCCGCCAGCTCCCGCCGAGCCCATCGCGGGCAGCCTCGCCCGCTTGCAGCCGTTGCAGTGGCACCTGGCCGGGCACGGTTCGACCGAGCGAGCGCGTGCCCTGGCATGCCTGCGGGATTATCATTATCTGGGCTGCAACCGGCCGGTGGGATCGCACCTGCTTTACTTGGTGCAAGATGCCGGCGGGCGCGATCTGGCGGTGCACCTGGTCGGAGCCGCCGCCTGGCAATGCGCGGCGCGCGACCGTTATATCGGCTGGAGCGCGCCCGTGCGCGTGGCGGGCCTGTCGCGCATCGCCAATCACAGCCGGTTTCTCCTCTTGCCGTGGGTGCGCGTGCCGCAGCTGGCGAGCCATGTGTTGAGCGGGCTGACCCGCCGGATCGCCCGGGACTGGCGGGCGCAACACGGCTGGCCGCTGGAGCTGTTGGAGACGTTCGTGGAAACGGGCCGCTTTGCCGGCACAGCGTATCGGGCCGCCAACTGGCAGCCGGTCGGTGCGACCACCGGCCGCACGCGCCAGGAAAAGCAGCACCGCGCGGAGGCGTCGCGCAAAGCGGTGTGGGTCTATCCGCTGCACCGTGAGTTTCGCCGGCGCCTGGGCGTGGCCGGCACGGCGGGAGGTGGGCGATGATCACCCTGTCACCGGCCGTGTCCCTGATGCTGGAGATGTTTGCGTTGCTGTTTTCCAACCGTTGGATCGCTCGGTGGCAGCAATCGTCCGAGTGCCCGGTGGGCAAGCAAGGGACCGCCCGGCGCTTTTACCAGCGCATCTTCTCGCTGCGCGTCACGCTGTGGTATCTGATCTATCAGCGCTTGAGCTTCGATTCGACGCTGGCGGCGGTGGTGACCGACGTGCGGCAGGGCGGCGCGGACCGCCTGGGGCGGCGCGGCCGCAAGCTGTCCACCCGGGTGCGCTCGACCAAGACCGGCGCCTACAACCAGGCGCGACAACGGCTGCCCCTGGAGTTGCTGGTGGCGGCGCTGGCGCACCTGGGGACGCTGCTGTGTAAGCAGGTCGGATACGAGTCGGCGCCGCGGTGCCGGCCGGGCCCGGCCGGCCGCACCCGTCAGTTGCTCGATGGCAGCACGCTCGCGATCCTGGCCACCCCGGAACTGGTGCGGGAGTTCCCGCCGGCGGGCAACAAAAAGGGCCCGAGCGACTGGTGCCTCATGCGCATCCTGGTGGGCTTTTGCGCCCGCAGCGGCGCGATTTTGAGCGCCATCAGCGGACCGGTGCAGCACAGCGAGCAGGCCCTCGCCTGGGCCCTGATGGCGCAGGCACGGGCGTTCACGGTGTGGATCGGCGACCGCAACTTCGGCGTGTGGAGCGTCGTGGCGAAGGCGGTCCGCCATCAGCAGGACGTGGTGGTACGCCTGACCAAAACCCGGGCCCGCAAGCTGTGCGCCGGCCGGCCGATGCAAAGCGGCGAAGATCGCGCCTTGCAGTGGCAGCCCAGCCGGCACGACCAGGTTGCGCCAGACACCGCACGCAAGGCCGTGACCGGACGCTTGATTTACGTGCGCCTGCTCAAAGCGGGGCGCTATATCGACCTGTGGCTGTTCACGACCCTCCCGGTCAACGATTATCCCGTGGCACTGCTGGTGGCCTGGTATGGACAGCGCTGGCAGGCCGAACTGCACTTTCGTTCGGTTAAGACCCAGCTGAAAATGGCCGAACTGGACGTGAGCACTCCGCAGATGGCGCGCAAGGAGTTTTACGCCGGCCTGCTGGCCTACAGCCTGGTGCGGGCCGTCATGTGGAGTGCCGGGGAACGCTTGGAGGAAGGGATCAAGACCTGCTCCTTCAGTCAGGCGCGGCGGATCCTGCAAACGCGACTCCAAGACTGGGGCTGCGGTCTGGCCGGCGACGCCGAACAATGGGCGCAGGAAATGGTGCGGGAAACCGCCCGGCACACGCTGCCCAAGCGCCGCAAGCTCCGCCCCTCCGAAGTCCGACGCGTACGTCACCGACGGCAAAAATTTCCACCCCTCACAGGCAGCCGAGCCGCCGCCCGGGCACA
>JAUSFE010000103.1 GCA_030649945.1 Dehalococcoidia bacterium | reverse complement strand
CGAGCGAGGCGTGAGGTCTGCGTCGGTTGTACCACCGCAACCAGCCCGACAGGGCCCGCGTGCGGTGGGTGCTGGTCGGGTAGGCGTAGCGGTAGGCCCACTGTCTCAGCAGCGTCTGGATGAAGCGCTCCGCCTTCCCGTTCGTCCGCGGCCTGTACGGCCGGGTGCGCAGGTGGGCCAGCCCGGCCGCGATGCGGGCCGCGCGGAACGTGTGCGAGCGATAGACGCCGCCGTTGTCGGTGAGCAGCGCCTCCACGATGATCCCCTGCTCGCGGTACCAGGTCAGGGCGCGCCTGAGGAAGGCGACGGCATCCGCCTGCCGCTCGGAAGGCAGCACCTCGGCGTAGGCGAGGCGGCTGTGGTCATCGATAGCGACGTGGAGATACTGCCATCCCGCATGGCGATTCCGGTGCACCCCGTCCCCCAAGACCCGCTTGCCGACCTGCCAGAATCGCCCGAGTTTCTTGGTGTCTAGGTGCAGCAACTCGCCGGGACGTTCGCGTTCGTAGCGAAGCACCGGCGGGCGCGGCGGCCTCGGGCGTCGGGAGCGTCCCATCCTCCGCAGCACCTTCCCCACCGAAGACGCCGCGAGGCCGAGCTTCATGGCAAGTGTCAACGGGCCGTCGCCGCTGCCGTCGCGGGCTTCCACGATCCGCGCTTCGACCGCTGCCGAGAACCGGCGCGGCTGGCGATGCGGGGTACACGGGCGATCCCGCAGCCCGGCCCAGCCCTCGGCCCGATAGCGGTTCCACCAGCGGTAGGCGGTGGCGCGGCTCACGCCCTGGACTCGCGCCACCGTACCGACGGACTGTCCGCCGGCCAGCGCCTCGACAGCCCGACAGCGGGACTCAAATGAATAGCGCATCCGCGCCGCGGGCTGGGTAGGATCACACATCTGGGTCTCCTGCTCGACTCGGGTGCTCTTCAACCCCAAGTCTCGCGGGAGACCCAGACCATGTCAGGTGTCTCGCAGGTGTGTGGTCAGTACAGCTAGGCCTCGTCCTCGTCCCCCACGGCCTCCCCCGCCCGCTCCTCCAGCGCCAGTCGCGCCGCCTCGTCGAGCGCGATGTGCACCTCGGCGAGCTGCTGCGGAGACACCGGCGAGGGGGCGCCGGTCATCGGGTCGGAGGCGGACTTCGTCTTGGGGAAGGCGATCACCTCGCGGATGTCGCGCTCGCCCGCGAAGAGCGCCACCGTGCGGTCGATGCCGGGAGCAATGCCGCCGTGGGGCGGCGCACCGAAGGTGAACGCCTCCAGCATGTGCCCGAACTTCAGCGTGGCCTCCTCCAGCCCGATGCCCAGCGTCCGCAGCACGGCCAGCTGGATGTCGCGGGAGTGGATGCGGATCGAGCCCGATCCGATCTCCTGCCCGTTGCAGACGATGTCGTAGGCGTGCGAGCGCACCGCGTCGGGGTCGCGCTCCAGCAGCGGCAGGTCCTCGACGAAGGGGGCGGTGAACAGGTGGTGGACGGCGCTCCAGCGCGCGGCTGCCGCATCCCACTCGAACAGCGGGAACTGCGTGATGAACAGGACCGCCAGCGTGGTCGGGTCGGCGAGGCCGCGCTCCTCCGCCATCCGCCGCCGCAGCGCGTCCAGCACGCGCGAGGTGAGCGCCTCCGGCCCCGCCGCCATCAGCAGCAGGT
>JAUSFE010000088.1 GCA_030649945.1 Dehalococcoidia bacterium | reverse complement strand
TGCGCCTTCGGCGCTTTGTTACGTTCAGGGGGACACCCCCTGTAGCCGTCTTATTGCTGTTGCTGGCGCCGGTACTCATGGCTTGCGCCGGGCCCGTTCTGTCCCTGCCTGTTGCCGATATCCCCGCGCCTGAAGCAGCGTCGGGGCCTGCCGATGGACCCGTGATCGACGCCGCTCCGGCTCCTGCGCCAGCTCCCTCGGCGCTGCCGGCCGGCGAAGTTCTCTCTTCGGACGAGCTTCCAAAGGGCGTAGACGCTGTCCACCCGCTGATCGGCGTCATCGCCGGCCACGGAGGCCCCGACCCTGGCGCTGTGCACCGTGACCCACAGGGCGTGGTGGACCTGGCCGAGAAGGACCTGACCCTGGCCGTGGCGCGGCGTCTTCGAGAGCTGTTGCAGGCTCAGGGCCTGGGCATCGTCCTGGACCGGGACGGTGACGTGGCCATGGGCGCTGCGGGAGGCGACCGCAACGGTGACGGCGCCGTTGACGACGCCGACGATATCCAGGCCCGACTGGACCGCCTCGGCGAGGCCGGCGCCGACCTCCTTGTCAGCATCCATTTCAACGGCTTCGATTCCCCCGCCGCACGAGGCACAGCCACATATTATTGTTCTGACCGGCCCTTCGCCGATCAGAACCGGCGCCTGGCCGGGCTGGCGCAGCAGGCTATCATCGACCGGCTGCGGGCCACCGGAGCCGAGGTGCTGGACAGGGGTGTGCAGGACGATTCCGTGTTGGGCAAGCCCTACGGGCATCTCATGACCCTCGGTCCTGAGACTCCCAAGATTATACGGCCGGGTGAAATGCCAGGTGTGCTGGTGGAACCTCTTTTCATGACCAACGAGTATGAGGCCGGGCTGCTCAAAGACCCGGCTGTCCTCGAAGCCATCGCCCAGGGACTGGCTCAAGCGATTCAGGTCTACCTGGCGCCGGGGACCGCGCCGGCGTCTGCTGCGACTGCGGCTCCAATGGCGACGCCGACATCTGCAGCGACTGCGACTCCTACGGCAACGCCTGCGCCCCCACCGCCGGCGGCCTCCAAGCCGGGCACGGCTACCGAGATAGTCCACGGACCGGCGGGACCCCAGGTGGGGTTCACTTTCGACCTGGGCAGCGGGGCGACGAGCACCCCGGCTATCCTGGACACGTTGGCCAAGAACGGGATAAAGGCCACCTTCTTCTTCACGGGCCAGTGGGTGGAGGCCAACCCGGCCCTTTCTCGCCGCATCCTGGATCTGGGCCACGAGCCGGGCAATCATTCCTTCTCTCACCCTGACTTCACCACGATCTCGGACCAGGAGATCATGAACGAGATATCTCGAACGGAGGCAGCCCTGCAAAAGGCCACCGGGAAGAGCCCCAAGCCCTGGTTCCGGCCTCCCTTCGGGGCGCGTGACGCCCGAGTGCTTGGGTTGATGTCCCGCCTGGGTTACCGCAGCATCTACTGGACCCTGGATAGCGCCGACTGGAGACCGGAGCTGCCTGCAGCGACCATCCGGGACCGCGTTATTAACCAGTCCTCGCCCGGAGCTATCATCGTCATGCACGGGGACAGCTCGCAGACGGCAGAAATGCTGGATGCCGAGATCTCCGGCCTCAGGGCCCGCGGCCTGGAGCCCGTGTCCCTATCCCGGCTGCTGGGGGAATAGGCCTGGGTAGGGTCCTGAAACGGTGTGCTGAGGGATTGCTAGCTTGAGCGGCTTCGATGTCTACGCCATC
>JAUSFE010000085.1 GCA_030649945.1 Dehalococcoidia bacterium | reverse complement strand
CGTGCACCTCCCTTCCAGGACTATTGTCAGTACCTTCCCTCTTGTCTGTTCCTTGCGGTTCAACGTGATTGTCTCCCTCATAAGGTGACAGAATCACAGACCAGTTAAGGGGTGACAAAGTCTCAGGCCAAAGACAAGCTGCGCGAATGTGCGGACGGCGGCGGGCCACATGCTATCATCGAAGCGAATGCAATCTCTACAGACGGCGGACCCGCCGCGCCACAAACCACCGCATCCCTGGACCCGGGGGATGCTCTTCTGGGCAGCGGGGGCCCTCGTCGTGGGGCTGGACCAGCTCACGAAGGCGCTCGTGCGCGGTTCCCTGGCCCGCGGTGAGGCTTGGCCCGACCCGGACTGGCCGGTGCGCATACGTTATGTCACTAATACCGGCGCCGCCTTCGGTGTCCTCCAGGACCAGACGTCCTTCCTCATCCTGATGAGCGTCATCGGCCTCGCCGCGGTATACCTCTACTACCGCTACCCGCCCTTCGATCACCTGGTAGTGCCGGTCGCCATCGGCATGCTGCTGGGCGGCGCGGCCGGCAATCTGATAGACCGCATCCGGCTGGGCCGGGTGACCGATTTCATCGACTTTCCCATGTGGCCGGCCTTTAACGTGGCCGATTCATCCATCACCGTGGGCGCCGCCGTTATCATCCTGGGCTACGTCTTCCTGGCGCCCGGGGCGCGCCCGCCCCCCGCCTCCCATGAAGACGCTTGAGCTCACCGCCGACCGCGCCGGTGAGCGGCTGGACGTCTTCATCGCTCGCCGCTGCAAGGAGCTTTCGCGCAGCCACGCCCGCAGGCTGATAGACGACGGCCTGATCACGGTGAACGGACGTCCGGCCAGCCCCTCCAGGCAGGTGCAGGCCGGCGAGGCCGTGGCGGTGACCATCCCGCCGCCGCAGAACCTGGAGCTTGCCCCGGAAGACATCCCTCTGACGATAATCTACCAGGACTTTGATCTGCTGGTAGTGGACAAGCCGCCGGGACTGACGGTGCACCCCGCCCCCGGCCATCCCAGCGGCACGCTGGTGAACGCGCTGCTGGCCGCCTGCCCGGACCTGAAGGGGATGGCCGGGAGCCCTGGGGCTCGTTCCGGACAGGCGCTGCGGCCCGGCATCGTGCACCGCCTGGACAAAGATACCTCCGGCCTGATGGTGGTGGCCAGAAACGCCCGCGCGCTGCGGGCGCTGCAGCGGCAGCTGAAGGAGCGGCAGATGCACAAGACCTACCTGGCCCTGGTGCACGGCACGCCGCAGCCGCGCGAAGGCGTGGTGGAGGCGCCCATCGGCAGGCACCCCAGGAACCGCAAGAAGATGGCCGTGGTGGCGGACGGCCGCGAGGCGGTCACGCGGTACCGTGTGCGCGAGGAGTTCCCGGGCTACGCGCTGCTCGAGGTCGAGCCCGTGACCGGGCGGACGCACCAGATCCGCGTTCACCTGTCGGCTATGGGACACGCGGTCGCGGGGGACGCTACGTACGGGCGGCGTTCAGAGCTTGTGGGGCGCCAGTTCCTGCACGCCTGGAAGCTGGCCTTCGCGATGCCGCTGGGCGGGCGCGAGGTGGAGTTCGAGTCGCCCCTGCCGCCGGACCTGCAAGAGGCGCTGGCGCGGCTGCGTCGCCCCTCTGCCGCCGTGCGCTGAAGGGGCCCCGCTCTCGCGCTACGCCCCCGGCGGCTTGCCCGCGCCGATTCGGCGTCACGCTCCTGTTCTGTCACCCTGAGCCGCAGCGAAGGGCCTCGGCGGCCCCGCTCTCGCGCTACGCCCCTGGCGGCTTGCCCGCACCGATGGGCGTCACGCCTCTTCACCTGTCACCCTGGGCCGCAGCGAAGGGTCTCGGCGGCCCCGCTCTCGCGCTATGCCCCCGGCGGCTTGCCCGCACCGATGGGCGTCACGCCTCTTCACCCGTCACCCTGAGCCGCAGCGAAGGGTCTCGGCGGCCCCGCTCTCGCGCTACGCCCCCGGCGGCTTGCCCGCGCCGATGGGCGTCACGCCCGTGGCGTAGATGTAAATGCGCATGCCGAAGCGGGCGAGGAGAGGCCGATGGCCCTCCGCCTCCAGCAGCCGGATGTGCTTCGCCATGACGGCGCCATAGCCCTTCAGTGGCAGCGTGCGGTAGTACCAGTAGTCCTGCCCCTGGCTGATGAGCTTCAGCGCCGGCTCCGCAGCCCCGTACTCCACGTACGGCAGCTCCAGCCCCTGCGTGTATAGCGTCTGGATAGCCTCCGGGCGAACTTCGTGCACTCCCTGCATTCCGCCGCCAACGATAGCGGGTGCGGAACGCTGGTTCAATCTGTTCCTCGGTCTCTTTGTTAGAATGTGTCTCGCCATGACCGTTCGTGTCCGCTATGCGCCCTCGCCCACCGGCGACCCTCACCTGGGGAACATCCGTACCGCCCTCTTCGACTGGCTGCTGGCCCGCCACTACGGCGGGCAGTTCATCCTGCGCATCGAGGACACGGACCGCGCGCGGTACGTGGAGAGCGGCGTCCAGGCACAGATGGAGGCGCTGCGCTGGCTGGGGCTGGACTGGGACGAAGGCCCCGACAAGGGCGGGCCGCACGCCCCTTACGTGCAGTCTGAGCGGCTGCCGCTCTACAAGGAGCACGCGGACCGGCTGCTGGCCGAGGGCAAGGCGTACCTCTGCTACTGCTCGCCCGAACGCCTGGACGAGGTGCGCAAGCGCCAGCAGGCGCAGAAGCTGCCGCCCAAGTACGACCGTTTGTGCCGGGAGCTGACGGCGGAGCAGCGGCGGGCGGCCCAGGCCCAGGGGACAGCGCCGGTAGTGCGCTTCCAGACGCCGCTCCTGGGCGAAACGGTGGCGCAGGACGCACTGCGGGGCGCGGTCACCTTCCAGAACGAGACGCTGGACGACTTCGTGCTGCTGAAGTCGGACGGTTTCCCCACCTACCACCTGGCCAGCATCGTCGACGACCACCTGATGGAGATTACGCACGTCCTGCGCGGCGAGGAGTGGCTCTCCAGCCTCCCCCGTCACGTCCTGCTCTACAGGGCCTTCGGCTGGAAGCCGCCGGTTTTCGCACACCTCTCGACGATACTGGGCCCGGACCGGGCTAAGCTCTCCAAGCGGCACGGCGCCCACGCCGCGCTGGAGTACCGCCGGCAGGGCTACCTGCCGGACGCCGTCGTCAACTTCCTGGGGCTCCTCGGCTGGTCCCTGGACGACCACACGGAGATCATCGACCGCGAGACGCTGATCGGGCACTTCGACCTGGACCGCGTGCTTCCCAACCCCGCGGTCTTCAACGCCGACAAGCTCGACTGGATGAACGGGATGTACATCCGCCGGCTGCCGCCGGAGGAGCTGGCGACGCAGGTGCGCCCGTTCCTGGAGGCGGCCATCGGCCGGGCGGTGGACCCGGCAGCGCTCTCGCGCATCGTGCCGCTGGTGCAGGAGCGGATCAAGCTACTGAGCGAGATCGTGGGCATGGCGGACTTCTTCTTCACGGAGGGCCCGCTGGACTACGAGGCGGCGACGCTGCTGGGCAAGAAGTTCGCGGGCGAGCCGCGGCAGGCCGCCGAGGGGCTGGAGAAGGTGCTTTCCGCGGTCCAGACCCTGGAGCCGTGGCAGCGCGAGCCCCTGGAGGCGGCGATCCGGCCGCTGGCGGAGCAGATGGGGGTGAAGGCCGGCGACCTCTTCGGCGTCGTCCGCGTGGCCGTCACCGGCAGGACAGCGACGCCACCCCTGTTCGAGACGATGGAGGTCCTGGGCCGCGAGAAGGCAGTGGAGCGGCTGCGCGCGGCGCTGGACCGGCTGCACTCTGTCACCAGTTAGGCTCCCGGCCCCGCCTCCTGTCTCCTACCTCTCACTCCCGGGCCTCACTTCATACCGAGCGCTTCCTCGGTAAACCGAGCGCTTCCTCTGTATATCGAGCGCTCGCTTGATAATCCTGTCATTTCCGGCCAAACCTATTGACGACCCCAGAAGATGGAGTTCTAATACTGGTAATCCAAATGACAGAAATTATGGGGGAGATAAACAAGACGATGAATGCGGCAGGCCGCGTCAGCAGAGGGGGAAAGGTCGAAGAGGGGAACGACCTGTCCAGACTGAGGGCCCGCGCCCTCGCCGCCCGTCTCTATGGGATGGGCGGCCCCGAACTCAGGCGTCTGGCAAGAACGGGGAACCGCACCCCCGGGGGCTCGCCACCCCTGTAAGACGCACAGAGCCGCCGTGTTCTGGGCTCTCACGGCGGCATCTGCAGTATGGCAGGCCGCCGCTCCTCCGGGAGCGGCGGCCTTGCGTTGTGTTCAGGCGGCCGGCGAGGCCTGGCCGGTCAGTTCGACCGGCATCTGCGCCGTCAGGCGCCCGGCGTGCATGAGGAAGAGCGAACGGAGCGCACCGGCGACATCGAAATCCTCGCGCCACAGGAGACCCTCCACGCGGAGGCCGATGAAGATGGCGAGCAGGAGGCTGGCCAGGCCCTTGGGGTCCACGCTCTCGGCGTTGTAAACGCCCTCCTCCATGCCGCGCCGGATCAGGCTCTCCAGCCAGCGCCTGCGCAGCGCCCAACTGGCGCGGTTGATCTGTGCCAGCTTCTCGTTTTTCAGCGTCTCCGCCCAGATCTCGATGTCCAGCCTCGTGATGTTGTCCAGATCCGGGTCGCGCATCGTCGCGAAGAAGAAGGATGACACCTCGCGGAAGGCGGAGTGGACGTCGCCGGAGTCCTCGATCATCAGCCGCAGGCGTTCCACCGTGTTGTTGGTGGACTGCTGGATGACGGCGCTGATGATCTCTTCTTTGCTGCCGAAGTAGTGGTAGAGCCCGCCGGGCGTAATGGACGCCTCGCGGCAGATCTCATCAGTGGTCGTCTGGTGGAAGCCGTTGCGCAGGAAGCAGGCGCGCGCGGCCTCAATGATCTCGCGCCGCCTGGTCTCCAGCTCCTCCGGCTTCAGCTTCGGCAAAGTCGCCCCCCCCAGTGGTGTATAGCGAGCGCTCGCTATACGTCCGCCGCCATTATTGAGCCGCCGGGCGAAGCTGTCAAGCGCATGCTTGATTACAGCGGAAGAATTGCGGCCCCAGGAAGGGCTCTGGTACAATCGTTCCGGCCCTGCGGGATGGTGTAACGGTAGCACGGCTGACTCTGGATTATTCCGACGTAAACGCTGTGCCCGCAGATACGCGATTCGTATCTAAAAGCGCCGAGTTATCTATACAAAGACACTATCGATAACCGCCACGATCACCACCGCGCCCGCCAGGGCCAACGCCAGACGGACACCCCGCTTGTGGCCCGGCCTCAACAGTTGTTGAACTGCGGAGAAGGTTAGCAATTGCCGCATATGAAGTTGGAGACTACCGAAGCCCCCGGACCGCCCAAAGGCCAGTGCGAGACATTAGGGAGTACATGAAGGCGTCGGCCGCGGCTTCCTCTGCCGCCGACTCTCGCGGCGAGCGCTCCGGGCGTCCCCGCCATCTTCCGTCCCGCGATACATGCCACGTTTCATGAATGGCGGACATGCAGGCTTCGGTGTTGGACTGCTCGACGTTGACGAAGACGTCCGCCCACTGGCCGGTCATCTGTGTGTAGGCGAGCGCTGGGGTCTGCGTGGCGAACCGCTCGCGCTCCCCCGCCGCCGCTTCGGCAAAGAATAGGAGCCGGGTGTACTTCGTTAGCTTCAAGTCCCGCGCCGCTGCCCGGAGCCCCAGGCCCGCAGAGACGCGGACGCCGTGCGGCACGCTTTCGGCAGCGACTACACGGTAGCGGTATTGCGGCGCCGCCTGCTTAGCAGTAAGGCCGCGCGCCCCCTGGGCGACGGGGATAGTGGGGATTAAGATTGGCCCCCACGCAATGCGGCCCTGTCTCATCAACTCTGAGACGGCAGAGTAGTACCCCACCGGGTCGGTGTAGGCGTCGGGGATGGTGTCAGCCAGGCAGATTGCGTTCGTCATTTCGCCGCCTTCTCGATCGACTCCCGCAACGCGGCGAGCTTCGCGGTTACGACGGCGGGGGTGAGCGCTTCCAGCTTTAGCGCCTCCGCCTGCAACCGCGCCTCGTTAATGGCTGCCAGGCGCGCGGCGATGGCTGGCCCGTTGCCCGTGATCGGCGAGCGCCGTTCCGTCAGCCGGTCCAGTACCCCGCCTGAGACCTCAATCGGGGTGCGGCGAACGCGCTCGAAGAGGCCGCTCAACTCGCCCAGGAACGCGTCAATCATAGGGTCCGCCGCCGCCTCAAGCTCCGCGTTCAGCGCGTCACGCTCGCGGGCGAAGCGGGCGCGAAGGTTGCTCTCCGCAATGTCGGCCGCCCTAAACGCGGCCCTCGCCGTCTCCAATGCCTTTTGTGCGGCTTCCACGCGGCCCTCGGCTTTGGTGCAGGCGTCAACGAGTGCAGGTAACGCCGCCTCAAAGTCCGCCGTCAGTGCTGCTACCTGCGCCGCCTTTGCCTTGCGGAGTGCGAGTGCTTCCGCCTCAAGCTCGGCGAGTATTCGCTGGCCTGCGGGGCCGTCAGCGAGACGTTCGAGAATCGCGTCTCTCTTGTCCGCCGTGGTTGTTGTCATGTTCTCGCCCCTTTCCTTGCTAGTCGTTTGGTTCGTCGCCGCCGTCGTCGTCGTCGCCAGCGCCGTTGATTATCTGTTCAATGGCTGCCAGCCTCGCCACCTCCCACGGTGCCAGCTTCCCCAGCCTTGCCAGGGCGTCGCTTTCAAGCTCAGGCAGTAAGACCTCGCGGCCCTGAAGGATTACGGTGCGCCCATCTCGTTTTGGTTGTTCGCTGCTCTCGTACTTCCACCAGCCCCACGGCCTCGAGCCGGCGTCATGGTCCGCCATGAACTCGCCCCGGTGCTGATACCACGCCGCCCTTGCAAGGAACGGACTTGCAAACGCCGACGGCCCCAACGGCCCTAGCCACAGCTCGCAGAATTCGGGCCACGTCAGCTCCGTTCGCTGAATACCTTTTCGCCGCTTGCGTGGCATCGTTTATCGCCCCCTTCCCGAGATCCCCGGCGGACGGTTGTCTTTCGGGGGCTCTACGTCCAGCGCCAGCTCGCGCAGCAACCGCGCGAAGGCAACGCGGGAGTCCCGTTCTATCGCAACCTCGGGTCTCGCGCGCGGGCAGCCGAACCGATCCTCGAAGGTGAGCCCGCTTGTCGTCAGGACTGCGCGCGCCTGTTCGCAGCGGTCCCACGCCTCGCACGCCAGCGTCAGCAGCCGGACATGATGCTCCTCTAGCAGATAGCCGTCCGTGACAGAGCGCCACCAGGCCCGCGATGGCGCGCTCAGGTGCGATGGCGCTCTCATGCTATTGCCCTAGATTCTCGTTTGAACGGGGTACACGCACGCAAACGCTTACCTGCATATCGGTCTTGGCGGGCGTTCAGCCCCAGCGATGCGACCGGATATGGGGGGGTGAGCGCGTGCCTCAGCCGATGGGGCGCCGCCGGGGACCCGATACCCGACGGCGGCCCCACTGCGAAGTTGTCGTTAGTGGGGCAGGTCAACGTCAGCGCCACAACCGCGCCAGCGGCAGCACGACGAGCCACGGTTGCCGATCCGCCCGTCATGCCGTCACCTCTAATTGCCGGATCGCCTCGGCCAGCAGTCCGTCGCCGAAGTAGGCGAGCTGGTGCTGCCACCAGCCACGGCCAGCGATAAGGCCGGCGTTGACTGTGCGCTTGCGGAAGCGGTAGCGCCCGAGAGAGAGCGCCGGGTAACCAGCCACCTCGCCGAGCTGCAGGACACGGAGCCGCAAGGCCGGACTGCCAGCCCCGGCGTCCAGCAGCGGAAGCTCGGCACTTATTGCGTTTAATTCGTTTGTTTCGTACCGGCGGCGGCGCTCAATTACAGGTGCATTCAGGGTGCTTGTGCCTGCAGCTCGTCGCCGCGTTGTTCGCTTTGCCGTATCTAGGTAGCCCATTTTTCGGCTTCCCTCCGGTACGAAACAAACGAAATTACGAAATAAGTCATGTTGCTTTCCAGGTGATAGAAGGCCGGCCGCCCGTTTGTACCTTCTCGGAAGTAACCAGCCCGGCCTCGGCTAACAGGCTCAGCGCCTGGCCGAGTCGCCCCGCCTTCAGGTTGCGGCCAAATAGCGCCGATATTGCCGTCTGATCCATCGGCCCCTGTGCCCGCAAGGCGCGCAGCATCGTGTCGGCCACGGGATCGCCGGTAGCGTTGCCGAAGATGTAGCGCACGCTGCCCTCGGCGCGTTCCCACAATGCCAGCGCCGCCAGCAGGTGCTCGGCGCGCACCGTCGCCGACATGTCCATCAGCGCGTAGGTGCAGCTCAGCCGCAACGTTTGCGCCTCGGCCCTGCCGAGTAGAGCGCCGGCCATACCCGGCTTGCCTTTCGACAGCTCGGCATAGACGGCGTGCCACATATCGCGGGCCTCGGCGTCCCGCCGCATCTCGCCGACACCCTGCGCGAATTCCAGCGCCTCGGCTAGCCGCTCGGCGAGCTTGTCCAGGGTGTGCGCCGGCACGGTGCCGCCGTCCGGCAGGAATTGGCTGCGCCGCGCTGCCATCCACAGAAAGCGGTTGCCGTAACCGTTGGCCGCCTCGGTGCTGTCCAGGTAGCGTTCCAGGTCCTCGGCGGTGACGTGCGCCAAAATGCTGATATGGCAGCCGGTAGAGCGCACGGGTGACTGCTTGGTGAGCACCCGCAGGCTGTCACTGTCCCAGGACTGGCGAATAATCGTGCTCAGGATATTGCCTTCCCTCGACTGCACCCTGAGCACCCTCGCAAACTCGCTTTCCAACACCAGGCGCCGCTTGTCGCCCACGCCCTCATCGGTTATCACGTCCTGGTAGCCGGTTACCTTGCCCGCTTCCTTCACCGCCTCTCGTTTCGTTACCGGGTCGCGCACCTCATAGATCAAGCCTTCACCAGAACTAAGGCCGCCGACAATGCAGCCGGCTGTCCATTCCGGCGCCGCCATTTCAAACAGCCGCCGGATCGGTGTCCAGCTATCGCCCTTTCTGCCCTGCCCGCTAGCGCCGACTATCACGGCGTTTGTGCGCGGCCAGTGCCGGGTAGCGCCTACCTGATAGTGCGGCCCGGCGCCGACAGCGTTAGCGAAGGCCACCAGCAGGCCCGTCAACAGCGCGTGCGGGTCCGCCTCGGTGTGCGGCGCCAGCGCGGCCACAGTGTCGCCTGCCAGCCCGTAGAAAGCTTCCGGCGCAGCGTCCGCCGGCCATTCGGGCGCCGCCGCAGCCTTACCGAATACTATCGGCGTGTCCTCGGCGTCCCAGCTAATGCCCAGCCACTCGGCTGCCCTGTCGGCCACCTCGGCGCCCAGGAGCTGCGCCAGTGCCGGCCAGCCCGTCGCCGGCCGATCGGCGTCCAGCCGCTTTGCGCTGAAGCCGCCAGCAGTCGCCCGCTTGCGTGCCTCGGTGTCGCCGGCGGCCTCGGCCACGGCGAGAATGAACTGCGATACCGTGTCCTCTTCCCACCTAGCGCGCAACAAGCCGCCTGCCAGCGCCAGCGCCGCGTCCTGGCGGCTGCCTTCGCCCGGCCAGTGCCGCGCCAGCAGGCAGGCAGCGGCCAGCCGTCCCACGGCTGCCAGCAGGTCCCTGCCGTCCAGCAGCGTCGGCAGCCCCTCGGCCTGCCACTCGTAATTACCGCCGTCCGGGTGCGCCGAAGGCGGCACCAGCGTTTGACACCCAGTGCTGCGGAATTCCACCAGCATACCCTCGGCCTTTGGCCTTGCCGGATCCCGAAACTTTGCGGTATCGGGTAGCGGCGCACAGGTGTACCAGTAGTGCGAATTTGCCCGGCCCGTCCTGCCGTGCCGCAGTGCCGTTTTCGGCAGGAAGGCCGGTGCCAGGCGCAGCGCCTCGGCGCAGTCCAGGTCAATGTCTACCAGCCCGCCGGAAGGCTCGCCACATAGGACGCCGACGCCGGTGCCGTTGTTGAAATGCTGCGGCAGGTCGGCAGCGTCCAGGCGCAAGTCCTGCCAGCCCTCCATAGGCGGCCGCTTTGTGCCGGCCTTGATCGGCACCAGCCGCCAGTCGCGGCCGGTAGCGTACGCCTGAGCGGCGCTCAGGGTGTCGGTGATCATTGTTGCCTCAATTTCTCGAAGGCCAGATTTAAGTCACGCATTCTTTCGGTACTGCCGCCTCGGTCCGGGTGATGCAGCTTTGCCAGTGTCCGGTAGGCTGCCGTCACCAATTCGGGCGGCGCCGTCGGCTGCAGGTGCAGGGTGTCCCACGCCGTGCCCGACGTGCGGAGACCCTCTAACAGTCCGTACTCAACAAACACCCGCTCGGCCAGCGGCCAGCCGCCGACAGAAACCAGCCACGCCTTGCGCTTCGGGTCCCAGCGCCGATGTCGGCCAGGAACAGCGCGCTTGAGCGCCGTTACCAGCTCGGCGTCATAGCCGAATCGGCAGGCATAGCCGCCGGCCTCGCGGGTGATCTCAAGCACGGCTACACCGCGCCGCCTTGCGGCCCGTGTGCGCCACAATAGGCCACACCGCCGGCTGTGTAGTAGGTCACCGGATCGGCGCACTCGCTGCAGAACGGCGCCAGCGCCTCTGCCGCAGCCGGTGCTGGCCGCTTCGATGGCGGCAGGATGTCCGTCACCTTCTTGCGCGTTGTGCCGTCCGGCGCCACCTCTTCGCTGATCTGCGCCCGGCAGGCTTTACCGAGCAGCAAGTCCTCAATCCGAAAGACTTTTCCCACTTCCGGCGGACTGCCGGTGATGGCCGTCACCCAACGCCAGAGCTTGCTTTGGGTAGACAGCTTCCGGCTGGCCCAGGCCCAAAGGGTGTACGGCTGGCCGCCGGCGTCCAGCTCGTTTACGGTGTCCAGCAAGAGTTTTACCTGGGCGCCGAACTGCTGGCCCTCGGCCTCTTCGACGCCGGCGACAACTACCACGTAGGCGCCGGCCTCTAACGGTATCGGGCTGCCGGACTCGACTGCTTCCAGTTCAATTGCCATTTTGCTTACTCCGTTTCACTGAATCGGTTTGCTGTTTTCGGTTTGCGCGGCTAGAATTAAGCCAAAGGCCACCTGCCTTTCTCCCGTCCTGAAGGCCCGCGCAGCAACGCGGGTTTTCTTTTTGTTCACGTCCCTACGGCTTCTCCCCAGACTCGCGGACGGGCGATTCCTTTTGTGTGTGCCGTCGGGCCTTCGCGCTGGCCAACGCCAGGCGCGCGTAGTGAGCGCTCTTTAGTGCCGACACCCGCCTTGTAAGCTCGGCATCGGAGCACGGCCCCAGCGCCAACGCCTGCCGCTCGAACTTCGACGCCAGCGCGCCCCTCGCGGCCTCTGTGAAGCGGGCCTGATCGGGGAGAGCAGCGCGGCTAAATGCCGCGATGCGGCCGCGCAGTCTTGCCAGGGTATCGGTTTGCCGTACAACGCTCACGAGTCGAGCGTAGGCCCGAAATAGAGCCGACCCGTCGGAAAGACGGGTCGGAATATCAGCGGATTGCGTCGGAAACGTCGGAAACTAGCCGGAGTCGGTCAACTCCTTCGCCGTACAAAGCTTGCAGACACCGGCCCGCCTCTTCGATGCCCTCTTGCCGTCGTGCACTAGCTGACTTACCCGGCTGGTCACGCTATCCGGGACACGCTTTAGCTCGGTCGCGATCTTGTCGTTGCGCCACCCCTCATGGTCACGGAGATGGTAGGCCACGGCAGCCCAGCCGCCCGCGATATCACGCATATCGTTCAGGTCGCGGGGCTGAGCTGGCGCCGACAGATCAACTTCACGGACCTTGCACCAGCGGCCGCCCACCAGCGCCTCGACCGTAAGACAAGGCTGCGCGAACAGCCAGCTCAGGCCGTCGAGGAAGTGGGGGTCATTTATGGACTCTTCCCGGTGCCCCCACCAAAAGATGCGCTGTAGCTCCTGCCGGTCGAACGTCTGCGGAATCGCGAACCGGAGCCCGTACAACAGGCGGCCCCAACTGTTCCCCACCGACCCGCTGCGAGCCCCGCTGCGCGGCGACGGCGCTTGCGCGGTCAGGGTTAGGCAGTACCTCGACGCGGTATAGATGGTGGTAGCGTCTACGGGGGCGCTCACAGCCGGTCCCCCAGGCCCATCCGCTTGTGGGCGCTCACGGCGCGCTCTGTCCCCGTGGTCGCTGCGTACCTCTGCAACATGTCGCGGGAAGTCCAGCCAAGCAGCCGCATTAGATCACCCTCAGAGCCACCAGCGGCCAGCCAGTGGTGCGCCGCTGCGTGCCTGAGCATGTGCGGGTGTATGCGGCCTAGCCCGGCCTGCTCGCCGCGACGGCGGATAACCAACCGTAGCCCCTGATCTGTCAGGGGTCCCCGCCTGCCGAGCCACAATGCGCGTGCCGGTGCGTCCGGGTGCTCTCGCCGGACCCGCAGGTAGCGGTCAAGCGCGCGTGCCGTCTTTGCGCCGATGCTGGCCGTCCGCCAGCGCCGCCCCTTACCTAGCAGTCTGATTGTCCCTTGATCTAGATCAACGTCGTTATCGTCGTCATTCGTCAGACGGAGCGCCAGCGCTTCCCCGATGCGGCATCCGGTGTCGATCATCAGGCGGATAATGGCCGCGTCCCGGCGGGCCTCGAAGTCGGCGCCGACGCAAGCGGCGATAAGGTGCCGCAGATCATCCTCGCGCAGTACCAGCGTCTCGCCGTCGGGGAGCTTGGGCGGGGTCATCCGGGCCATCGGCGAGTCTTTGATCTCCCCGTCCTCGGCCAGGTACTTAAAGAACTGTTGTAACGAGCGGTAGCGGTTCGCCGCCGTCGCCGCCGCCGCCGTATCGAGCAGGTGCCCGATAAAAGACTCGACGTGCTCGCGGGTGATCGTTGAAACGTTGCGGGGCATCCCTTGAGCGGCCAGGAAGTCGTCAAGGCGCTCGACGGCCTCGACGTAGGTCTGGACGGTCTTGGGTGCCCGGTTCTTCGCCTTGAGGAACCGGCGGAACGGCGAGATGTTGACGCGGACCCCCGCATCCTGTTCAATTAAGGCGGTAGGGTTTTGACGCATGGTATCTCCTTTTGTAGACGTTCAGTGCTAACCGAATTATCTATGGTAGGAGCGCTGTGCGTCAAGCCCAAACCGAGTTATCTGTACTAAACAGATACGAACTATACTGCGGGATGGTGTAACGGTAGCACGGCTGACTCTGGATCAGTTAGTCTAGGTTCGAATCCTAGCCCCGCAGCCAGTAATTTCGCATCGATAACGGCATAAGTAACGGCCCTCCGACGAAATCGGAGGGCCGTTTGCTACACAACGGCAAACCACCGTCAGGCCAACTGCGAGTTCCGGCACCCACGACGCCGCCTCTTGATGCATGACCGGCGGGACCTGGGTCGAGAGTGATCCTGGCCGTACTGCGCGGCAGGCCCAGGCGTTGCACGCAGCGGTCAAACTGCGCTGGCGCTACGGCGTGCAGGTCTGGTTGAAGAACGGGATCAGCATCAGAATATCCGACAGACCGTCGCTATTGTCCGCGTTCAGGTCGAAGCGAACGGTGTACGGAAGGCCGGGGCCTGTAGCGCCCATCACCGGGATGAACGCCAGGATATCCGACAGCCCCACCCTGCTGTCATCGTTGAGGTCCGCCGGCCAGGCGTTGACGCCGCAGGCGAAGTTGGAGTCCGTGCCGATAAAGGACTCCGGGCCGCGGCTGCCCGGCAGCGGCAAGGCCGGGAAGCCGTCGCAGTCCGGGTCGCCGGTGGGCACGGTCCACGGCGGCAGGTTCTGCAGGGAGTTCGGCCAGTTCGGGCAGTTGTCCAAAGCGTTGGTAACCCAATCGCCGTCGGCGTCCGAAATTGTGATGGCGATGGATCCCGCCTTCAGAACGCCGGAGTCAGAGGAGGACGTAGTGAACTGGGCGGACGTGCGCGCACCGATAAGGGTGGCCACCACACCCATGATCAGAAGACTGAAGAGCACACTTCGCTTCATCGGATTGACCTCCGGTTGGCACAGATCATGAGCTTGGTCATTCCGCTAATGAGACGGCCAGATCGCATTGCCGGCGCTCAGCTCTCTTCTCCGCCGCCGGCCCTCGAGACCAGCCGCAGACGCCTCGCCCGCGCGACCTCGCGCGCGATGTTGCGCAGTTCGCCGGTGATGATGAGGATCCCCGGGATGCCCACGAACAGCAGGAATCCATCCCGTCCCCTCAGCCAGTCTCCGACATACCCCAGGTAGGGCAGGTGGAAGCGCACTTTCCCGACCAGGTTTTCGGCCGGGATTAGCTGCTGGTCCGGCAGCTCGTTGCTGTCGCCCTTGGTGCGGAAGCTCAGGCCATTGCCATCGTTGACCACCTCGACGACGCGGTGTGAAACACGCCTGCTGTGGTCGTCCGGCGAGCGAAAAGTGATTATGTCGCCCGGCCGCACTGCGCCAGGATTCGACGTTAGCTCAACGAAGGCGATGTCCCCCACGTTCAGTGCAGGCTCCATGCTGCCAGAAAGGACAACCGCACTCTGCCAGCCCACCAGACGCGGCCCTGCTGCCACGACCAGCCAGCCGGCCGCAACAACGATGGCCCCCGCCAGAACGATCCAGCCGCCCAGCCTTAACGCCATCCGCAACGACGGCGTCATGCTATGCCTGCGCGGGCTGCGCATCCACGGGGCGAGCCACAGCCGACCCGCCCCGCCCGGCAAAATCCCGGTTCAGGGCCGCTCACCGCCAAGACCCTGGTACCCGTCCTGTTGTCATGCAGATTTCTTCTTCCTCAACGACGAAAAAAGGAGACGCCCACCGGGAAGGGGCTTAGGGGATCGACTCCGCCGCCACCGTAACCCCCACACTGGCCGACTGGTTTTGACAGCTGGAATCAGCCGTGCTGTCCAGGGTGGTTTTTATGGTGAACGTAGTGGTGCCGTTCGGCGCCAGGATTGTGCCGATGATACTTGGGATAAGTGGGGCGGTGGTCGTCGTCAGGCTGTCGGGGGGGATCTCGATGCCGCAGGTCTCGAGGCCGCCGGTTTCAGCGGTCGTCACGCCTGTGATCTTGATGTTGCTGACGGAGCTCGTGTTTGTGACCGTCACAATGTCCGAGCAGAAATCGCCGGGAAACAGTCCGTCGGGGCAATGCGCACCTCCGGTAAATATCAGGGTGTTGGGTCCAGAGCCCAAGACGCTCATACTGATGGACCCCGACTTCAGAACTCCGGAGTCAGAGGAAAACGTGGTGAACACGGCGAACGTGCCCGAACCGAGAAGGGTGGCCGCCGCGCCGATTATGAGAAGACTGAGGAGTATGCTTCGCTTCATCTAACTGACCTCCAGACTGCCGCAGACGTTGATGCGGGGAGAGTACACATAACCGGCGTTACCTGTCAAGCGGAATAGCGCCCGATTTCACAATACATTCTAGCGGGCGCTAAGATTCCCCGCCCGCATCGTCTCCCCGCTACTGGTGGATGCCGCTGTGATCAGAGCGGTTGTCGAGAGCGTGCAGGCGGCCAGGACTGCAAACCAACTTGCAACGCGCCGTCCATAATGGACCGTCAGGGCGCGACAGGCAGACCGGCTGACATCGCCACCTTAGATACGAAGCGGTCGTTTTGCGGCAGCGCTCGTCATGGCGTATCATGGCACTGGTGGGGCTCTGGATCAGTTAGTCCAGGTTCGAATCCTGGCCCCGCAGCCAGATCCCGTGGCGCATTCGTCTAGTGGCCCAGGACGCCGCCCTCTCAAGGCGGAGATCACGGGTTCGAATCCCGTATGCGCCACCACACTTTCCGCTCGAACGCCTGATAGTTCAGTTAACGTTTTCTAATGTGCGTTTCATCAGTCCTTAATCGTTGCCCGATAATCTTACGGCAAACAACGGAGGAATGAGCGTATGACTATATTTCGATGGGCCTGGCGCGCCCTTATTCGTGCTCCGCTGAGGGGAAGCCTGCTCGTCGGCGTTCTCGCCGTCAGCATCGGCCTAGCCCTGATCATGATCACTGTCGATGGCGCCTTCGCCCAGCGCCTGGACGACATCCGAGCCAGCGTCGGAACCGACATCACCGTGCGACCCGCTGGCAGCTTCGGAGGCGGCGTCTTCGGCTTCGGCGGACCGCGCGGCGGTAATGGCCCAGGCGGCGCGCTGGCGACGCCTACGCCAGCACCCTCCGACGCGGACGACGATTCCCAGCCGACGATAACCGACGACGACCTGCAGAAGCTGACCTCGATCCCGAACGTCGCTTCGATCACACGCGTCGTCACTGACGTCTACCAGGGCGACACGATCACCGCCGGTACAGTCACTCCTCCGGGTAACGGTGGGCAAGGCGGCCCGACCTTCCGCGGACCGAACGGCCAGGGCTTTTCGCCGCCAATCATCGTCACCGGCACCGACGACCCGAACACGCTTAGTTCGCTCGCCACCGGCGACACGGAGATTACCTCGGGCCGCAGTTTTACAACTGACGACGCAGGGAAGAACGTCGCCGTCATCGGTCAGGCGATTGCCGACGCCAACAGCCTCGCTGGAGGCGACACGTTCACTCTGAACAACGTGTCTAGCGACGGTACCGAGACCGGCACGACCACGACGCTCACGGTAATCGGGATCTACTCTACCGGCACGACGTTCGGCGACAACGGCATTGCTCTCCCGATCGAGACCGAGCGCACGATCTTCGCCCACACGGACACCGTCGACCAAGCGATCGTTAAGGTGAACAACGTCGACAACGTCGACCAGGTCTCAAACGACGTCAAGAACGCGCTCGGCACGGACAAGGCCGACGTCACGACCGCAGAGAGTGCCTTCACAGCAATCAGCTCGCCGCTGTCCGACGCTAAGAGCAGCAGCCAGGTCGGGCTCATCGCGGCTCTCGTCGCCAGTGCGATTATCATCCTCTTCTCGATCGGCATCGTCGCCCGCCAGCGTGTACGCGAGATCGGCATCCTGAAAGCGATCGGCGCGTCCAACTGGAACGTGGTCAGCCAGCTCGGCATCGAGACGGCGTTCATCGCGATCGGCGCAGCGCTGGTTGGCGCAATCGCGACGTTCCCGCTCGCGCAGTTGGTGGCGGACGGCCTGGTCTCCGATCCGACAACAGGTACGGGCGGCCCGGCGACCAACGTCGGCGGGCCGGGCGGTGGAGGTGGCGGCTTCTTCGTTGCTGGAGCCGGCGGCGCTGCGAACGGCACGAACTCGCTTCTCGGCAGCGTCGACGTTGCTGTCTCGCCGTCGGTCTTCGCCTATGCGCTAGCCATCGCGCTCGGTCTCGCGCTCATCGCAACAGTCATCCCAGCTTGGTATGTCGGGCGCGTTCGGCCCGCGGAGGTTCTGCGCTATGAATGATCCCGAGTACACTGCCGTCCTGGCAAACGTAGTCAAGCACTTCAAGAGTGGCCCCGTCCTCGTGCGGGCGGTGGACGGCGTAAGCCTCCAGCTGCCGCGCGGAAAGATGGTTGCCCTGCGCGGGCCCAGCGGCTGCGGCAAGAGCACGCTGCTCAACCTATTTGGCGCACTCGACCGGCCCGATTCCGGCGACATCGTGGTCGACGGAATCGATGTCGGTAGGCTGAAGGGTGGCGATGAGGTCGACTACCGCCGCAGGAAAGTCGGCTTCGTCTTCCAGATGTTCAACCTCATGCCCAGTCTCACTGCACTCGAGAACGTGATGCTGCCAATGGAGCTCGCCGGCGGAATGGGTCCGGCCGCCCGGAAACAGAAGGCTGAATCGCTGCTCGAGCGCGTGAAGTTGGCGCCGGACAGATACACCCGACGTCCCACGCGCCTCTCCGGAGGCGAGCAGCAGCGCGTCGCGATCGCCCGTGCGTTGGCAAACGACCCGGCTCTCATACTCGCCGACGAACCGACCGCCAACCTCGACTCCACCACCGGCGGGCAGGTCATCTCGCTCCTCCGCCGGCTCGCCGACGACAAGCGCACCGTCGTCGTGGCCACCCATGACAACTCGATCGCGCAGAAGGCGGACGTCGTTATCTCTATGAGTGACGGCAAGCTGATGGGAAAATGGGCGGAGGAGGACAGCGAAGCGGAGTCGGCGAGGGTTTCCAGCTAGCTGCCACGTCGCACGTCGGCGACACCCTGGATGGAATCGTTGACTCGATCGGTCGAGTAGCCTTGGAAGCGCTTAAGCAATGTGCCATTTGGGGGGCAGGGTGCAATCGCAGGCGCCGCCCGCGACTCCAAAACGGTGGCCATTTTGTGGCCATGTTTCCCGGGAAGAGGTGTGGCGAGACGGGAACGCCCATTCCAGTTGACCGGCATTACAGATACGAATCGGCACATAATGGGTTAAGCCGGAACTGGTTGGGACGGCTTCTCTTGAACTCTCAAGGCGGAAACACGGGTTCGACTCCCGTATGCGCTACCACACTTTTCATACCTGGTAAGCCCCCTGACCACCGGCCGTCGGTGCTAAGGGGGCTTATCAATTGTGGCCGTTTGCGAGGGCTGTTGTAGAATCCAGTAATCGGCCCCGAAGGAGAAGTGGAGGAGCACCGATGGCAGGCGCCGAACCAGCAAGTTGCGGCGACGCCCGCGCAGTGCCTTCAGCATGACCCGCGATCGGCCGCGTGCCGTGGTTCTCAAGAAGAACCTTTCGCGCTCCATTCGACAGGGCCACCCCTGGATCTACCGAGATGCGCTGGATGTTCGCGTCATCCCGGACAATGGCACCCTCGTCGAAATCCACACGCGCGATGGACGACCCATCGCCCGGGGCTTCTGGGACGAGCGATCACCGATCGCCGTGCGGGTGCTGGAATCGGGCGGACCCGGCCACCGCTTCGCGGACGCGGACTCGCTACTAGCGGAACGGCTGCGGACGGCGCTGGACCGCCGGCTGGAGCGACTCGATCTTTCGAAGACCAACGTATTTCGCTGGGTGCACGGTGAGGGCGATCTCCTGCCAGGCGTACACGTCGACTTCTATGCCGACACCGCCGTCGTTCGTTTTGACGGTGACGGTGCGGGCGCTTTCTACGATCCGTTCGAACCGCGGCTACGCTTGGCAGCGGGACCGCGTTTGCCGATTCGGGCGGTGCTGGATCGATCCTCGCCCAAGACGGGTGCCAAGCAAGACGAACGAGAGGTTCTGGAGAACGGCGTCCGCTTCGTAGTGGATCTGGCGCACGGACAAAAGGGCGGCCTCTTCATCGACCAGCGCGAGAACCGGGTACGAGTGGCCGGGCGCGCCCGTGGCAAGTCCGTCCTGAACCTGTTCGGCTACACGGGTGGCTTCGCGGTGCACGCGGCAATGGCCGGCGCCCGCAGCACGGACACCGTGGACATGGCGAGACCCGCGATCGAGGCCGCGAGGCGCAACTTCGAACTGAACAACCTGCCCATGGATCGCGCGAGGTTTCACGCACTCGACGCCTTCGTATTCTTGAAGGCGGCGATCGAGCGCGGCGATCGATGGGACATCGTTATCTCCGACCCGCCGAGCTTCGCCCCCAGGAAGGATGCGGTGCCTGAGGCGCGCCAGGCCTACCAGCGATTGCACAAGCTGGCGTCGGCGGTCACGGCGCCGGGGGGCCTGCTGTGCGCGTCATCGTGCTCCAGCCACTTCGGGAAGGACGACTTTCTGGCAAGTATCGAGGCCGGTGCCCGCCACGCCGGCCGCCACTGGGTGTTCGAAGCCCTGTACGGCGCCGCATTCGACCACCCGGTCTTGCCCGCGTTCCCCGAAGGCGACTACCTGAAGTTTGCGATCGGTCGCGTGCGTTAGAAGATCCTAGAAACGGAGGTTGGAGCGGGAGACGGGGCTCGAACCCGCGACCCTCTGCTTGGGAAGAACGCTGGTTGAGGTGTGAGACAATTTCATGGTCATGAATGAAGCTCGATTAATTCTCATCTGTGGTTTGCCGGGTTCGGGCAAGACGACACTCGCTAAGCAACTTGCGGCGGAAGTGCCGGCCGTGCGCCTCTGCCCCGATGAATGGAAGCACGATCTTGGCATCGACTACTACGACGAACCGAGGCGGGTAAAACTGGAGGATCGACTCTGGCGGCTCGGCCAAGAACTGCTCACGTTGCGCCAGAGCGTGATCTTGGAGAACGGCTTTTGGGCGCGCGAGGAACGGGACGAACTCCGACTAGGTGCGCGAACTCTTGGCGTGGCGGTGGAACTGCACTACCTGGAAGCGCCGGTCGAGGAGCTGTGGCGGCGGCTTGAGCTTCGTAACGAAGAAGCCTCGCCTGGCGCGGCGCCTATCAAGCGAGAAGATCTTCAGAAATGGGCACTCCAGTTCGAAGCCCCCGACGCGGCCGAGCTCGCTCTTTTCGATGAGGCTGGTTTTTCCGCACCCTGCTAAGCCTCGTCTCTCCGACCAGCTTCAGCTTTCCGGCGACCGTAACAATCACGCAAACCAATGTCGCCGTGAGCATCGCAACAGCTGTCTGCACCCTGCCTCCTCCGCCGTCGGGACCAATCAACTGTCCCGCCGACAACGGTGTCTCCTATGGCATGCCTTCGCCTCAATGGCATCGAAGTACGGCGGAGTTGGTAATTCCCTGTGAGCTGCGCGTGATTAGCCGGAATCCACCGAGGCACAGAACCGGCAGCTGGTCACCTTCGCCCGTCGTCGAGAATGCGACGTTCACGCCGTTCGGACGTCCTGGCGTACTGGATCTTTGGTTCCATGCCGCAACTGTACAACCAGACTTGCGAATCAGCGCCGTGGCCATCTGCCAGCATGTCAGGTGCCCTCGAACTCGTATTTGCGTCAGATGTGCAGCGAGCCAGATACGGAACCGAGGAACGAGAGCATCTGACTTCTGAAAAAGGCCAACGATTCGCGAATCGTACCGGGCAGAAATCGTATCTGGAGCGGGAGACGGGGCTCGAACCCGCGACCCTCTGCTTGGGAAAGTAGATGCCTTAAAGCGGCCGGGGCCAGCCAGGGCGTGCCGATGCTCGACGGAAAAACAAGGCCGTGCTCGTGCCAGGCCGGACCCGGAGTCCGGCCTTTACTTTCTTCCCGAAACGTCCGCCAGCAGCCCGGCCAGCACGCCGTACGCGCGTGAGTTGTAGACGAGACCGATGTGCGTGCCGCCCACCTCGTGGTTCAGGTCCGGATCCCGCTCCTGGGAGTCGTGCCAGTCTACGACGCCGTCGGCCTGCGTGTAGATGGCGGCATGGCGTACGGACTCCGGCAGACTCTGCAGGACGTCCTGCGTGAAGCCGCAGGGGCAACTGTCGGTCAGGCAATCAGCGCGCTGGGAAGAGATGGCGTTCATGGCCGCGCGCATGACGGCCGCGGTGGCCTGGACGGCGGGATGGGCGCGCATCGCCTGCAGCGGGCTGCCGAGGTACACGAGCTGCGAGCAGAGGTCCGGCCGCTCCAGGCAGACACGGCGGCCGATGAGACCGCCCAGGCTGTGCCCGACGATGCGGACGGGCCGGCCCGTCTCCTCGTGAGCGCGCTCCACGGTACGCAGGAGGCGGCGCGTCAGGCGGCCGGGACACTCCGCGTTGAAGCCGATACCGGACATGTAGGGCCGGTAGCCGATGCGCCCCAGCCAGAGGTACAGCTCGAAGAGATAGGCATCCGTGCCCATGAAACCGGGGACGACGACCACCGCGCTGCCATCGCCGTGGGGGACGCCCAGACCGTAGTACACCGGCGACAGACGGAGGGACAGCCAGTCTACCGGCCAGAGGGACTCCCTCCAGATGGGCGGCGTAATGGCCGCCCGGACTGCGACCCCGCCTGAGGTGGGCTGCTGCAGAGTCCTGGAACGTGCCATCAGCGTTTTTAATCCTCTATATTGATAGACGCCCAACACCGGAATCACGTTACCTGAACCAAAGTGAACGGCAGGTAAAGAACGGCGCGCTGCCAACGGGGGACCGGCCGCACTCAGGGGCGTAGGGCCGAGCACGCGGCTGTGATATTCTTGCCGGGAAGGAGCGCCCCGATGCCCAGATTGACAGGCCGCCACGCCATGCTGGAGCAGCTCATCGCCGAGGGCACGGCCTACGTCTTCGGCAACCCCGGCACCACGGAGCAGGCGTTCATCGATGCCCTCCAGGACTACCCCCAGCTGCAGTACATCCTCGCCCTGCAGGAGAGCGTCGCCATGGGCGTCGCGGACGGGTACGCGCGGGCCGGCGGCCGGGCCGCCTTCGTCCAGTTGCACATCATGCCCGGGCTGGGCAACGCCATGGGCATGCTCTACAACGCCTACCGCGCCGGCACACCGCTGGTGATCTACGCCGGTCAGCACCCCCAGCGGGGCGCCTCCCAGGAGCCGATCCTGGCCGGCGACCTCGTCCGGCTCGCAGAGCCGCTCACGAAGTGGGCGGCGGAGGCCCAGGACGCTCAGGAGATACCGGTGCTCTTGCGCCGGGCGTTCAAGACCGCGCTGGAGCCGCCGCGCGGCCCCACGTTCGTCTCCGTGCCCGCCAACCTCATGGACGAAGAGGCCGCCATGGACATCTTCCCATCGCCGCGGGTAGACACCCGCGTGCGGCCGGACCCGGCGGCCGTGGAGCGCGTGGCCCGGCTGCTGCTGGAGGCGCAGGCGCCGGTGGTCATCTGCGGAGACGGTGTGGCCGTTAGCGGCGGCCAGGCGGAGCTGGTGCAGCTGGCGGAAGCCGTTGGCGCGCGGGTGCACAACTCCTTCTGCGCGGAGCTGCCCTTCCCCTCCCGGCACCCCCTCTACGCAGGGCTGCTCAACGTGGTCTCCGCCGCCGGCCTCAAGGGCCAGCTCTCCAGCGCGGACCTCGTCCTGGCCGTCGGCACGCCGGTGCTGCCGCTTCTCTTCCCCATAGACGAATCGCCCTTCCCGGAGCGGGCCAGGATCATCCATATAGACCTCGACCCGCGGGAGATCGGCAAGAACTGGTCGCTGGACGTGGGATTGCTGGCGGACCCCCGGTTGGCGCTGGCGGAGATCGTCGCGGCCGTCAGGAAGCTGCAGACGCCCGCGCAGGCGCAGGCGGCGCGGGAACGCGGCGCCACCGTCGCGGCCACGGCCGGCCAGCTGATGCAGGCGCTGGAGAGCGCGGCCAGGGCACGCTGGGACAGCGTGCCCATCGCCGCCGGACGCCTGATGAGCGAGCTGGCGCAGGCAATACTGCCGGACACGATCCTCTTCGACGAGTCCGTGACGGCCGGCGGCTACCTGATGACCTACCTGCGCTTCCCGGAGCCCGGCCGCCATTACCGAGCGAGCGCCGGCGGGCTGGGCCCCGGCCTGCCGAACCCCATCGGCATCAAGCTGGCCCGCCCCGACCGGCCGGTGCTATCGGTCAGCGGCGACGGCGCCGCCCTGTACACCATCCAGGCGCTCTGGACCGCCGCGCACCACAGGGTGCCCGTCACCTGGGTGATCGCCAACAACGGCAGCTACCGCATCCTCAAGCTGAACACGCTGGACTACCTGGGCGAGGGCGCCGCCGGCCGCAAGTTCACGGCGATGGACTTGGACGACCCGCCGCTGAACTTCGCGCAGATAGCCGGCGCCTTCGGCGTCAAGGGCGTGCGCGTCGAACACCCTGATGAGATCGGCGACGCCGTGCGCGAGGCGCAGGCGGCGAACGAGCCGCGCCTGGTGGACGTGGTGATTGACGGCGATGTGCGCTCGCGCTGGCTGTGACGGGGCCGTTGCGCCGGGACCCCACGCAGACGCTTTCACATCGGGCCCGCCTTGAGTACGATGGTCGCAAGGGACAGCGCCGCATGGAGGACCTCAAGCGGGATTACCAGGACGCCTACGACAGCTGGCAGGTCCAGCTCCGCCGGCTGCACGGCGTGCTGCTGGAGGGAGAGCGGATAGCCCCGCCGCTGATGAAGGGGCTGCTGAACCGCGAAGCCCGCGCCAAGGAGCGCTACGACGAGGCGCGCCGCCGCCTGCTGGGCCTCTCCGAGTGAGGCAAGGCCGTCTCTGATGAAACCTGCCCGTATCTTCATCTTTACGCCGCACGTTCTAGGGGTAGAGCTATGCGTGCGGCTGTGTGGACCGTAAAGTTGGCGGGGCGCCTGGAAGAGTCTAAGCCCCTGCCCGCCGCCGCGGAGGGGACAAATCCGGAGGTCGCCGCCGAGTGGCAGCTTGTCCGGCGCGCCCAGAGTTACGAGGAGGACGCGCTCCAGCAGCTCTACCAGACGTACTATCCCAAGATCTACAGCTACGCCTTCCTGCAGATGGGCGACGTCCAGGCGGCCGAGGACCTGGCCTCCGACGTCATGCTCAAGATGATCGAGTCCATCCGCACCTATCGCTTCCGGGGGCTGCCCTTCGGCGCCTGGATCTTCCGCATCGCGCGCAACCGCCTGATCGACCTGCACCGCCGGCGCCGCCGCCGCGGCGAGGTTGACCTGAGCGAGACGCTGGCCAGCGTGCTGGCCAGCCCCCAGGCGCTGGCGGAGAGGGCGCTGGAGCGGGGCCAGCTGCAGGTGGCGCTCAAGCACCTCACGGACGAGCAGCGGCAGGTGATAGTGCTCAAGTTCATCCAGGGTTTCGATAACCGCTCCGTGGGCCGCATCATGGGCCGCAGCGAGGGGGCCATCAAGTCGCTCCAGCACCGCGCCCTCAGGGCCCTGCGCCGCCTGCTGGAAGAGGACTACCGTTAGCATGCGCATCCGCAGCTTCAGCGCGGTCCTGGACGAGTGCCTGACGGCGATGCGCCACGGCGAGAGCGCCGAGGCCTGCCTGGCCCGTTACCCCAGGCACGCTGAACGCCTGCGGCCCCTGCTGACGCTGGCCGGACGCATAGCCCGCACGCCCACAGCCGGACCGCGGCCGTGGGCGCAGGCCACCGCCTGGGACCGCGTGCGGCAGCGTGCCGCCCATCTGCGCTCCGGACACCGCCGCCCGCTGTCGCCGCCGCGCGGCGGCTCCTGGCTGCGGCCGCTGGCCGTCACGCTGGCGCTGTTCCTGGCGGTCATCGCCGGCGGCGGCGCCACGGCCCTCGCCGCCCAGGACAGCCTTCCGGACAGCCCCCTCTATCGCGTCAAGCTGGCCACGGAGGAAGTGCGGCTCTGGTTCATCTTCGACGACTCCCGCAAGGCCGAGGTGCTGCTGGACCAGTCCGATGAGCGCGTGGACGAAATCCTGGCGATGGTCCAGCAGGGAAAGCCGGTGCCCGCCAACGTCCTCGACAGCCTGCGCGACCGCGACGAACGGGCGGCGAACATTCTGCGGGATAGGCCGGAGGAGACGGCGCTGCGGGCACGCATCCTCACGCGGGCGGAGGCCCAGGAGCGCCTGCTCATCGACCTCTGGCCGCAGGTCTCCGAATCGGCGCGCGACGAGTACACGGAGGCCGTCGCGCTCATCCACAACACGCGTCTGCAGAACTCCGGTAACTTTGTGTTGCGGCCGGAGGACCTATCCGGCGGCGTCCTCAGCATCTCCGGCATCGCCGAGCCGGCCGGCGAAGGCGTGTGGAAGGTGGGCGGCGTGGAGGTCCGCATCGACGAGCGCACCATCGGCCACCAGGACGTGCAGCAGGGCGCCACGGCAAAGCTGGTGGTGGGCCGCAGCACGAACGGCCGGCTTTACGGTCTCAGCCTCTCCACCGTCCAGACGGATCTGCCGCCCACGGGCGGCACCATCACCGGCATCGTCGAAGAGGTGACGGACAAAGGCATCCGGATGGCCGGCCAGTTCATTACGTTCGACTCCGATACCATCAAGAAGCTGGACATCAAGCCGGGCAAGAACGTGGACATCGTCCTGGACAACACCGCGAACGGCATCGTCGCCAAATCCGTTGCTCCGGCGGCGGCGACAGCCGACAGCCGGCCGCCGCTCACATTCGAGGGGACGCTGGAGGGCGACATCAGCGGTTCCGTGCAGTGGACCGTTGCCGGGCACGAATTCAAGATCACGCCGGATATGAAGCTGTTGGGCAACGTCAGTCAGGGCGCCCGCGTCCAGGTGGAGGCCGTCAGCGATGGCAACGACTTGCTGGCACAGCGCCTGACAGTGCTGGCGAGCACTGAGCCGGCGACATCGCTGCACATCATCGGCACCTTCCAGGAGACGGATGACGACGGCCTCTGGCTGATCAGCGGCCTGCCGGTGGTGCCGCCCGGGAACGCCCAGGACCCGGAGCCGGGAAGCATCGTTGCGATCGAGGCTATCAGGCAGGGCGGCGACACCCTTGTCAGCCAGTTCAACGTGGTGCAGACCCCCGGCCAGACCGATGTCGTGCGCTTCCACGGCACCATCACCAGCATCGAAGGCAGCCTCTGGACGCTGGACATCGGCTGGAAAGTGCGCGTCACCTCCACGGCCGACGCCTCGGGTGGGCGCGCGACCGCCGGCGTGCGCGTGCTGGGCTGGGGCCAGCGGGGCCCGGACGGCACGCTGCAGGGCAAGTACGTGCGCATCCTGGACCAGCGGCCGGTGATCAGCACCCCCACGCCAACCCCCGAGCAGTAAGAGAAGCCGGAAGCTGGAAGGGGGGAAGCCGCGCGCCCGCGTTTGCCCCGCTCCGGCGGTTCGCCTAGAATCGATGTGGGGGCCCCCGTCGTCTAGAGGCCCAGGACATCACCCTTTCAAGGTGGAGATCGCGGGTTCGAATCCCGCCGGGGGCACCAGCGTGGCTACTTGGAGGTTGGAGATTGGAGGTTGGATTGCGCGCCAGCCTCTCAGTCCCAGCCTCTGACATCGAATCAGACCAGTGGGAGGCCTCATGCCAGACTTCCAGGACATCCTCTACCAAAAGCACCACCGCGTCCGCGGCGCGGCCTGGATCACCATCAACCGCCCGGACGTCATGAACTCCTTCACCGGCCGCACGCTGACGGAGATGCGGTCGGCCGTGGACGACGCCGGCGGGGACCCGGCCGTCGGGGTCATCGTCATCACGGGAGCGGGCGACCGGGCGTTCTGCGCCGGCGGCGACGTGCGCTGGCTGCAGGAGGTGCAGCACGCGGGCGCTGCGGACGCGGCGCCCATGGACCCGCACGCGGGGATCGAGGACTGCCTGAAGCCGGTGATCGCCCGCGTCAACGGGTACGCCATCGGCGGGGGCAACCACATGGCCTACTTCGCGGACTTCACCATCGCCTCGGAGCAGGCGACGTTCGCTCAGGTGGGTCCGCGCGTGGGCAGCCCGGCCGCCGGCCATTTCGTCGCTTACCTCACGCACGTCGTCGGCGCCAAGAAGGCGAAGGAGATCTGGATGCTCTGCCACCGCTACTCCGCCCAGGAAGCGCGGGAGATGGGGCTGGTGAACGTGGTTGTGCCCCACGCAAGGCTGGACGAGGAAGTCGATAAGTGGTGCCAGGAGCTGATGCAGAAGAGCCCCGCCTGCCTCAAGATACTGAAGGCCTCCTTCCGGGAGCTGTACCGCCCACTGCGGGAAGGCTCGGGCCGGGACTGGGTGAAGGAGATCGCGCCGAACTTCTACAGCAGCGGCGAGGCGGACGAAGGGAAGAACGCGTTCCTGGCCCGCCGGGAGCCGGACTTCTCGCCGTTCCCCCGCTAGCAGGGTGCTCAGTCAGAAGTTCTTTCAAGTAAACGGCGCGCCGGCTGCGCATCCCTCTCGGTCTGCTCCGCCTCTATTACAGGGAGGGGGATGGGGGGACACCCCCCAAACCCCCCGGCAGAGGAGCGCCTCTGCACTCCCTCGGTTTCGCAGCGCATTTCTGACTCAGGATGCTAGCCCATACCTGGCTCGCTACCCACGACTGCCCCACCGTTGTGCCAATGACAACGGCTCTGCTAGACTCAGCGCTCGGAGGTTTAGTGCAATATGGAACTAATCTGGCTTATCCCTGTCGCCGGCCTGGCAGCCGTCTGCTATGCCGCCTGGCTCGCCTGGGACGTCCTCCGGCGGGATGCCGGCACCCCCGAGATGCAGGACGTAGCTTCCATGATCTTCGAAGGGGCTATGGCGTTCCTGCGGCGGCAGTACAGCACCATCGCCGTGCTGGCCCTGGTCACGGGTGTGGCCATCTCCGTGATCGTCGGGGCAGTATCGGAAGGCGTCAGGGAGATCATCGCCAGCGGCGGCCAGATTGAGTACGGCGATAAGGCCGTCGGCCAGTGGGAGGAGGGCCTGCTCACGGGCATCGCCTTCCTGGCGGGCGCCGCCTGCTCCGCCCTCGCCGGCTACATCGGCATGTACATCGCCGTGCGCGCCAACTCGCGCACAGCCTCCGCCGCCACCCGCAGCCTGAAGGAGGCGATCACCGTATCGCTGCGCGGCGGCGCCGTCTCCGGCTTCCTCGTGGTCGCGCTCAGCCTCCTGGGGGTCTCCACCATCTTCTTCATCTACAGCGAGGTCCTGGGTAACCCGGACGCCATCGCGCCCTTCCTGATCGTCGGCTTCGGCTTCGGCGCCAGCTTCGTGGCGCTCTTCGCACAGCTCGGCGGCGGCATCTACACCAAGGCCGCCGACGTGGGGGCCGACCTCGTGGGCAAGGTGGAGGCCGGCATCCCGGAGGACGACCCGCGCAACGCCGCAGTGATAGCGGACCTGGTGGGCGACAACGTGGGTGACTGCGCCGGCCGTGGCGCCGACCTCTTCGAATCGATGTCGGCCGAGAACATCGGCGCCATGATCCTGGGCGTCGCCATCTTCGCCATCACTGACGATGTGCAGTGGGTCGTCTTCCCGCTGGTGCTACGCTCCTTCGGCATCCTGGCAGCGATCGTGGGCCTGACGTCGGTGCCCTTCTTCGCGCGGGACGATGGCCAGCAGGACCCCATGACACCGCTCAACTACGGCTACTACATCGTCTCTCTCCTTTCGGTAGTCGGGCTGTTCATCGCCACCATCGTCATGCTGGGCGACGAGTGGTACTGGTTCTTCTTCTGCGGCCTCATCGGCATCGGCACCGGCATCGCCTTCGTCTACATCACGCAGTACTACACCTCCGGCTCCTGGCGCCCGGTGAAGGACATCGCCGACGCCTCGCGCACCGGGCCAGCGACGAACATCATCATCGGCACCTCCGTGGGGCTGGAGACGACGGCGGCCACGGCAATCGCCATCGGCATCGCTCTCGTCGCCTCGTTCACGCTGGGCTCAAAGGCGGACATTCCGGGCGCCGGCGGCTTCACCACCGGCGTCTTCGGGACGGCTGTCGCCACCATGGGCATGCTGATGTCCGCCGCCTACATCCTCGCCATGGACACATTCGGACCGATCACGGACAACGCGGGCGGCATCACGGAGATGGCCGGGGCGCCGGAGAGCGCGCGGCACATCACCGACGCGCTCGACTCCGTGGGCAACACGACGAAGGCGCTCACCAAGGGCTACGCCGTGGCCTCCGCGGGGCTCGCCGCCTTCCTGCTCTTCAGCGCCTACCTGGACAAGGTGAAGGAGCGGCTGGACATTCCGCTCAACGAACACTTGCCCATTGACCTCTCCAACGTCGACGTGTTCGCGGGCGGGCTCCTGGGCGTAATGCTGGTGTTCCTCTTCTCGTCCCTCGCCATCCGCGCGGTGGGCAACGCCGCGGGCGACATCATCGAGGAAGTGCGCCGCCAGTTCCGCGAGGACCCCGGCATCATGGCCGGCACATCACGCCCGGATTACGGGCGCGCCGTGGATATCACCGCGAAGGCTGCCCTGCGGGAGATGATCGCGCCCGGACTGCTCGCGGTCGGCGCGCCGATCGCCGTCGGTCTGATCTTCCGGTTCGCAAGGAGCGAAGACATCCCCGGCACGGACATCAAGGACGCCTCGGGCTGGCTGGCCGTTTCCGGCCTGCTCATGGTGGGCACCATCGGCGGCATCATCCTCGCCACGTTCTTCAACAACGTCGGCGGCGCCTGGGACAACGCCAAGAAGTACATTGAGGCCGGCCACCTTCAGGTCGCCTCGGATGACCCGGGCAAGCCAGAGGTGCTGGGCAAGGGGACCGAGGCGCACAAGGCCGCCGTCGTGGGCGACACCGTGGGCGACCCGTTCAAGGACACAGCGGGCCCCTCGCTGCACGTGCTCATTAAGCTGCTCTCAACCATCACGCTGGTGATGGCGCCGCTGTTCATTCCCTAGGCGCGCCACAGCCCACACGAAGGCCGGGCTTAGCCTGGCCTTCGCCGCTGGGGCCGAAAGCACCCCCCTGGGAAACGCAGGCCGAGGCCACTGACGAGTGGTCCCTCTGCCTGGTGTGATGACCCTAGCAGTGTACGGCCGCGTGGGGGTTCGCCTGGTCCAGGGCGTTATCCGATGCGTGATTTGGCGCCTGCGAATGCTCACACGCGTTGGGGTTTGGCCCCCTGACCGCTGACTGGGTCGGAGCCGGAGTTGGCTGCGGGCGGAGAGGAGCGGGCGTGGGCGTGGGCGTAGGCGTCGGAATGGGCGTCAGGACGGGCGTCGGTATGTACGTCGGCGTGGATGCCGGGGAGGGCGTCGGCGCCGCGACGAGTGGCGGAGTGGTGGGAGCAGGCGGCCCCGCGGGCTGAGGGGGCGGTACAGGCGTCGACGTTGGATGCGGCGTGCCCGGCGCAGGGGTCGGCGTCGGATGTGGTGTGCCGGGCGGGGGCACATCGGTTGGGCCGGGCGTGGCCGGGATCGGCGTTGCCGGCGGCGGCGTGCCCGCACCCGGGGTGGCCGGGCGTGGCGTGGCGGTGGCAACGGGTGTGGCCGTGCGCCCGGGCCGCGGCCGCGGCGTGGGCGTTGCCACCGGCGAACTCCCGGCCGTGGGACCAACGGAGTCGCTCGCCGGGCTGAACGGCGAACCGGACCGGCCGACAAGACGGACGGCGGCGGCGGGCGTGCGCGACAAGGACGGCCCAGCCGGCGTGGCCGCTGCGCGAGTGGGCGCCGGGGACGCCACGCGCCCCCTGGCGCCTGGGGTCTCCCTCACCACGGCCGCCGGGCTCGGCGACGACGCCGGCGCAACTCTCGTGTCGTGGCCGCCGCCGGAGTTGAGAGCGACGATCGCCACCGCCCCAACGACGCCCGCCACCAGAGCCGCAGCGACGGCCACGCCGGCAGCCGGGAAGCCCGGCGGGCGGCCGGCGGGCGGCCGGCCAGCCGGCGCCGGCTGCCATTGCCACTCGCTGTCGCGGGCGCCCCGCCGTCCCAGCGCGAACTGCAAGAGAACCGTCACGCCGCCCACAGAATGGAGGGCGTTCGCCTGTAGCGCAGTCCACCACTGCCTCATCCCATACCTCGCTTCCGGCCCCCCTCAGGCAACAGAGTACCACGCCGGATGCCGCACGCCACTCTCGCCTGGCAGATCATCGTCCTTCTCCCTTGTTGCCGGTTTCGTGTTGCCTGTTGCCGGGATGCGCGGACACAGAGAAGACTACGTCTTCTCGAAGCGCTCCACCGGCAGCACAAAGCAGATGGCCCCGCCCACGCGCACCTGCACGGGCTCCGCCGGATAGATGCTCTCAGGGAACGGCAGCGCCTGCGCCGGCACGTACTCCGTGCGAGCCTTGCACCGCTTGCGCACGATGTCCAGCACGGCATCCACATCGGTCGCGTCGATGCCGGAAAGGATCGTCGCGCTACCCCGGCGCAGGAAGCCGCCGGTGCTGCTCACTTTGGTCGCCGGATAGCCCCGCTCTACGAGCGCGCGGATCAGCGCCTCGGCCTCATCGTCGGTGGTGATGACGACAAGGAGCTTCTGCTCAGTCTGGCGCAAGTGCCCTCCGGCGCCCTCTCTCCAGGGCGATCAGTCTTCCTGCTCCGCTTCCTCTGCGGTCCTGCGGACGCGCTTCTGAAGAGCGCGCCGGGTTTCGCTGCCGGGCTGCGGGGCGACGAGCAGGCCCAGACTGACGCCCAGGGCGATGCCGAAGAGCAGACCGAGGATGAAACGCATTACCCACCTCCGAACTGGTGCAGGACACCGCGCTTGCTGATGATCCGGTGGGACATGAGAGGCAGCCCGATACTAGCACAGCCCGCCGACCCGGTGTCAAGGCTAACGCGCGGCGCTAACCGGGGATCTGCGCGCGGCCGCCCAGCGCCGGGCACGGAGGCGTCTGCGCCACCTCCACGCCAATCAACGAGTGGGCGATCTTCTGCGCGTCGCCGATGGCCACGCCGCCGCTGCGTCAACACAATGCAGGCCGCCTCGGCGCCGCAACGGCCACGCTCCCTCGACCCTCGACCGGCGACCCTATAGAATCTCCCCCATGAGCACACAGCCGTCCATGGACACCTTCGTCTCCCTCTGCAAGCGGCGCGGCTTCGTCTTCCAGAGCAGCGAGATATACGGCGGCCTCGGCGGCTTCTGGGACTACGGCCCGCTCGGCGTGGAGCTGAAGAACAACATCAAGCGCTCCTGGTGGCGCGCCATGGTGCAGGAGCGCGACGACGTCGTCGGCATCGAGACGTCCATCATCATGAACCCCCGCGTCTGGGAGGCCAGCGGCCACGTGCAGACCTTCACGGACCCCATGGTGGACTGCAAGCAGTGCAAGCACCGCTTCCGCACGCACGACCTGAAGCCGAACGAGAAGGACGAGTTACGCTGCCCGGACTGCGGCGGCGAGCTGACGGACTCGCGCATGTTCAACCTGATGTTCAAGACCTTCGTCGGCCCCGTCGCCGACGAGGCCTCCGTGGCCTACCTCCGGCCCGAGACGGCGCAGGGCATGTTCGTGAACTTCGAGAACGTCCTCACCACGATGCGCCGCAAGCTGCCGTTCGGCATCGCCCAGATCGGCCGCTCCTTTCGCAACGAGATCACGCCCGGCAATTTCATCTTCCGCGACCTCGAGTTCGAGCAGATGGAGATGGAATTCTTCGTCATGCCCGGCGCCGACGAGGAGTGGCACGACCGCTGGATCGAGTCCAGGGTCGGCTGGTGGACGGACACGCTGGGCGTCCGCAAAGAGAACCTGCAGGTGCGCGAGCACGCCAAAGAGGAGCTGTCTCACTACTCCAAGCGCACTGTGGACATCGAGTACGACTTCCCCTTCGCCGGCTTCGCGGAGATCGAGGGTATCGCCAACCGCACGGACTTCGATCTCAAACAGCACGAAGAGCACGCCGGCCGCACCCTGCGCTACTTCGACGAGGCGTCCGGCCAGCAGATCATCCCCTACGTCATCGAGCCGGCGATGGGCGTCGACCGCTGCTTCCTGACGGTGCTCATCGACGGCTACGCGGAGGAAGAGGTGCGCGGCGAAAAGCGGACGCTGCTGCGGCTGAAGCCGGAGCTCGCGCCGATCAAGGCCGCCGTCCTGCCGCTCTCCCGCAACGAGCAGCTGGTGCCGCCCGCGCGTCGCGTCTCGGACCTCCTGCGCCCGCATTTCATGACCCAGTACGACGACGCCCAGAGCATCGGCCGCCGCTACCGCCGCCAGGACGAGATCGGCACCCCCTACTGCGTCACGATCGACTTCGACACCCTGGAGGACGAGGCGGTCACCATCCGCGAGCGGGACGAGATGACGCAGGCGCGCGTGCCGATCGCTAACCTAGTGGACGCCCTGCGCGAGAAGCTGGGCTGCTGGTAGCACGGCCGCCAAACGAAAAGGCGGCCCCGAAGGGCCGCCCGCCAGATCTCGTTCGTTGACGCCTACGCCGCCGGCTTCAGCTCGTTGATGCGGGCGCGCACCGCCTCCGGATCCTTGAACCACTTGGCGTCCAGCTCCGTGTACTCCTTCTGCGCGTCCGGCACGTCGTCCTCGGCGAAGATAGCGGTCACCGGGCAGACCGGCTCGCAGGCGCCGCAGTCGATGCACTCGTCGGGGTCGATGTACAGCTTGCGGTCCAAGCCTTCGTCGTAGTGGATGCAGTCAACCGGGCAGACCTCCACGCAGGACTTGTCCAGCAGGTCTATGCACGGGTCGGTGATTACGTAGGTCATCGCAGCACCTCTTCTTCCTCTTGGCCCGGCACTTATAAAGGGAGCTTGTTACAGTCCAAATATGGATAATTGTTAACCCGTGATAATTTAATCGTGACGCGTGGCGCAAGTCAAGACCTTGGCCGCCCCTTGTCCCGCTTCCAGGGCTGCCACCAGCGCCGGCGCCCCGCCCGGGCCGCACGCGCCGCCTCGCGCTCCCCCTCCAGGATCTCCCGCGCCCGGGCCGCCGGCAGCCCGCGCCGTACCATCATCATGTCCTCCGCCAGTTGTGAGGCGTAGCCCGCGTCGGCCACGACCTCTGGGAACAGGCCCCGCAGGCGGTCATCGAAGCCCGGCGCCGTCGAGCGCGGCCGGCCGCTGCCAGCGGACATGGTGTCGAAGACGGAGTACATCTTGAGCTCGCTGATGACCGAGGAGAGCGCGGTGGAGAGCAGCACCGCCTGCAGCGGGTTCACCTCGAACGCCGCCTGCGCCTCATCGAGCTGCGCATCGACCTCCGGCGCCAGCTCCGCCAGCCCGTGCCGGTACTCGCCCAGCGTCTCCGGATCGATCTCAGAGCCGGGCCGCGAGAGGTGATAATGCACCGCGAGCGAGACCAGGCGCGCCTGGTGCTGGGGGAGGCGCAGGAGAAAGCGGGTGGTCATGGGAGAGAAAAAGCCCGCGTCACATTCAGCGTGAGCGGGCATCCGGAGCGCCTTCTGCTTTTCATTTCCTCTGGTTCCTGGTCCGGCGCCCGCGCCAGTATACCACGGCCGGCGGCCCCATCTGTCCGCCCGTTCATTCGATTCTCGCGCCCTTTTCCAGGTTGTGCCGCGCACACAGGACGCGCACGTTTTCGGGCCGAAAGCTAGTTCCCCCTCGGGAGTACGGAAGGTCGTGATCGAAGTGGAGCTGATCTGCCGCACCACAGATGACACACCTTCCTCTATCCCTCTTGTAGACGGCTTGCTTGATCCAGCCGGGAATGATTCGTGTCATCGGCTTGTCGGCAGCCATCGGCGTCTGACTCGACATTTGCTGATCCCATGCCAGGCGCATGTGGAACTTGAATACCTTGCGTGGCCCGCTATCCGCGTACTCGTAGCCGGCTAACTCGAACAGACCTTTGTCGGACCAAATCCCCGGCTGCAGCTTCTCGTATACCCGCACCAATCCAGGCGGTGTGTCACTTCGCTTGGCGGCCCCCGCAAACTTCGCGTTCTCCGTCGGAGACCCTAGCGAAGTCGCCCATGGCTGGTCGACGAGCTTGGGATCCGGTACGTCAGCGCTCTTCGGTACGTCGTGACCCTCGTAAATCAGCTCAGTCCCATCTTCGGATAGCTCGTCGCGGTAGGGCGCGCCCCGGCGTCGTGACATCAACACTATGGAAACTCCCGGCGGTGAAACGAAGTTCATGCCGCGCTGAAGCGACATCCGTTCGCGCTGGCACATGTCGAGGTACGTGAGTATCTCCTCTCGGCTCACGAGGCCCTCACTCCCCCGCCGCCACGGCCTCCCGCGGGCGGTGGCGGGCCAGCGTCTCTCGCAGGTATCTGCCCGTCGCGCTCCCCACCGTCGCCGCCACCTGCTCCGGGGCGCCCTCCGCCACGATCTCGCCGCCGCCGTCGCCGCCCAGGGGGCCCAGGTCTATGATGTGGTCCGCCTGCTTGACGACGTCCATGTGGTGCTCGATCACCAGGACGGTGTTGCCCGCGTCCACCAGCCGGTGCAGCACGCCCATGAGCGCGTTCACGTCCTCGAAAGAGAGGCCGGTGGTCGGCTCGTCCAGGATGTACAGCGTGCGCCCCGTGGCCCGGCGCGAAAGCTCGGTCGCCAGCTTCACCC
Source organism: Dehalococcoidia bacterium (assembly GCA_030649945.1). GTDB lineage: Bacteria > Chloroflexota > Dehalococcoidia > SM23-28-2 > RBG-16-64-32 > JAUSFE01. The sequence goes on along the minus strand of JAUSFE010000085.1, from coordinate 13,327 downwards.
GCTGCGCCTCGCCCCCAGAGACGGTGGTCGCCGGCTGCCCCAGCGTGATGTAGCCCAGCCCCACGTCGTACAGCGTCTGCAGCTTGCCGCGCACCCTCGGGAAAGCCTCGAAGAACTGCACCGCCTGCTCCACCGTCAGGTCCAGCACCTCCGCGATGCTCTTGCCGCGGAACAGTATCTCCAGCGCTTCCCTGTTGTAGCGCGCGCCGTGGCAGACCTCGCACGGCACCTCGATGTCCGGCAGGAACTGCATCTCGATCTCGATGTAGCCCGCGCCCTGGCAGGCCTCGCAGCGCCCGCCCTTGACGTTGAACGAGAAGCGGCCGGGCCGGTAGCCCCGCAGGCGCGCGTCCGGCACCGAGGCGAACAGTTCGCGGATGGGCGTGAAGGTGCCGGTGTAGGTGGCCGGGTTCGACCGCGGCGTGCGGCCGATCGGGGACTGGTCGATCACCACAACCTTGTCCAGGTGCTCCAGGCCGACGATGGCGTCGCACTCGCCCGGGCGCTCGCGGGCGCCGTACAGAATCTGGGCGGCCTTCTTCGACAGGATGTCCGAGACCAGCGTGGACTTGCCGGAGCCGGAGACCCCGGTGACACAGACGAACATGCCCAGGGGGATGCGCACGTCTATGTTCTTCAGGTTGTTCTCGCGCGCGCCCTGGATCACCAGCGCCTTGCCGTTGCCCTTGCGGCGCACCGGCGGCAACGGGATCTCGCGGCCGCCACTCAGGTACTGGCCGGTGATGGACTCCGGGCAGGCGGCCACCTCCGCCATTGTGCCGGCCGCCACGACGTACCCACCGTCGGCGCCGGCGCCCGGCCCCAGGTCTATCAGGTGGTCCGCCGCCCGCATCATCGTCTCGTCGTGCTCCACCACGAGCACCGTATTGCCCAGGTCGCGCAGGCGCTTTAGCGTGCTGATCAGCCGCTCATCGTCGGCGGGGTGCAGCCCTATCGAGGGCTCGTCGCAGACGTAGAGGACGCCCATGAGCGCCGAGCCGATCTGCGTCGCCAGGCGGATGCGCTGGGCTTCGCCGCCGGCCAGGGTGCCGGTGCGGCGGTCCAGCGTCAGGTAGTCCACGCCGACGTCCCGCAAGAAAGTCAGGCGGGCGTCAATCTCTTTCAGGATCTGGTTGCCGATGGTGCGCTCGCGCTCCGTCAGCGGGGATTCCGGCCCGCGCAGGCCCGTGACCCACTCCAGCGCCTCCGCCACGGACAGCCTTGTCACCTGCGAGATGTTCACGCCGTCCACCGTCACCGCCAGAGACTCTGGCTTCAGGCGCGCCCCGCCGCAGCCCGGGCAGGGGTTCTCCGCCATGTACCTCTCAATCTCGCTGCGCACGTAGTCCGAGTCCGTCTCGCGATAGCGGCGGTCCAGGTTCGGGATAGCGCCCTCGAAGGTGGTATCCCACTTGTTGTCTTGCCCTCCGGCGCCCGTATAGCGCAGCGTGATCGTTCCCGCATCGCCGTAGAGCACTACCCGCAGCTGTTCCGGCGTCAGCTCCTTCACGGGCTGCTGCGTGGAGAAGTGGTGCTTGCGCGAGACTGCCTCCAGCATCCGCATGTACCACGCGGAGACGGTGCTGGTGCGCGCCCACGGCTCCACCGCGCCCTCCGCCAGCGAGAGGTTCTTGTTGGGGATCACCATCTCCGGGTCCAGCTCCATCTTCACGCCCAGGCCCGTGCACTGCCGGCAGGCGCCGTGCGGGCTGTTGAAGCTGAAGTTGCGCGGCTCCAGCTCGCCGAAGGAGAGGCTGCAGCTGGCGCAGGCGAAGTGCTCCGAATACAGGCGCTCTTCCTCCACCAACCCCTTCACGGCGTCGGCGAGAAACAGCACCTGGGTGATGCCACCGCCCAGGCGCAGAGCCGTCTCCACGGAGTCGGAGAGGCGCGTGCGGGCGCCGCCCCCCCCATCGCCGTCCTCCGCGGCCTCCGTCACCAGCCGGTCCACCACCACCTCAATGGAGTGGCGCTTGTTCTTGTCCAGCGCGATCTCCTCCTCCACTTCACGCACCTGCCCGTCCACCCGCACGCGCACGAAGCCGGCCTTGCGGGCATCCGCAAACACCTTCTGGTACTCGCCTTTGCGGTCGCGGACAATGGGCGCCAGCACCAGCAGACGCCGGCCCGGCGGGATCGCAAGCATGGCGTCTACGATCTGCTGCACCGTCTGGCGCTCTATGGCGCGGCCGCACTGCGGGCAGTGGGGATGGCCGGCGCGGGCATAGAGCAGCCGCAGGTAGTCGTATATCTCGGTCTGTGTGGCCACGGTCGAGCGCGGGTTGCGGGACGCGCCCTTCTGGTCTATCGAGATGGCCGGAGAGAGGCCCTCGATGTAGTCCACATCCGGCTTCTCCATCAGCCCCAGGAACTGGCGCGCGTACGCCGAAAGCGACTCCACGTAGCGCCGCTGGCCCTCCGCATAGATGGTGTCGAAGGCCAGCGAGGACTTGCCGGAGCCGGAAACACCGGTGATGACGACGAGCTTATCGCGGGGGATCACGACGTCGATGTTCTTCAGGTTATGCTCGCGGGCGCCGCGAACGATGATGGAGTCTAATGGCATGCCTTCCTCCAGGTAGCGCACCGCCCGCTATTCGGGCTGCGGCTCAAACAGTTATTTTAGCGCCGCGTCAAGATTAGAACAAGGGTTTTAAGACCCCCGCCACGCGCGGCGCCGCCGCTATTACGGCCCGGACGTAAACATTAGGTTAAACCCCGCGCCAGCGGCGCCGGAGCCGGTAACGCCCGGTGGAAGCTTGGCCGTCTTATGTTGCGAACGGCGGGCGCACCGGACTGCCCGCGCTACAAGTTGACTGGAGCCAATATGCCTGGCAAAAGAGCAAAACCATCGGCGGTAGCCGCAACTCCCCGCGAAGATTCCGCCATCGACAGGACCTCACGGTCCATGGCGGCGGCCCGCTCGGCGGTGGCCGTCCTCATCGTCGCCGGCTCCGGCGCCATCGCCGCCGCCCATTTCGCCCTGGGCAACCAGCCGGTCATACCCACCATCGGCATCGCCGTCCTCGTGGTTTCGGCCGTCAGCTTTGAGTTCGTGCTCCGGCACGTGCAGCGGCGGTTGAACCGGGATGCCCTGCAGATGCAAGCCCGCTGGGAGGTTCGCCAGGCGGAGCTGCAGGAGATCGCGGGCCGCGACGACCTGACGCAGCTGCAGAACCGCCGCTTCTTTTACGAACGGCTGCAGGAGGAGATGGAGATCGCCGCCCGCCGCCACAAGTCCCTCTCGATTCTGATGATCGACGTGGACGACCTGAAGGCGATCAACGATGAGTTTGGGCACCAGGTGGGCGACACCGTGTTGCGCGCCTTCGGCCGCATCCTGAACACGCATGTGGAGGAGAACCACGTGACGGCCCGCCTGGGCGGCGACGAATTCGCCGTGATCATGCCGGACGCCGGCCGCCGTGAGGCGGACGCCCTGGCCTGGCGGCTCTGGGAAGAGCTGGCGAAATCGCCGGTCTGCGAGACGGACCACGCCAGCATCTACCTGGGCGTGTCCGTAGGCACAGGCGGCTACCCGTGGGGCGGCAACGACCTGGAAGAGATCATCCACTGGGCGGACACGAAACTGTACGCCAACAAGCTGGAGCGCAAGGGCTTCAAGCAACCGGCCAGGGGAGGAAAGGACAACCGCCTGGTCGCCGCCGTGGTGGACGTGCTCTGCACGGCGCTGGACATCCGCGATCAGATGACCCACCGCCACGCCCGCCGGGTGGCCCGCATGGCCGCCTGCATCGCGCGGGAGATGAACCTCTCGCAGGACGACGTTCTGGAGATAGAGTACGCCGCCGCCCTGCACGACATCGGCAAGATAGGCGTGGCCGACAGCATCCTGCGCAAGCCGGACGCGCTGGACGACGGGGAGTGGCGGGATATGCGCCGTCACTCTGAGCTCGGCTACCAGATCCTCAAGGGCATTGACTTCCTCCACGATGCCGCGGATATCGTCCACGCGCACCACGAACGGTACGACGGGACCGGCTACCCGCGCGGCCTGGCCGGCAACGAGATACCAAAGGGCGCCAGGGTGTTCGCCGTGGTGGACGCGTACGACGCCATGATTTCGAAGCGGCCCTACCGCGAAGCGATCCCGAGGGAGGCGGCGCTGATGGAGATCGCGACCAACGCCGGCACCCAGTTCGACCCACACGTAGTCGATCAGTTCCTCGTCATGGTCCGCCGCAACCCGGACGGCTTCCGGGACGACGACGAAGTATACGGCTCCCGCTTCGAGAACCAGCAAGCGGCGGAAGAAGTGGGGTCCGGCACGCAGTTTGTGCCCGTAGAGCCGTAAGCCGGCGCCGGCTTACGGCGAAGTACGAACACCGCCACCCCCGGCGCGGGCCTTGAGCCCGCGCGCCCGGGCTCAAGGCCCGGACTACGAGGGGTGAGCGATTACCGGCGCTCCAGGCGCTCTTCCAGCTCGCGCAGGCGCTGCTCCAGGTTGCGCTGCACGTAGGCCATGGTGAAATCGCCGCGCGTGCGCTCGAGAATGCCGCGCATCGCGTCTGTGGTGCGGCGCAGGCCCGACGTCACAGCCTCCGGGTAGTCCATCGTCACGAGCACGTCGTAGATGTCGCCCATGGCGGCCAGGCACTCCTCGCAGTGGGCGATATCGCCGGAGCGGAGCGAATCCAGGAGGTGGCGCCGCAGCTCGCCCACGGTCTCGCCCAGGCCGTTCAGATAGGACGCGCCCATAACACCCAGGTCATCCGGCGAGGGCAACGGCCGGCCGGCGATGAGGGCCAGCGTGGTCTGCGCCTCCGCGAACTCCTTCTGGGCGTCGTGGACAAAGCCCGCGTGGAAGATGTCCCTGTGCTCCGTCAGCCCCATCTCCGTCTGCTCCAGGTTGCTCCTGGCCTTCCGCAGTAGCGCTTCCGCCGCCGGGAACTCGTGCCGGTGCACCGCGCGGATGGCGTTGGCAGAGAGGCGGATGACCTCCCGCGTGAGGGGCAGCGCCTGCTCGCGGGCCCGGTGCTTGGCGTCCAGGTGCTCCCGGATGCCGTCGGCGATGTCGTTGAGTCCGTCGGTCTTCACTGGGTGCCCGGGCCTCGCACTAGAGGTCCTTTACCGGGTCCGGGAAATCGCCCTCCCGCGCCGCGTCGATCATCTCACGCGCCTCCTTCGGCATCTCGACGCCGAACTCGTCGAACTTGCGCTCCGCCCAGCGGCCTATCTGCCGCGGGTCCTTGTAGTCTTCCAGCCGTTTCGGCTCGGCGCCGTAGTCCCGCAGGATGTCCGCCTCCGACCTATGGTACGCGAAGCGGGAAAGCGCCCGCTCCAGCTTCGGCGAGCCGCAGTTCCGGCACGTGGCCGCCGCCGGCGCGTTGACGCTGCGCGTGAAGACGCTGGTCAGGCGCCCGCAGTCAGCGCACTTGTACTCGTAGATCGGCATGGCGAAAGAAGCATCGCACACTAAGGACCCAGCGAGAAGAAGATGAGGCCCAGGATCGTCACAAGGATGAACGCGCCGATGACCCCGACCAGCAGCCGTCTGAAGGCGTAGCTCCAGATGCGGCCGGCCGCGTGCAGCCCACCACCGGCGCGGGCGGAAGGAGGGTTGCCATGCCTCATGGAGTACTCAGCTCCCCCGCGAGGAGATCAAGCCCTTTGGGTAGCAGACCTCGACCTGGATGACGGGGCCGAACGGCTGCACGTGGGGTCGCAGCTCGCAGACGGTGTTGGCCGCAAAGATCAGGTGGAGGACTCCGGTCAGGAGCACTACACCGATGACAACGCCGATGGCAGCGAGCACGCGGGGTAGCGCGAACCGCAGCAACCATCCGCGGAGCGACCGGTCAATGGGCGCACCCGGCGGGCTAGACGGCACCTCCGGGAGATATGCGTGGACGTACTCGCGGAGGGACCTCTCGACTACGGCGTGGGATGGGTCAAGGGACATCGCCAAACTCCTCCTCGGCGTCATCGCCGTCGTGGAAGTCGTCGAGGCTCTCGCCGGCCTCCAGGCGCTCCAGCTCGCCCTCCATCTGCGGCTCCAGCGGCTCTCCCATCTCGCGGCTCATCCTGCGCACCCATTTGGCGATGGACCGCGGGTCGTTGTCGTCCACATCGGCCAGGCTGGACTCGTCGAACCCGCCGGACTCGTCCCCGTCACCGCGCAGAACGGCCACGCGCGAGAAGAGCCGCGAGAGGTCCTGCGCGCCGCAGTGCTGGCAGACGGCGGCAGCGGGCGCACCCATGCTGCGGGTGAAGACAGACGTGCGCCTGCGGCAGGCGTTGCAGCGGAACTCGTAGATGGGCACGGCTCGCCTACCAGCCTTCCTCCCCGCGGCGGCGCTGGATCTCCTCACGGAACTCGCAGGCGTAGAGGTAGGGGCAGTGCGCGCAGTGGCGCCCCATGGTGGGCGGAAATACGGCCACGTTCGTCATCGCTTTGGCGGCTGCCAGCAGCTCGGCGCAGGCCTGCCGCTTGTCTTCCTCGCTCAGCTCCAGCGTCCAGACCTGGCCGTCGCCCAGATACCAGAACGAGGCCCTCGACACGGACCGGCCGAGCTTTGCTTCGACCATTATAGCGTAGAGCCGCAGCTGACCCGCGTCCACCTCCTGCGGCTCAGCACTGGTCTTGTAGTCGATGACGTGGAGGCTGCCGCCGGGCTCCTCGTCGATGCGGTCCAGGCGGCCCATGAGCGTCACGCCGGGCCCGGCCTCCACCTGGAAATACGGCTCCACCATGAAGGGCTGCGCCCGCAGGTCGTGGCTGCGCGCGAAGTCCTCCAACTGCCGGACGGCCGCCTCTCGCAGATCACCGGCGCCGGGCATGCGCCGGTAGCGCGGCGAGAGCGCCTCCCAGCCCTCCGCGAGCATCTGGAGCAGCCGCTCCCGCTGCGCTCCTCAAGCGGTACCCCGGAGAAGAAATCGCAGAGGACGCGGTGGACCAGGCTGCCGGCGGTGTCGCCGGGGCGCAGGCGGGCGGGGATGCGGTCCAGGTACTGGTAGCGGTAACGCAAACGGCAGGTGTCGAAGACTCGGACCTTCAGAGCAGAGATGCGGAGCATATCGCTCATCTATTTTAACATTTTCCCGAGAATTTCTCGTTTTTCGGCTTGGCGGGGCTCCGCTCATATGGTAATCTCTTTGCAAACCACTTAAGGTGGGCATAGACGGAACAGACACCGGGGCACTGTCGTGAGCACAGGCGCAGATGTGGCTCCACAGCGACGGCGATTGTCTGACAGCTTAGGGCCTATGATTTCGAGAACCACCCGCAGCGCGAAAGCGGCGCTTCATCCGCTCCTGTCCTGGCGTCCGGGCGTCCATGACCTCGCCGAGATCATGCTGCTCGCGGTGGCGCTGCCCATCTACTACCTGGTGCGCGGCGTCACGGTCACCCAGGTGGACGAGGCGATCGCCAGGGGCGCGGACATCATCAACATGGAGAAGAGCCTCGGCATCTTCTGGGAGGTGGAGCTGCAGAGCTGGATCCTGTCCTATCAATGGCTGGTGAAGCTGCTCAACTGGTTCTACCTGTTTGGCCACCTGCCCGTGATCGGCACGCTGGCGGTCTGGCTGTACTTCTGGCACCGGCCGCAATACCTGCTGATGCGGAACGCCTTCCTGCTGTCCGGGGCCATCGCTCTCATCTTTTACGTCAACTTCCCCACAGCGCCGCCCCGGCTGCTGCCGGAGGGCCTCGGATTCGGCTTCGTGGACACCGTCGTGCAGCAGTACCAGCAGAGCCGGCCGCTGACACCTTCGTGGTTCGTGAACGAATACGCGGCCATGCCCAGCATGCACATCGGCTGGAACCTGCTGGTCGGCATCTCCATCTGGCTGGCCAGCCGCAACATCTTCGTGCGCGCCTTCGCCGTGCTGATGCCGCTGGCGATGCTGATCGATATCATCCTCACCGCCAACCACTACATCCTGGACGCCGCCGCCGGCCTCGGCGTCATGCTCATCGGCCTCGGCATCGCCCTCGCCGCCCGCTGGCTGGTGATGCGCGCCTTTTCGGCGGAGAGCAAGGCGGAGCGGAAGAAGGGCTGGGCGAGCTGGCTCTGCTGGCTCTGCGGCGTGGCGCCCTCAGAGCAGCAACCAGAGCGGCTGACACGCCCCGCCTAGCGCACCCATGACGGCCCCGCCGGCGTTCACCAGAGGCACAGCGCATGCAGGTTAAGAACCTCCTCCGCGCCGTCCCGCGCATCCTCTTCACAAACGCGCCCATGGACGCCCAGCTCATCGTCACCCGCCGCTGCAACCTGAGCTGCGGCTACTGCTCCGAGTACGACAGCGTCTCCGACCCGGTGCCGCTGGACGACCTCAAGCGCCGTATCGACGCCCTCCACCGCCTGGGCGCCGCCAACATCACCCTGCTGGGCGGCGAGCCGCTGCTGCACCCGCACGTGGCGGAGATCGTGCGCTACGCCGGGCGCAAGGCCAACACCAGCATCGTCACCAACGGCTTCCTCCTGCGCAACGGCGTCATCGAGGCGCTCAACCAGGCCGGGTTGAACAACCTGACCGTGAGCATCGATACGCTGCACGCCGACCCGACGCGCTACATCCAGAAGTCCCTGCGCTCCTTACGCACCCGGCTGGAGCGCCTGCAGCGGCTGGCCCGCTTCGATGTGCACGTGACGGCGGTGCTCTGCGAGTCGTCGAAGGACGACTTCCGGCAGCTGGTGCAGGACGTGCAGGCCTTCGGCTTCCGGATGTCCGTGAACCTCATCCACAACGCCAGGGGTTATGTCGCCATTGAAGGAGATCCCTACCTGGACCTGTACGAGGACTTCTACCAGACTGGCAAGCCGTTCACCTTCCTGGACTACGAGTACGGCAAGAGCCTGCTGCAGGCAGAGCGCCCGGCCTGGAAGTGCCGCGCCGGCGCTCGCTACCTGTACGTGGACGAGTTCGGCAAAGTGCAGCTCTGCGCCTCGCAGCTGGACCGGCTGGGGAAGCCCGTCGAGGACTACAGCGCCGCCGACCTGAAGGAACAATCGCGGACATCCAAGGGTTGCGAGGAAGGCTGTTCCGTGGGCTGCGCCTTCCGCTGCTCGCTCGTTGATAACGACAAGCCGGCCTTCGTGCGCGCCGTCCTCAAGGGCTACTTTCGCGGCACGATGTTCGACAACGGCCGTCGCCGCCGCGCAGCACCAGCCGCAACACCGGTCGCCGCCGCCGCAGACGACTAGCAGGGCGCTGAAAAAAGGGGAGTACAGAGGGGCAAAGCCCCTTTGACGGGGGTCTGGGGGTGTCCCCCAGATTCAATTCTTTCTTTGGGTGGGGTGTGGTGTGGGACGAGAACTGGTTTTTCAGCACCCTGCTAGCCCCTACTGCAACAGGCTGTTCGCGTGGTTGAAGACGCCTTCCGGGCTGTCCTTCCACGCCCAGACGTGCAGCAGCCACGGCGTCTCCGCGATGAACAGGCCGCCGCAGTGCGCCCCGTCCACCGCAATCGTCACGTTGCCCGGCGAGAAGCAGAGGTTGGTGTGGTAGTGCCACTGCGCAAGGCCGCCGAGCTGAGTGTCCGGCGGCGTATCAATACCGGGCACTTTCGGTATCATGTACGCCAGGCCCGCCAGCTTCCAGCCACCGGCGCCGTCGCTCTGGTAAAGGATGATCCCGGGGTGGCCGGGCGCCAGGCTGCCCACGTACTGCGCGTTGTAGAAGTGCGCGCCGATCAGCGGCAGGTCCGGCGTGATGCGCGTGTAACCCTCCGCCTCGGCCACCGAGACATCCTGGTACTTCGCCGTCTCCAGCTTCACACCGGCAAGGAACTGCTCTGCGAAGCGCATGTTCTCTTCCGTGACGGCCGCCTGCTGCGACGGCTCGTGGAACGTCGACTCCTCCAGGGCCACCGTCGCCAGGTGCCGCGGCAATATGGGCAGCGCGTGGCTGCCGTGCTCCGCTGTCACCGCCGCATCGTGCCCGCGCTCGCCTCCGGCCGCCGTTGTGACGCCAGATCCTCCCGCCGTGTCCGCCGCCGTCTCGACGGACGCCTGGTCCGCGTGGCCGTGCTCATCGCCATGGTCCAGGTCGTTGATCGTGAGGGCGAAGACGGCCGAGATAGAGACGGCGGCGGCGAGGGCAATGGCCGGTACCAGGGCCGAGAGCACAACCGACCGGCGCGCCAGCACCCAGCGCGTGTACGGGCCGATGAACGCCCCCAGGATGGTGCACGCCAGGCCGATCACCACCAGCAGATGCCCCGGGTTGCTCGTGGTAAAGACGCCCTCGCGCTCTGCCAGGTCCGGATCCCGCGAGTGCAGGTACGCGTCGATGCCGAAGCCGGCGACGAGAAGCGTTACGCCGAACAGCATCGCGGCATAGCCGGCGAGGAAGCCTCGCTCGCGGAGGAAGGTGGCCATCTCTACCCTCGATCTAAAGCCAGCAGGCTCTGTCTACTCTACGCCAAATACGCGAGGGGGGTTCTGCGAAAAGGGGCCGCTGGCAGAGCCGAGCGCCGGGGCCGGGGCTGACACCGCCGGCAGGTATAACTGGGCGCGCGCCGGGCTACTCCGCCCAGACCGCGCCCTCGATGTGCTGGAGCGACAGCAGGCGTCCGTCCGGCGCCAGATCGACGGCGATAACGTCGATGCGCCGTTCCGGGGGCAGGTCATCCTCCTGGCCGTAGGCCTCTGCCAGCGCCACCAGGCGGCGCTGCTTCGCGGGTGTGAGCGACTCCACGGCGGTGCCCATCGACCGCCCGCGGCGGCAGCGCACCTCCACAAACAGCAGCAGCTCCCCACGCTCGGCCACGATGTCGATCTCGCCCTCGGGGATGCGCACGTTGCGCCCGCGGATGCGGTACCCCTTGGCGAGCAGGTGCTGGACGGCGAGCCGCTCCCCGAAGTCGCCGAGGGCGCGGCGGGGGTCCTTCCGGCCGCGGTTTTCGCCTGCCATCGCTGTGGTCTCTTGACTCACCCTAGGCCCCGCCCCAGATTCCCTCGCTCAGTGCCCCAATGCAGAACGTGATCTCGCCGTGGCAGGCGGCGTCGTCTGCCCACACCGCCCCGTTGCGTGCGCTGGCACCACCCCAGATTCCTTCGCGTAGCATCGCGTCTCGGCGAAGAATGTCATCTCGCTCAGAATGACAGGTTCGTCTGGGCCGCGTGGGGCTGTGGGGCTCTATCCACTGTCCACTATCCACTATCCACCTAATACCCGCCCTGGCGCTCAAAGATGCGCCGCGGGTTGTCGGTGGTCATCGCGCGGATGTGCTCCTCGCTCACGCCCGCCCCGCGCAGGGCCGGGATGATCTCGTCCGGGATGTAGTTGAAGTGCCAGTTGGGAACCACGGCCGGGATCAGCTCCGCCGGCGCCCAGTCGAAGTAGCAGGAGGCGTCGTGGGAGAGCACCATCTTCTCCGCGTATCCGGCATCGCAGAGAGCCTTGATGGTGGCCACGCGCCTGGCGGTGGGCAGAAACTGGTCCAGGCCAAAGCGGTCCATGCCAATGTAGCTGCCGCGGCCCATGAGCCTGCGCAGGTATTCCAGGTCCTCGCTATCGCCGCTGTGACCGATGATCGCGCGGCCCAGGTCCACGCCCTCGCTCTCGAACACGTCCTGTTGCTTAAGTCCCACCCCGCTGGCGGCGTGTGTGTGGGTGGAGATAGGAACGCCCGTGCGGCGGTGCGCCCTGGCGCAGGCCCGCAGGATGCGCTCCACGTCCTCCGTGACGCCCGTCTCATCCGTGGCGCACTTGATGATGCCGGCGCGGACCCCCGTATCCATGATGCCCTCATCAATGTCCTTCACGAAGAGGTCCGCGATGTAGTCCGGAGTGCGCGTGCTGAGGGTCCGGAAGAAGTGCGGGACCTCCCAGTAGATGCCCGTGGCGACGATCACCTGCATGCCGCTGCGGGCCACCACCTCCTTCACGAACGGGATGTCGCGCCAGTCGCCGGGGGTCAGGTCCACGATCGTCTTCACGCCGCGCGCCTGGACATCCTTCAGCTTCTGGGCCGCCTTCTTCGCCTCCTTCTCGCGGTCCATCACCGCGAAGTTCTCTTTCAGGTTTGGAGACTGGACCAGGATGTGCTCGTGCATCAGCGTGAAGCCCAGGGCGGCGGTGTCCAGCGGGCCGGAGACGGTGTTGATGGTGGGCATGCGGGTGCTCCTTTCCTGGAGGTCGCGGCTGATTATATCGCAAGGCGCGGCGTTGTGGCTCCGCTCGCCCTACGAGAGCCTCAGGGTGAGCGGGTAGGAGCGCGTCCTGTACCGCTCCGCGCACACGACTGCCTGCATGATCACAGCGGGCGGCGGTAGTGGAAGGGCTCCCCTGATGAGCGCACGAGCCGCCACCGCACGGCGCCCCGTCCCGCTCATGGTGAGGCACTCGTACCATGAGCGGAGCAAGACGGTGTGCCAGTGCGCAACGGTGAGGCTCCGTCGCCCTACACCCCCGCCCCTGCACCCACGTCGCGTCGGCTGATGCGGAGCCCTATGGGGCCACCAGCGACATCGCCGGTTGCAGCGGAAACGCGGCCGGCGGCAGCGCTTCCGGGCCGTCGCGCTCCGCAACCATCTCCTTGACCGGCGAAAAGGAATGGCGGTGCAGGTCGCAGGGGCCCAGGCGCCCCAACGCTGCCACGTGCTCAGGCGTGCAGTATCCCTTGTTCGTCACGAAGCCGTAGCCGGGGTACTCCGGCTCGCGCTCGCTCATCCAGCGGTCGCGCGCCACCTTGGCGACGATCGAGGCGCAGGCGATGGACAGGGACGTCTCGTCGCCGCCGATGATGGGCGTCTGGCCGAGGGAGCAGCCGGGCAGGCGGAAGGCGTCGATCAGCAGGTGCCCGGGGCGCAGGCCCAGGTCGCCCACGGCGGCCAGCATCGCCTGCCGCGAGGCCTCGGCGATGCCGATGCGGTCGATGACGCGCACGGGCACGAAGGCGACGGCGGCGGCGAGGGCGCGGGCCCAGATATGCTCGGCCAGCTCCTCGCGGGCAGCGGCGGTCAACTGCTTGCTATCGCGGACGCGCCCCAGCCAGCGGAAGCGCGCGCCCGGCGGCAGGATCACGGCGCCGGCGGCGACAGGGCCCGCCAGCGGCCCCCGCCCCACCTCATCAATGCCGGCTACCAGCTCAACGCCCCCTGCCCAGAGAGAGCGTTCGACGGCGAACGTTGGACGTTCCGGCCGACCTCGCCCAGGAGAGGACCCCATAGCGCTGGCCGAATGCTAGCGGCGGGCCGGGCCGCGTGTCAATAGAGCGATGTGCCTCATTAAGATGGTTACCGAACTGAGAGCCGTTGCCTCAAGAAGTAGGGTTACCGAAGGTATTCAGATTAGTCGTCGAGCTGATCGGTCAACGTGGAGAACAATTTTGAGGGATTGGAGTCCCTCCTGAAGG
>JAUSFE010000084.1 GCA_030649945.1 Dehalococcoidia bacterium | reverse complement strand
GACCTGGTTCTTCTACCTCCAGCGCATCTGCAACCACTGCTCCTACCCGGCATGCCTCGCCGCCTGCCCGCGCAAGGCGATCTACAAACGGGAGGAGGACGGCATCGTCCTCGTCGACCAGGCGCGCTGCCGCGGCTACCGCAAGTGCGTGGAGGCCTGTCCCTACAAGAAGGTGATGTACCGCGGGAACACACGCGTCTCCGAGAAGTGCATCGCCTGCTACCCGCGCGTGGAGGGGAGCGATCCCCTGACGGAAGGCGAGCCGATGGTCACGCGCTGCATCTCGGTCTGTGTGGGCAAGATCCGCCTCCAGGGCTGGGTGGACGACGAGAAGAGCCCGGTGCACTTCCTCGTGCGCAAGGAGAAGGTGGCGCTGCCGCTGTACCCGCAGTTCGGAACGCAGCCCAACATCTACTATATCCCGCCCCGCTGGGCGCCGCGGAAATATCTGCGCCAGATGTTCGGGCCGGGCGTGGACGAGGCCATCGAGCGCTACGCCAACCCCTCGCCGGAGCTGCTGGGCGTCCTCCAGCTCTTCGGCGCCACCCAGAAGCTGATCTTCAGCTATCAGCTTGCGGATGAGGCCGCCATCGGCTTCAACGAGGCCGGCCAGGAGATAGTGCGCGTCCCCATTGTGGAGCCGGTCATAGTGCGCCCGCCGGAAAGGCTGAACATCACGTGAGGGCGCAGGCGCTGAAGGAGAAGGGCGCCCGGCGGATAGAGGAGGCGCTGGCCCGGGCGGCCGTGTACCGCCTGCTGAGCCGAGGACTGGCGCCGGATCCGCCTCAGGCGGACGGCCCGGCGGACGCGGACCACGCGGCGGCACTGGACGGGGCGCTGGCGAGGCTGGCGTGGGCGGGCCTCTCGCTCAAGACCCCGCGGCGGCCCTCACGGACCGCGCCGGCGCCGGGTCCCGCCGCCGCTGCCGCCTGTCCACCCTACGAGACCGAGTACACGGGCGCGCACGTCTTCATGAGCGTCCAGCAACTGGCGGACGTGGCCGGCTTCTACCGCGCCTTTGGCGTGCGCCTGGCGAACGGCTTCCGCGAGCGGCCGGACCACGTGGCCGCGGAGCTGGAGTTCATGTACCTGCTGACGTTCAAGGAGGCGCGCGCGCTTTCCCGCGGCGAGGAGGAGAACGCCGGAATCTGCCGGCGCGCACAGGCGCGCTTCCTGGAAGAGCACCTGGGCCGCTGGCTGGCGCCCTTCGCCGGGCGGGTGCGGAAGATGGGGCAAGGTGCCGGGCGCAGCAGGCTCGCCCGCCTCGCCCGCGATTTCGTGGCGGAGGACGCGCGGCGGCTGGGCGTTCATCCGCAGGCGGCGCGGACTAGAGCCCGGCCGGAGCCCGCGCCGGAACTGCAGTGTCCGGCGGGAGGAGAGGGCAGTGCCGGCCGTTAGCCACCGCGCGGCCGCTATCGGCCTCGTCGCCGCCGTGCTCGCGGCCGCCGCCGTCCTTACGCAGCTGGACAGCCGGCTGGTCAGTTCGCAGGCCCTATCGCTGCAGGCCGGGGAGGCCCAGGAGAAAGTGCCTCTGGACAACCCGCTGGCAGGCGTGTGGGAAGGGGCGGCGCCGCTGGAGATACCGCTCAGCGCCCAGCAACTGACGGCGCCCATGGGCGGCGGCAGCATCCGCGCGGTGACCGTGCGCGCCGTGCACGACGCCCGGCGCATCTACTTCCGGCTGGAGTGGGACGACGCGACGCAGGACTTGCGGGCGTTCGCGCCGGAGGAGTTCCGCGATGCCGCCGCCATCGAGTTCCCGGCAAACGGCGTCTCCACGCTACCATCGTTCTGCATGGGCCAGGCGGGCGCGAAGGTGAACATCTGGCACTGGAAGGCGGACTGGCAGGCGGACATCGACAGCGGCTTCGTCAACGTCCCGCAGGCCTACCCCAACGCCGCGGCAGACTTCTATCCCTTCCAGGACAGCGACACGTTCTACCCCGGCCGGGCGGCCGGCAACCTGCTTTCGCGGACGGAGCACTCGACGCCGGTCGAGAACATCGTGGCCGGCGGCTTTGGCACGCTAACGACGGCGGAACAGCAGACGGTCCAGGGCAAGGGCCTGTGGCAGGACGGCCGCTGGTACGTGCTCTTCGCCCGGGAGCTGGAGGGGGGCGGCGACTACACGCCGTTTGAGCCGGGCCAGACGACGAACGTCGCCTTCGCCGTCTGGGACGGCAGCCAGAACGAGCGTGACGGCCTGAAGTCCGTGTCCCAGTTCGTGGAGCTCGCGGTCGCGGGGGGCGGCGGCGGCGCGGGCACGGAGACCTTCGTCGTGCTGGGCGTGATCGCTGCTATCATCATCGGCGGCCTGGGCTTCCTCCTCTACAGCGAGCGCTTCAAGCGGAAGGCCTGAACGCGGTGCAGACGACGCTCAGGCTGCGCGCGGGGGCGCCCCCGGACGGGGGCCTGTCCAGGCCCGCCCGCGTCGATGCCGCGGCGCTAGCCCCGTACGCGCTCTGGCTGCTGCTCGGCGCCGGGGTGACGGAGCTGCTGCTCTTCCGGACGCTGAGCCGCGTTGGCGTGCACGTCCCGAAGCACGGCGCGGTGCTGGGTGTCTACGATGCGCTGGTGCAGGTGGGGTCCTTCGCCTTCAACGTCTCGACGCTGACGGCCTATCTCGCTGCGGGCCTGCTCGCGTATTCCGCCTACCGCAGCGCCACCGGCCGGCAGCCCCTGGCCGCCGCCGGCGCGCTCCTGGTCCTCACGCTGGCCGGCGTCAGTCTCCTGCTGAGCTTCGCCGGCGGCGGGCCGGCCACGCGCTTCGCCTTCGGCAGCGCGGCGGTCGTCGCCATGCTGCTTCTGGCCGGCCAGGCGTGGCGCGGCCGGAGCCCTTCCGGGGAAGGGCCGCTGCGCGCAGCGATCGTCACGCTTGCGGTGCTGGCCTACGCCGCGGCGCAGTACCACACGCTGGCGAACCACGCCTACGGGGCCCTGGGGATCGTCTCGGCGCCGCCCGGTACCAGGACGGCGCTGGAGGCGGGAGAGCTGCTGGTCCTGCTCAACGCCGGCGCCGTTTTCTGGGCCTGGTCCGGCGTGCGCGCGGGCCGACGCTGGCGTCCCGGCGCCCTGCAGGTGATTATGCCGGCGCTACTCGTGCTCACGTTCCTGGGCGGCTATTTCGGGCGGCAGGACTCTTCCACAACAGCCATCCTTTCGCTCTGGACGCTGGGCCTCACCCTCTACCTGCCGCTTCCTCTGTACACGCTGGCCCTGGGCCTCTACGCCTGCGCCTGGGCCGGCTGCCTGAGCCGCGCCCGGCGCGACCCCGCCACGATGGGGGATGTCATCGCTCTCGGGCTGCTGCCGGTCGCGGGCCTGACCCTGGACACCACGTACCAGGTGCTCGTGGCGCTCGTGGCTCTGCTGTTGCTCGCCGCGCCCCACGCCGCGGACGCCCGTGAGGTGAACGCCGCCTACCTGATTCATCACCCACAAGGGCGGCTTCGAGTTCATCAACTACGTGCCGACGCCGGAGCGCCAGCCAGGCGCTAGCCGGCCGTAGCCACCTCCGGGGTGCGCGTCGGCGCAGGCGGCGTTACCTGGATCTCCCGGCGCTCCAGCACGTTCAGGAGAGCCTCCGCGCAGCGAGGGTCCAGCTGCGACCCGGCGACACGGCGCAGCTCCGCCTTCGCCTCCTCCACCGTCATCGCCGGGCGGTAGGGACGCTCTGACGTCACCGCATCGAACGTGTCCGCCGCGGAGATTATCCGCGACTCCAGCGGTATCTCCTCACCAGTCAGGCCGTCCGGGTAGCCCTTGCCGTCGAAGCGCTCGTGGTGATGGCGGATGATGCTGCCCTTGTCGCGCAGCGCCTTCACCTGCTGGGCAATGTCCCAGCCCTTCACGGCGTGAGTCTTCATCTGGTTGAACTCGGCCGCCGTTAGCTTGCCGGGCTTCATCAGCAGCCCCAGGGGCAGGCTTATCTTGCCGATGTCGTGCATCTGGGCGGCCAGCACCAGCCTGCGTAGCGCTGCCGGCGGAAGTCCGAGCTCTTTGCCGATCACGAAGGAGTAGGCCGCGACCCGGCCCACGTGCCCGAACGTGGCGATATCGAACGCTTCGATCTCGTCGGCGAGCCGCACCAGCGACTCTTCACGACCGCGGTTGAGCTGCGCCATCGCATCCCGCATGACCAGCGCCTCGGCGATCGCGTGGACGCCGTTGGACCGGCGGTATTCCCAGACCCAGCCGGCGAGGATGGCGCCGAAGGCGAACAGGAAGAGGAGGTGGTACTCCCACCACGAGTAATGCCAGACGCGGCCCAGCCCCAGCGCCAGTTGCGCTTCCGCCAGGAAGATGAGCCCGACCACCATCGCCAGCTGCGAACCCATGCGCGCGAGCTGGTACGACTGGTAGTAGCGCCAGGCGGCGAAGCAGAGCATTCCCACGGTCACCGTCGTCAGGCTGTAACGGAACGTCTCGCTGCCGGTGGGCATCCAGGCGAGCCAGGTGGGGAACGCCAGGCTGACCCCTATGAAGGCAGCGAAGGATGCCGCCGCCGTTACGAATACGAGCGCGGAGAGCCGGCGGCTGCTGTGTTCGTCGGTCAGGCCGCGTACGCTGATGGTGCTCAGCACGGCGAACAGCGCGCCCGCGAACGTGCTGGCCCACGGAGAGGCCTTGAGCACCGGATACACCTCGTGGTACAGGTGCCCGGGCGTGGTCAGACCATGCACGGAGAACAGCGTCCCTAGCGCCATAAAGCTTAGCGCCAGGTACAGGATCCTGGTCTCGCGCACGGAGCGCACCGCTTCGATCAGCAGCGCGCAAATGACCGCTGCCATGAGGGCGGCGCCGGACACGACGTAGAAGTGGAAGGCTGGCGCCATCCACAGAGTGTCAAGCTTCGGCAACGCTAGCAGCGCGACGAGAATGACTGCGGGCGCGATTAGGATCGGGCCGAGCAGTTTCATGGTGGTTTCAGCCTCCGATTTCTATTTAGCCTGTAACCGTAGACGGGGAAGAGGGCGCGTCCGTTACGGCGGAGGCCGCTCGGCTGTGCTGCCGGCGTTTGCGCCGGGCGCGTGCGCTATTTTTCGGCCGGCGCCATGCTCTACGGCTTCTTCGGTAAGGACTCTTTCTCCCTCCGCGAGCGGCTGGACGACGAGGCGCTGGCGTCCCGGCGCCCTGCAGCTGATTATGCCGGCGCTGCTCGTGCTGACGTTCCTCGGCGGCTATTTCGGGCGGCAGGACTCTTCCACAACAGCCATCCTTTCGCTCTGGACGCTGGGCCTCACCCTCTACCTGCCGCTTCCTCTTGTACACGCTGGCCCTGGGCCTCTACGCCTGCGCCTGGGCCGGCTGCCTGAGCCGCGCCCGGCGCGACCCCTCCACGATGGGGGATGTCATCGCTCTCGGGCTGCTGCCGGTCGCGGGGCTGACCCTGGACACCACGTACCAGGTGCTCGTGGCGCTCGTGGCGCTGCTGTTGCTCGCCGCGCCGCACGCCGCGGACGCCCGCAGTTCGCCCCAGACAGCCGCCCTGCCGTCAGACTGAGGCGCGCACAAGCACGACCGCCTAGCGAGGAAGAAGGCCGGCAGGGGTTACCCGCAGGGGCGACCCGCTGCCGGCTGGGGAGGGTGGTGTTCAGGGCGATCTGCCGGCGTAGCGCTGGTACGCTTCGAAGGCGTTCAGCAGGGCCGTGGACATCGCCTTCTGGGAGGGGCAGACGTAGCGGCGGCGAATCTCCTCCGCCAGGGCGAGCGGGCTCTCATTGATGTTGCGGCCGATGAGGAGAGCCGTGAGGAGCCTGGCTCCCAGGTCCGGGATGGCGCCGCAGCCCACGGAGACGATCTCCCCCGAGGCGCTGTCCGTCTCCAGCTCCACCGATAACACCGGCGAGGAACCGCTGGGGGCGAGGCTCTGGGGCAGACGTGCGTGCCCGACGAAAACGACTGTCGGGGCCGTCCTAACTTCCCCAGCGTCGAGGGTAGCGCGATCCATCTTGATTACCATAGTTCCTCCCCCTGCTGACGTCTGAGTAAAGACAGGGCCGCAGGTCTGGTCATCGTATCAGCAGGATGAAGGTGGCCTAAAGAGCAAATCGCTCCCGGGCGGTGCAGCTTCCGTGAACTTTATGTGAAGCGGCCACCGCGGCTGAGCGAAGGTCACAGCATCTTCACGACTTTCACCGAAGTCATCGTTGACTGAGTGTGAGAGGCCCCTGATAACATGTCGCGTCAGTAGCCAAGACACCGGCGTTGCCCTGCGGCCGACGTTCACCCCTCAGGCCGCGCACCGGGCCGCCCCTCCCTTGGCGATCCCCTGCGGGGCTCGTGCTCTTCCCCCGTAAGCTTCTCTCCATTCTCCTGCCTCTTCTGTGCGCCTGCAGTGTGCGCACCGGGTTGTGGGGAATGGCCCCGGCGGGCCCCGGCGTGCCGGGGATGCCGGGCGGTGACGAAACGGTCGAAGGAGGCGAAGTGGAAGAGCGGACAGGGATGTTCCCGAGGCGGAAGGCCCTGCAGGTGGTCGCGGCCAGGGCGATCGGCCTGCGGGAAATGAGGTGTGAAAGTACCGCCCCCCCGTCGATGCCGTTGCCGGCGGTCAGACGCCGGTCGCCGGGAGGCCTGCGATGCAGATGGTGATCCTGGCCGGGGGTCTGGGGATGCGTTTGCGCCCCCTGACGGAGCGCGTGCCCAAGTGCCTGATCCCGGTCAACGGCAGACCATTTCTGGAGTACCAGCTGGAGATGCTGAGCCGGCGGGGCGTGCGGGACATCGTCCTCTGCGTGGGGCATCTGGGAGACGCCGTTCTCGACCATTTCGGCTCCGGCCATCGCTTCGGTGTGAACATCGTCTACTCGTGGGAGCGGGATGGACTGCTGGGGACGGCCGGCGCCCTGAAGCAAGCCGAGCCGCTGCTGGCGCCGGAGTTCTTCGTGACCTACGGCGACTGCTACCTCCTGCTGGGTTACCGGGAGATCATGACCAGTTTCCGCGCGAGCGACGACCTGGGCATGATGGTGGTCTATCGCAACTACGACCGCCTGGAGCGGAGCAATGTGGTAGTGCGGGACGGCCGGGTGGCGGCCTACGACAAGAACACGCGGCTTCCCGGCATGGTGTACATCAACGAGGGTCTTTCCGTGCTGCGGCGACGTGCCCTGCGCCTGATCCCTGAAGGCGAGCCGGCGTCCCAGGAGGAGTTCTACGGAGGCCTCATCGCCAGGGGGAAGCTGCTGGCCTACGAGACACGTCAGCGCTTTTACGAGGTCGGCTCGCTGCAGGGGATCGAGGAGTTCCAGCAGCTGGTGGCGCAGGGGTCGCTGGCATGATCGTGACGCGCACACCGTTCCGGATCCCCCTTGGCGGCGGCGGCACTGACCTGCCGTCCTACTACAGCCAGCACGGGGGGTTCATCGTCAGCGCCGCCATCAACCGCTACGTGTATATCATGCTCAACCTCCGCTTCGAGGACAGCATCCGGGTCAGCTATTCGCAGACGGAGATCGCCGACTGCGCCGACCAGGTGGATCACCCCATAGTGCGGGAAGCGCTGAAGCTGCTGGGGCTGAACTGCAACCTGGAGATCGTCTCCATAGCGGACCTGCCGGCAAAAACCGGTCTGGGCAGCTCCTGCAGCTTCACTGTGGGCCTGCTGAACGCGCTACACGCCCTGAAACGTGAGCATGTGCCGCTGGAGGAGCTCGCGGAGGAAGCGTGCCACATCGAGATCGACCGGCTGCGCGAGCCGATCGGCAAGCAGGACCAGTACATCGCGGCGTTTGGCGGCATAACCTGCCTGGACATCGACCGGGAAGGCGGCGTGCGGCCCTATGCCCTCAACCTCCCGGGCGATGTGGTGCAGGAGCTGGAGAACAACGTGATGGTCTTCTACACGGGGATCAAGAGGAGCGCATCGGAGGTGCTGAGCGCGCAGGCCCGGGCGGCGCAGGAGGGCGACCCGCGGGTCCTGGAGGCGCTGCACGTGATCAAGGAGATCGGCCGCGAGGTCAAACGGGCGCTGGAGGCGGGCGACCTGGACCGCTTCGGCTCGTTAATGGACGAGCACTGGCAGGTGAAGAAGCGGCTCTCCGACAAGGTGAGCAACGGCGAGATCGACGCCTGGTACGAGACGGCGCGGTCAAACGGAGCGCTGGGGGGCAAGGTGATGGGCGCGGGCGGGGGCGGCTTCTTCATGTTCTACTGCCCCAACGGCCACAAGGGGCGCCTGCGCGAGGCGCTCACGGCGGAGGGGCTGCGCGAGCTGCGTGTCGGCGTGGACTTCGAGGGCTCCAAGGTCCTCATGAACTTTTAGGGGATGCCATGACCATGCGGACAGACACCATAGTGGATGACTACTTGACAGCGCTGGAAGAGGTGACGCGCAGCCTGCCCAGGCCCGCGATCCAGCAGGCGGTGGGCATCCTGTACGAATGCTGGGTGCGCGGCGGTACTGTGTTCACCCTGGGCAACGGCGGGTCCGCCTCCACAGCCTCGCACCTGGCCTGTGACCTGGCCAAGGCAACGGCGCTGCCGGGACGGCGGCGGCTGAAGGCGCTGGCGCTGGTGGACAACGTCCCCCTGGTCAGTGCCTGGACCAACGATTCGGGCTTCGGCAGCGTGTTCGCCGAGCAGTTAGAGCCCTGGCTGCGGGCGGAGGACGTGCTGGTGGCCCTGTCCGTGCACGGGGGCTCCGGAGAGGGGGACGCGGGGCCGTGGTCGCAGAACCTGGGGCGCGCCCTGGCGCTGGCGCGGAGCCGAGGGGCACGGGTGATCGGCCTCAGCGGCTTCGGCGGCGGGCGGCTGGGCGACGAGGCCGACGTCTGCATCGTCGTGCCCGCCGGCGAGGAGCCCCTGGGGACGCCCGTGGTGGAGTCCCTGCACGTGGCGGTGCATCACCTGTTATGCGTGGCCCTGCGCCAGCGGATAGCGGACGCCGGGCCTGATGGGCCTGATGGAAGGAGAGACTGTGGATATCTTCCTGGACACAGCCAACCTGGATGAGATCAAGCGCTGGCTGGAGTATGGACTGCTGGACGGGGTCACGACCAACCCCACCGTCATGCTCAAGGACGGCGGCTACGACATGGAGGAGCGGGCCCGGGAGATCGCCCGTCTGGTGGGGCCGCGGCCGGTGAGCGTTGAGGTGACCACCGACGACCCTGCGCAGATGCTGCAGCAGGCGCACCGGATCGCTTCCTGGTCGCCCAACATCGTGGTGAAGATCCCGGTGGTCACCGAGCGCGGGCAGCCCTGTCTGGGAGTGGTGAGAGACCTGGAACTGGCCGGCGTGCGGGTGAACATGACGGCCTGCCTTTCGTTCGGGCAGGCGATCCTGGGGGCCAAGGCCGGCGCCACCTACGTCAGCATCTTCGCCGGCCGCGTGGCCGATGAGGGGCACGACGCGGCGGCGCTGATCCGGGAAGTGATCGATTGGCTCGGGCGCTGGGGATCGCGCACCAGGGTCATCGCCGGCTCCATCCGGGAGGCCGTCAACATCAAGGACGCGGCGGTGGCAGGGGCCCACGTCATCACCGTGCCGCCGGCGTTCCTGGAGAAGTTCGTGGACCACCGCTACAGCCGCGATACAGTGCGCGGCTTCAACGAGGACGCCGCCAGGGCGCTGGCCCGCATGGAGGAGTTGCAGGCTATCGCCGTCCGGGCGGGAGGAGAGGCACGCCGGTGAGCGGACTGGTGGTCCTGGACCGCGACGGCACGCTCATCGAGGAGCGGCCCTACCTGGCCGACCCGGCGGGGGTCATCCTCCTGCCCAACGCGGCGGAGGGCCTGCGCGCCTTGAGCGAGCGCGGGTTCCGCCTGGCAGTGGCGACCAACCAGTCCGGCGTGGGCCGTGGCTACTTCGGCCTGGAGGCGGTGGAGCGCGTGAACCGGCGGCTGTGCGAGCTGCTGGCCAGGGAGAACGTGACCCTGGACGAGTTCTACATCTGTCCGCACCACCCGGACGAGGGCTGCGGCTGTCGCAAGCCGGGCACGGGCCTGCTGGAGCGGGCGAGCCTGGCGGCGGACGCATCACCGGCGGAGAGCTTCGTGGTGGGGGACAAGGAGTGCGACATCGAGATGGGGCGCCGGGCAGGGGCGACCACGTTCCTGGTCCGCAGCGGCTGGGGCCGGCACACGGAGCAGCAGGGGCAAGTGCGGCCCAGTTACGTGGCAGCCGACCTGCTGGAGGCCGCCCGCGTCATCCTGGCGCAGCAGGAGGTGGGCCAGCCCAGGGTGCCGGCGCCATGAACGATACGGAGCGATGGCGGCAGGAGATACTGAGCCAGCTCACGGAGTCCGCTGTGGTGCAACGCCGCAGCGCAGAGTCCTGCGGTGAGGCGATCCTGGCCGCCGCCGCACTCATCGTCTGCAGCCTGACCCAAGGGGGCAAGCTAATGCTGTGCGGCAACGGCGGCTCCGCCGCCGACTGCCAGCACCTGGCGGCGGAACTGGTGGGCCGGATGAACGGCCGGCAGAGGCCCGCGCTGGCGGCGCTGGCGCTGACGACAGATACCTCTGCCCTGACTGCCCTGGGCAACGACTTCGGCTACGAGACGGTGTTCCAGCGGCAGGTGGAGGCGCGGGGCCGCCCGGGCGACGTGGTGTTGGCCATCAGCACGAGCGGACGCTCGCAGAACGTACTGCGGGCGCTGACCGCGGCAGCCCGCGCGGGCCTGGCTACCGTGGGGCTTACCGGCGACGGTCCCGGGCCGCTGGCGGACCTGACAGACATTGCGATCCGCGTGCCCAGCGCCAACACTCAGCGCATCCAGGAGGCGCACATCGCCATCGGCCATGTCATCTGCTATCTCGTCGAGCGCATGCTCGGCGCCGAAATGGAGGAAGAAAGCGAATGTCTTATTTCTCAGGCAAGCGGGTAGTCGTTACCGGCGGCGGCGGGTTCATCGGCTCGCACGTGGTGCAGGCCCTGAGGGCCGAGGGGTGCGAGCCGTTCGTGGTCCGCTCCCACGACTACGACCTCACTCGCGAAAGCGAGGTCGCCCTCCTGTACGAGGACACGCGCCCGGAGATCCTATTTCACGTGGCCGGTCTGGTGGGCGGGATAGGGGCCAACAAGGACAGGCCGGCCGAGTTCTTCTACCAGAACCTGACGATGGGGACGTTCTTGCTGCATCTGGGGCAGCGGTTCGGCCTGAAGAAGTTCGTGGCCGCCGGGGCCGGCTGCGGCTACCCCCAGGACGCCCCCATGCCCCTTAAGGAGGCCAGCTTCTGGGACGGCCCACCGCAGCCGGAGAGCGCCCCTTACTCGCTGGCCAAGCGCCTCCTGCATATCCAGTCGCAGGCCTACTACCAGCAGTACGGTTTCAACTCCGTAATTACCGTCCCCGGCAACGTCTACGGCCCGAACGACAACTTCGACCTGCGCGCCTCCCACGTGGTGCCGGCGCTGGTGCGCAAGTTCGTGGACGCCGCCGCATCCGGCGACGAGCAGGCCGCCGTCTGGGGCAGCGGCAGGCCGACGCGGGACTTCGTATACGTCGAGGACGTCGCGAGGGGCATGCTCCTGGCCGCGCAGCGGTACGAAGGCGCCGAGCTGGTCAATATCTCGTCCGGCATAGAGACCTCCATCCGCGAGCTGGTGGAGGCGCTGGTGGAGGTGGTGAACTTTCGCGGCGAGATCGTCTGGGACGATAGCCAGCCCGAGGGCCAGCCGGTGCGCTGCTTCGACGTGAGCAAGGCGGAGCGAGACCTGGGCTGGCGGGCGGAGACCGGCCTGCGCCCGGGGCTGGAGAAGACGGTGGCCTGGTACCGGCTGAACCGCGCCACGGCGCGGCTGGCGGTATAAGCATGCGAGTACTGGTCACCGGCGGCGCCGGATATGTGGGCTGCGTGCTGGTGCAGGAGCTGCTGGCGCGGGACTGCGAGGTGCGGGTGCTGGACAGCCTGCGCAAGCCGGGCGCGCCCCTTGTTCCGCTGCTTGCGAACCCCAGGCTGGAGTTCCAGCGCGGCGATGTCCGCGACCGGCGGGCGGTGGAGGAAGCGCTGCGCGGCGCCGATGTGGCCGTCCACCTGGCGGCCGTGGTCGGCTACCCGGCCTGTGAGCGCGACCCTTGGCTGGCGCGCGAAGTGAATGTGGGCGGGACTTTGAACCTGACCGCCGCCCGCAGCCCGGCCCAGCTCATCGTGTTCCCTTCCAGCCTCAGCAATTACGGGTCGGTCCCGGACGGCCTCTGCACAGAGGAGATGGAGCCCCAACCCCTCACTCTGTACGGGTCCACCAAGCTGGAGGCGGAGAAGCTGGTGCTGGAGAAAGGCAACGCGGTGGTCCTGCGGCCGGCGACTGCCTTCGGCCTGTCACCGCAGCTGCGGCTGGATCTGCTGTTCAACAACTTCATGTACCGGGCCCTGAACGAGGGCGTGATTGTGGTGTATCAGCCGCACTTCCTGCGGGCGTTCATCCACGTGCGGGACTTCGCCCGGGCCATCCTGTTCGCCATCGACAACGCGGAGCGGATGCGGGACGGGGTGTACAACCTGGGGGCGGAGGCGCTGAACCTGACCAAGGGAGAGCTGGCGGCGCGCATCGCTGAACGCCTCGGGTGCCGCCTCCAGATATCGGAGGACGGCGAGGACCCTGATAAGCGGGACTACCGGGTGGACTTCAGCAAGCTGGAAAAACAGGGTTTCACGGCCCAAATGACGATCAACGACGGCATCGAGGAGATGGCGCGTGGCCTACAAGTTATCAGCCTACCGAACCCATACAGCAACGCGTCCTACTACTAGCCGCAGCCTGATCCGGGCGCGGGCCCCGTTGCGGATCAGCTTCGCTGGAGGCGGGACGGACCTGCCCTCGTACTACGAGGAGCACGGCGGCACCGTCCTGTGCAGCACGATAAACCGCTACGCTTCGGTCACGCTGGCGCCGCGTCAGGACCAGCAGGTCCGCATCTGCTCTCTGGACTTCGACCTGATTGTGAAGTACGGGTTGGACGAAGAGCCGATCTACGACGGCTCCCTGGACCTGGCCAAGGCCGCCATCGCCCGCCTCAACGGCCGCTCTTCCGGCGGCAACGGCAAGAGCCATGACGCCGCGGGCGGCGGCCTGGACATCTACCTCCAAAGCGACGCGCCGGCGGGCAGCGGCATGGGCGGCTCGGCCTCCATGACCATCGCCGTCATTGGCGCCCTGGCGGAGATGCGGGGACGCCGCCTCGGCAAATACGAGATAGCAGAGCTCGCCTATGCCGTGGAACGGAGCGACCTGGGCATCAGCGGCGGCCGGCAAGACCAGTACACCACTGCCTTCGGCGGGTTCAACCTCATCGAGTTCTCCAGGGAGCGGGTGGTGGTGAACCCGCTGCGGATCGACCAGGACATCCTGAACGACCTGGAGGAGCATCTGATGCTCTGCTATACGGGCCGCACACGCTTTTCGGCCGGCCTCATCAAGAAGCAGGAAGGGATGTACCGGGACGGCCGCGCCGAGACGGTGGCGGGGTTGGGAGAGCTGCGGCGCGTGGCCTATGACATGAAGGACGCCCTGCTGACGGGCAACCTTACGGAGTTCGGGGCGCTGCTGGACGTGGCCTGGAAGAGCAAGCAGCGGGCCAACCCGGACATCAGCGACGACACGATCAGCGAGATGTATGAGACGGCGCGTCGCCACGGCGCTATCGGCGGCAAGCTGCTGGGCGCCGGCGGCGGCGGCTACCTCCTCTTCTTCTGCGAGGTGGGCCGCAGGCGCGACGTGCGCGAGAAGCTGGAACGGATGGGAGGGCAGTTCACTGATTTCGCTTTCAGGGAAGAAGGGCTCCAGGTATGGCGAAGCGCCTGCCCGTGAGCAACCGCTGCCG
This sequence comes from Dehalococcoidia bacterium, assembly GCA_030649945.1. Taxonomy (GTDB): domain Bacteria; phylum Chloroflexota; class Dehalococcoidia; order SM23-28-2; family RBG-16-64-32; genus JAUSFE01. The sequence continues at coordinate 60,472 of JAUSFE010000084.1, read as the reverse complement.
GCCGCTAAAGGGCGGGCAGAGCTGATTGCAACTCACGTTCCCGGCGATCAGCCGCGGCCGGCTCGGGCGCTGGCTGGCCCTCGGCCTCGTCCTGGCCGCCGGCTGCTACCTGGCCATCACCGCCGTGCGGCTGCTCCTGGTGTACCGAGAGATGCTGACGGCTGAGCGCCGGTTGGTGTCGGCGGAGACGCTGCTGAGGCGGGAGGGGCTGGCGCCCTCGCCCGCCGCGCTGGCGCAGGCCGAAGCAGGCACGGCGGCCGCGGCCGACGGCTTCCGGTCCGCCGGCGGCTTTTTCGGCGGCGATCCCCTGCTGTCCGTCCTCGCGCGGGTACCCTGGCTTGGGGAGCAGGTGGCCACGGCCGGGGACCTGGCAGCCATCGGCTACGACGCCAGCCGCATCGGGCTGGCCGGCGTCTCCGTCCTGCGCGCCCTGTCAGCCACATCGGCGGACGGGAAGGGCCCCGTCGGCAAGGAACTGATCGACTTCATGCAGGCCGTGGAGCCGCAGACCGCGGAGATCCGCCAGAGCCTGGCTGCCGTCAGGGAGAGGCGCGACCGGATCGCCGGCCGCCACAGCGCGCCGCCGCTGGCTTCGTTCGTGGAGCGGGTGGACGAGCGGCTGCTGCCGCTGGAGACCAGCTTCCAGAGGTACGAGAGCGCCCGCACGGCGGCGCCGGAACTGCTGGGCCAGGAGCGGCCGATGACCTACCTGGTGCTGGGCCTGGACAACACCGAGCTCCTGCCGGGCGGCGGGATCGTCGGCGTGTACGGGCTGGTCACCTTCAATGGCGGCCGCGTGGTTGGGCGTTCCTTCCACGAAGTGGACGATCTCATCGCGCGCTGGCAGGAGAGAACGGGCGGCGAGTACATCGAGCCGCCGGGGCCCTTGAAGCGCTATCTGTTACGCGATTGGAGCTGGAACTTCGCGCTGGCCGCCTGGTCGCCCGACTTCCCGGCCGCTGCCCGTCAGGCGCTGTTCTTCTATGAGCGCGCCGGGGCGCCGCCCGTGGACGGCGTCATCGGCATGGACTTCGCCGCCCTGGAGGGGCTGCTGGCCGTGGCCGGCCCCAGGGAGATCGAGGGGTACGGAATAACGGTAGACGCCGCCAACGTTACCGAGGAGACGCTGTTGCGGGCGCGCCGGCCCGGGCAGGCACAGGAGGAGTCTCACGCCTTCGCCCGAGCCGTCGCCGCGACCGTGCTGGACGGCGTTTTCAACGAGCAGCCCGCGCGCTGGGACGACCTCCTGGAGGCGCTGGACGGCCTGGCCACGGCGAAGCACCTGTATTTGTACGCGACGGAGCCGCGCCTGCAGGATGCCGTGCGTGACCTGGGCTGGGCCGCGGAGGTGAAGGCCCCGCCGGGCGACTACCTGATGCTGGTGGATGCCAGCGTCCACAGCACGAAGCTGAACCTGGTGGTTGAGGAGACGGCCCAGTTGGCGGTGGAGCTGGACTGGACGGGCGCCGCCCGCCATACCCTGGACGTCAGCTATCGGAACGGCCTGCCGGAGTGGGCGCGTGGCCGCGACCCCGGCGCTGTGGAGAGGCTGATGGGGCAGGGGTTCTACGGCGACTACCTGCGGGTCCTGGCGCCGCCGGCCGCCCAGCTGGTGGACCTGCGGCTGAACGGTGGCAGCGCGGGGCCGGAGGAGATCGCGCTGGAGGACGGCAAGGCATCGTTCGGGCGCTACGTGGCGCTGCCGGCGGGGGCGCAAGCGGAGGCGCGCTTTGTCTACGATGTGCCGGCCGTTGCCGGCGTCTCCAGCGGGGGCGAGTACAAACTGCTGGTCCAGAAGCAGCCCGGCTCCGCCGCCCTGCCGCTGGCGATCACCGTGCGTCCCCCGGAGGGAGCGCGCGTGGTCTCGATGTGGCTGGACGGCCGGCGGCTGGAGGGTAACCCGCCGGCCGTTGAGACGGACCTTTCCCGGGACCGCGAGCTGGTGGTCCGGTACGAGTGGTAATGGCGACAGCGAGGGCGGTCCGGCGATGAGGATCTGCCGCGTGGCCCCAGGGGCCGAGCCGGTGCCGTCCACGCGCGGGGCCGGCGTGGAGAGCACCGTGCACCACCTGTCGGTGGCGCAGAGCCGCCTGGGCCATCAGGTCACGGTCATCGACATCGTGGACGAGGAGAGGCCGCCCGTGCCCTACCGGGTGGCCGAGGTGCCCCTGCGGTTCCCCGTGGACCGGCGCAACCCCCTCGTTCACGCTCTGCGCCAGCTGCGCTTCCAGCGGGCGGCGGCCCGCAAGCTGGCAGAACTCCTGGCCGAGGAACCGTACGACGTGGTGCATTTCCATGGGCAGTTCGCGGCCGCCGGCGGCCTGGCTGTGGCCCGTCGCTATGGAGCCCTGGCGGTCTTCAGCTCCCACAATCCCACCTGGGGCAGCCGGCGCCTCTGTCGCTCCCGCCTGCAGCGGGTGAAGTACCTGATGGAGATGCTCTCCCTGCGTCGCGCCGACGGCGTCATCACCGACAGCGCGGCGGTGGCCCACAACCTTTCGGCGTATCTAGGAGTGCCCGCCCGGAAGCTGCAGGCGGTCCCCATCGGCGTAGACGAGGCGTACCTGGCCCGCGTCCCGGTGCCCGCGGCGTTCAGACGGCGCCACGCGCCCGGCGGCGCTCCCCTGGTCCTCAGCGTGGCGCGCCTGGCCCCGTACAAGAACCAGGCCGGCCTGGTTCAGGCGATGCGCCTGGTGGCCGACCTGCTGCCGGAGGCGCGGCTGCTCCTGGTGGGGCAGGCCAGCGACGCGGCTTACGCGACAAGGGTAAGAGAGATGGCCCGCGACCTGGGCCTGGCCGGCCGCTGCCGGCTGCTGGGCGCCGTACCGCCGGAGGACTTGCGCCGCCTGTACAGCCTCTGCGACGTGTTCGTAATGCCTTCGCTGTGGGAATCCCAGGGGCTGAGCGTGCTGGAGGCGATGGCTGCGGGCAGGCCGGTGGTGGCCTCGGATATCGGCCCGGTGCGCGAGAACGTGCCGCCGGGCGCCGGCATCCTGGCGCCGCCGGGAGACCACGCCGCGCTGGCGGAGGCCATCGTGACTCTCCTGCGAGACCCGGACCGCCGCCGGGCGATGGGCCGGGAGGGCCGCAGGTTCGTATTCAGGGAGCGCCGGTGGGAGCGGATGGCGGAGCTCACCATGGACGCCTATGCCCGGTTCGCCGGCCGGCCCGTCCGCCTGAGGAGGACTGGTGGGCCCGGCGCCGCCCTTTCCCGGAAGGGGCTGGGCGAGGCCCGCGAAGGAGGCAGCCCATGATCGCGATGAATCTCACCTGCCCGGTGTGCCAGGCGGAGACGGAGCCGCGCCTGCAGGAGCGCAAAGGGGCGTTCACCCTGTACCTTTGCCCGCTGTGCGAGGTAGTCTTCGCCCATCCCCTGAGCAACCCGGGGTCGTCCTGGTATGAGGAGGACGTGGAGACGCGGGTGCGCCTTCTCGTCGCTTCGGCCAGGAAGCCGGAGGAGATGCTGAGGGAACCCCACCGCCGCTTCCTGCGGGACCGGCCGGCGGCGGGCGGCGCTCTCCTGGACGTGGGCTGCGCGGAAGGAGGGTTCCTGGCCGTAGCCCAACGCCACTACCGCGTGGCGGGGCTGGACTTCAACCCGCAGGCGATCGCCCTGGCCCGGGAGCGGTTCGGCCTTGAGCACGCGTACGTGATGACCCTGGAAGACTTTCATCAAGCGAGGGCGGAGATGGGCTTCGCGGCCGGGTTCGACGTGATCACGGCCTTCGATGTGCTGGAGCACGTGGACGCGCCGCGGCCGTTCCTGGCGCTGGTGCGGGAGCTCCTGGCGCCCGGGGGGTGGCTGGCCATCAACGAGCCCAACCGCGATCGCCGCCCCAACCTGCGCGAGCCCTGGGACTACCCGCCACACCACCTGACCCGCTGGAACAAGCGGTCGCTGGCGAACTTCCTGGAGGGGAACGGCTTCTCCGTAGCCAAGATGGAGGAGTTCACCGACGGGGGTTATCTGGCCATCGACTGGATGGACCGGCTGCCGCCGGTGCGCGCGCTCAAGCGTGCCCTGGCGGCGGGAACGCCGGCCAACGGCAACGGCCACCGGCGCGCGTCGCTGCCCAGCCTGCTGGGGCGCGCCAGACTGCCGGTGGCCAGGGTCCTGGACTGGCCGCTGCTCACGGCGCTGAAGGCCGTCAAAGCGCCGGGGCAGATGCTGTACTGCCTGGCCCGGCGCAGGGAAAGCGGTGGCTAGATGGAGGAGCACGTGTCGTACTGGCGCGGGAAGCGGGTAACAGTGACCGGGGGCGCCGGCCTGCTGGGCTGCCACCTGGTGCAGGCGCTGCGGGAGCATGGTTGCGACGACCCCTTCGTCGTCCGCAGCCGCGATTATGACCTTACGCAGGAGGACGGGGCCATCCGGCTGCTGGAAACGACGCGGCCGGATATCGTGTTCCACCTCGCGGGCTCCGTGGGGGGCATCCGGGCCAACCGGGAGCGCCCGGCCGGCTTCTTCTATGACAACCTGACGATGGGGACGTTTATGTTGCACCACGCCCAGCGGCTGGGCGTGCGGCGGTTCGTCGCCGCCGGGCCCGGCTGCGGCTATCCGGAGGGGGCGCCGCTGCCGCTGCGGGAGGAGAGCCTGTGGGATGGGCCGCCGCAGGCGGAGACGGCGCCGTATGCCCTGGCCAAACGGCTCCTCCAGATCCAGGCCCGGGCGTACTACGAACAATACGGGTTCGTCTCCATCATCGCCATCCCGGGCAACCTCTACGGCCCGCACGACAAGTCTGACCCCGCCGAGGCGACGGTGATCGCTTCGCTGGTCGCCAAGTTCCTGCGGGCGGTGGAGGCCCGGGAGGAGAGCGTGCAGGTCTGGGGCAGCGGTGACGCTACCCGGGACTTCATCTACGCCGGCGATGCCGCCCTGGGCATGCTGGCAGCCGCCGAAGGATACGACCGGACCGAGGTGGTGAATCTGTCCAGTGGTGCGGAGACGTCCATCCGGGAGCTGGCGGCGATGCTGACCGAGGTGACGGGCTTTCGGGGGCGGGTGACCTGGGAAGCGGACCAACCCGAGGGCCAGCAGCGGCGCTGGTTCGATATCACCAAGGCGCGGCGGGACCTGGGCTTCGCGCCGCGGGTCAGCCTGCGGGAGGGGTTAGAGCGCACGGTCGAGTGGTACCGCTCGCAGCGGGCGGCGCCTGTGACGCCGGGAGAGCCCAGGCGATGAGCTTCTGGCGGGGGAGGCCGGTCCTGGTGACCGGCGGCAGCGGGTTCATCGGCGCCAACCTTGTCGAGGCGCTCCTGGGGCTGGAGGCGAGGGTGCGGGTCGCGGACAACCTGGAACGCGGCCGCCTGGACAGCATCGCCGCCTGGCTCGATCGCATCGAATTCGTGCCGGCGGACCTGCTGGAGCGGGAGGCCTGCCGCGCGGCTTGTGAGGGCATCGATACCGTGTTCCACCTGGCCTCGCGGGTGGGGGCGATAAGCTATTACGCCGATCACCCGGCGTCCGTCCTCGCCGAAAACTGCGCCATCGACGCGAATGTGCTGATGGCGGCCGCCCGCTGTGGCGTCGCGCGCTACGTGTACGCCAGCAGCGTGTTCGTCTACCCCGCCGAGCTGCAGCGGGACCCCGAGGCGCCGGCGTTGAGGGAAGCGCAGGCGTATCCAGCGGACCCGCCCAACGCGTACGGCTGGGCGAAGCTATTCGGCGAGAAGCTGCTGGAGGGCGCAGCGCGGGAGCATCCCGGGCTCCGGGGCGCCGCTCTCCGCCTGATCGGCGTATACGGACCGCACCAGAGCTTCGACCTGGAGCGCGGCTCTATCCTGCCGGTCCTCGTGTACAGGGCAATCCAGTACCCGCAGCTCCAGCCGTTCACCATCCGCGGCAGCGGCCTGGAGACGCGCTCCTACTGCTACGTCAGCGATGTCGTGCGGGCGATGCTGGCGGCGGCGGAGAAGCTGGACGGCAGCCGGCTCCTGGGCCCCTTGAATATCGGCAGCGAGACCAGCATCCGCATCATCGATCTGGCGAGAGAGGTGGTGTCTCTATCCGGCAAGGAGATCGAGATCGTGCTGACGCCGGCGGAGACGCCGGTGTGGGGCCAGGCCGTGGACTGCTCTGAGGCGAGACGGCTGCTGGACGGCTGGGGGCCGCAAGTGCCACTGCGGGACGGCCTGCGCCAGGTGTACGACAACATAGCCGCACGGCTGGCGGGACAGGAACAGCGAACGCTCCATGGCGTCGGCGGAGGCCGCGGTTCCCCGGCGCCGTGACAGGACTTTAGAAGAGGAGGAACTGCAGTGACCCAGAAGACGGCGACGGCCTACTACGAGTACGAGGAGAAGATTAAGGGCGAGAGGATTCCCTACTACGAACCCTGGCTGGGCGACGAAGAGCTGGCCCAACTGACGGAGGTGATCCGGGCGAACTGGATCTCCGAGGGGGCGAAGACGAGGGAGTTCGAGAGGCGGCTGGCGAAGCTGCACGGCGTCAAGTACGCCCTGGCAGTGTCCAACTGCACCGGCGCCCTGATCATCGCCATGAAGGCGCTGGGCATCGGCCCGGGCGACGAGGTGATCGTGCCCAGCTTCACGTTCATCGCCAGCGTCAGCTCCATACGGCTGGCCGGGGCCACGCCCGTTCTCGTCGATATTGATGCCCGGACGCTGAACATCGACGCCCAGGCGGCGGAGCGGGCGATCACGCCGCGCACGAAGGCGATCATACCGGTCCACCTTTACGGCCAGGCGGCAGACATGGACGCCATCATGGCCGTCGCCGCCCGGCACGCTCTGCCGGTGATCGAGGACGCGGCCCAGGGGCTGGCCGTGAAGTTCCAGGGGAAGCCCGTCGGCTCCTTCGGGGAGATCGGCTGTCTCTCCTTCTTCACTGATAAGTCCATCACGCTGGGCGAGGGAGGGGCCGTGCTCACCAGCTCCGACCAGCTGTACGAGGAGCTGTTGATGCTGAAGAACGACGGCCGGCTGGAGCGGGGGATGTATGTCCACGACCGGGTGGGCTACAACCTGCGGATCACGGAGCTGCAGGGGGCGGTGGGCGTGGCCCAGTTGGGCAAGCTGGAGACCATCGTGCGCAGGAAGAGGGAGAACGCGGACCTCTACCGCCGTCTGCTGGAGGGGTTGCCAGGGCTGGAGTTCACCTACCGGGACCCCCGCTCCTTCATCGTGCCGCACAGGGTCAACGTGCTGGTGGACGACCCGGACAGCCTGATCGCGCACCTGGAGGCGAACGGCATCGGCTGCCGACGCTTCTACCTGCCGGTTCACATGCAGCCCTGCTACGACGTCACGGGCGATTTCCCCAACGCGGAGCGGGCGTACCGGCGCGGGCTCTCCCTCCCATCGGCGCCCATGCTGGGGGAGGATCAGATCGCCTTCGTCTGTGAGAAGGTCTGGGAATTCTTCAGAGCGCCATGACGGTAAGGCAAGTCTATTTCGAGCCGTCAGGGCGCATTCATTCCGCTCACCGTGAGCTGATGCGCTATCCCCCACGGGGATACGAGTTCGTTACCGGCGGCAGGGCCTGGGACCGTCTGGCCGCCGTGCCAACGGGCAGCGATCTGATCATCCACAACCTGCCGGTGCTGGCGAGCAAGCTGTTGCCGGTGCCGCTGTTGAAAGCCTGGCTGGAGTCCAAGTTCGCCAAACCTCCAGAGGGCGCCAGCCTCACCTACGCCTACAACCACACCGTGTTCCGCCAGGAGCCGTGGGTGCTGAACGTGGAGTGGGCACACATGCTGGCCGGCTTCGAGGTGAAGCAGTTGCGCCGCTTCAAAGGGGTTATCGAGCGTCTCCTCGGCTCGCCCCACTGCCGCAAGATCGTCACCTGGTGCGAGCCCGCCCGGCGGTCCATCCTGGCGAACCTCGATTGCCGCGGCTTCGCGCACAAGATCGACGTTGTGCCGATAGCGGTGCACGGCAAGCAGTTCACGAAAGTGCACAGGGACGACCGGGTGAGGATACTCTTCGCCGGCTCCGCCAACGCCCCGCGGGGGTTCCTCGCCGGCCGGCTGCCGGGGGCGTACCTCTACGGTTTCTATCAGAAGGGCGGCCAGGAGGCGCTGGAGACCTACGCGCGCCTGAAACCGCGGTACCCCCAGCTGGAGCTGGTGATGCGGGCCGCTGTCCCACCGGAGGTGCGGCGCCGGTACGATGCGGTGCCCGGCATCCGGTTCCTGGAGCAGGTGCTCACCTGGCCGGAGATGGAGGAGGAGTTCAAGGCGGCCGATATCTTCCTGTTCCCATCGCACCAGGTGCCGCCCTGGGGAGTGATCCTGGATGCCATGAGCTACGAGCTGCCGGTGGTGACCACCGACGTCTATGCCAACGCCGAGCTGGTTGAGGACGGCAAGACGGGGATCGTGGTGGACGGCTCGGCCTCCGTCCCCTACTACGAAGGCGCCGGCACCTGGATTCCCAGCGTTGTGACGGCCCGCCGCCGCGAGTTCAACCGAGCGATCCGCAGGGTCGACCCGCGGGTCGTGGACGACCTCGCCGTCGCGCTCGTGCGGCTCATCGAAAATGCTGAGCAACGACACGCGATGGGCCGGGCAGCGAGGCACGACGTGGAGCGGGGACGTCACTCTATTCAGCGGCGGAACGAGAAGCTGAAGAAGATCTTCGACGAGGTGACCGATGGCGCTGACGTTTGATGCCCGCGATCCCGTGGCGGGCGTGAGCGGCGCCGGTGCGGCCGCCCGCGCCTGGCCCGCAGCCATCAGGATGTGCAGCGAGACGGTACTATGGGCGCTGCTGGGGCTGACGACGGCGTTGCTGCTGGCCTACCCGATCAGGCCCAGCCTGGAGTACCATCCCATCCAATCCATCGAGGCGATCACGGACCTGTCGCTGTTCGCCGGCCTGTTCTACGGCTGGCTGGCCGTGCTGTTCTCGCTCTTCCTCCTCAGGGGCGAGAGCAAGGGGGCGCAGTTGACGCTGGTGGCCGTCTTCGCTCTCGTCACGTCGGGCCTGTGGACGATCCTGGCCTGGGGGAACAGCGGCGAAGCGCCGCTGTACGCCGCCCAGGTGGAACACATCAACCAGACGCATAGCTTCGACCTGGAGGCTGTCAACTTCGCCTATTTCCAGTTCCCGGCCTTATTCGTCCTATCGTCAGCGGTGTCTCAGGTGACGGGCCTGTCCACCTGGGACACGGTCGTGACGCTGGTGCTGTTGAACGGCGTGCTCATCGCCACGCTGTTGTACCTGGCGTTCTACAACGTGACAGGCAGCCCCCGCCTGGCCTGGCTGGGCGTGCTCCTGCTCCTGCAGGGGAACATCATCATCGCCAAGATGCTCTCCAACTTCCATCCCGGCGCCTTTGGCTTCCTGCTGTACGCCGGGTTCCTGGCGGTGGTCACCAGTGGCCATCAGACGCAGGGCCGCTTCTGGCAGAACAGACTGCTTATGGTCGTGCTTCTGGCCGGCGCCACCACAGCCCACTTCGTGACCTCGGTAGCGATCCTGGTGGTGATCGCCGGAATGGTGTCCGTGCGCTGGCTGTCGGGCCAACGGCCGCAAGAGGGTCCGGCCGTGGGCGCGTCCGCCCCAGGCGGACTGGCGGACCGGGCCCGAGTGCTGCTGTTGCCCGGGCTGGCGCTGCCCCTGGTGCTGCCGCTGGCCTGGGAGATATACCACGCGGTTTCCGTTTTCGGTTCGCTGGCGCGCCTGACGGAGGGGACCTGGGAGGGGTTCGTGCGAGGTGAGGTGCTCACGGGATACGCCTACTACCGGGTGGGGAGCTACGTGGAGCAAAGCGCCCCCTGGTCGCTGGCGTTGCGGTACGTCTGGCTGCTGGTGGGCATGGGCCTCGGGAGCCTGGTCGGTCTCATCTACATCGTGCGCGTGAAGCGGCTGGCCCCTAACGAGGCGATCGCCCTGGGCGGGTTGACCGGCATCGGCCTGCTGGGGATCGCCATCGCCCTGGCTTCCAGCGGGGAGGACATGTTCCGGGTCCTCTTCTATGTGCCGGTCTTCACGGTGCTGCTGCTGCTGCTGGGGATCAAGGCCCTGGGCCCACGGCTGGGCAGGTACGCCTTCGGAGCCCTGGCCCTGCTGATCTTCACGCTCTCCTTCCCCACGCTGCTCAACAACAACTACACAGTGGGCTTCAGCGTTTACTACCCGACCGAGCTGGCGTCGGGCGAGTTCTTACGGTCGCAATTTGGGCGAGGGGAGAGCCTGGAGGTATTCGGCAGCGACTTTCCCACGGTCTACTACACTCCCGGCGCCAAGTTCCGGTTCCCCGACCCCCTGGTCGTCGGCGGCGCCAACTTCTGGACGGAGGTGCAGGACGATGTGGAGCGGTTCAAGGCCACCGCCGCCGAGCCGGACAAGTCGGGGATCTGGATCCTCTCCGACAGGCTGCCTTCCGACCTCAGGCACCTGCTGGGCCCCAGCGGCCCAACGCATCCGGAGTACAAGCGGTTGTTCGGCCAGGAGATACCCCAGGGCAGCGACGAGATCTACGACGACGGCGGCGTGCGGTTCTTCCGTGTGGGGCACGTTCTCCACTGAAGCCCTGGCAGGCTGAGTCAGAAGTTCTTTCAAACAAACGGCGCGGCGGCTGCGCATCCCTCTCGGTCTGCTCCGCCTACATTACAGGGAGGGGTTGGGGGGACACCCCCTTCGACTGGCCCTGCGCTCCACTTCGAGCGGCCCGTGTTGAGCCCGACGCGGATGTTCGTGCGACGAGTGGCGCTGAGGGCGCGGCACCCCACGCCCTACCCCCGTCCCAGAGCGGCGCCCCTACGGCGGCCCGTGTTCAGCCCGACGCGGATGTTCGTGCGACGGGTGGCGCTGAGGGCGCGGCACCCCACGCCCTACCCCCGTCCCAGAGCGGCGCCCCTACGGCGTGGTTCCGCTCCTTCGGCCTAGTCTAGCTGGCGACTTGTTTCCAGGCGCCTGCCCGGGCGCCCCAGCGCTTCATGATCGCGTCGTAGGTGCCGTCCTTCATGATGGCTATGAGGGCCTGCGTTAGCGCCTGCTTGAGCTCCGGGGAGCCCCGGCGGACGCCGATGCCGTAGATGACGGGATGGATCTGGAAGTCGATGACCTGCACGCTCCCGGCAGAGAGCACGACGTCGTTGAGGGCTTGCGGATAGTCGGCAAGCACCGCGTCGGCGCCGCCGGCCAGCAGTTCCGCCACCGCCTGGGAGTGTTGTTCGAAGGCCTTGATATGTATCTTGACGTCGCCGGCGCAGAGGCCCGTGTTCAGCGCGTTCAGCTGGTCCAGTTGAATCGTCCGGTCCTGGACTGCGACGGTATGGAGGCAGAGATGGTAGTCGACCCGGATGCCGGTGGGGTTCCCCCGGGGAACGAGAATGCCGGTGCCGCCCCTGAAGTAGGGGATGAAATCGATCCGCTGCCGGCGCGCCTCCGTGATCGTCATCGCCGAGATGATCGCGTCAACTTCTCCGGCCTCCAGCGAGGGGATGCGAGAGTCGACGTCGAGGTCCTGAAAATCGGCCGTGACCCCCAGCTCTTCACCCAGCGCCTGGGCCACGTCCACGTCGATGCCGGCGGGGGTGGTTGCGCCCTCCGGGAAGGACGCGAAGGGAAGGAAGGGGATATCGGAGCCCACGCGCAGGACCCCGTGGCTCAGCTCCGGCGGCGCCGGTGGGGGCGCTCCGCCGGCCGCTTCGCCGCCGCCGTCACAGGCAGCGAGGGCGGCGGCCAGGGGAAGGAGTGCGAGCAGAAGAAGCGGCCCCACGCTATGGAGTGCGCGCTGAGCGGCGAGCGGGCGGTTCACGGTGCGCCCCCGGCGACGGCGGTCAGCGCTTGCCGGCGCCAGAACTCCAGGGTGTCCACAACCGTCTGCTCGATGGGCAGCCGCGGCTCCCAGCCGAGGGCGCTGAGCCGGGAGCGGTCGCCGACGGTGATGGGGTCGTCCAGGGGCCGGTAGCGTTCAGGGTCGGGATGGACGGGGATGGGGATGCGGGCGGCGCCGGTAACCATGCTGAGCAGGTCCGAGACCCGCGTACCCGTCCCGCTGCAGATGTTGTACGCCTCGCCCGGCTGCCCCTCTGCGGCGAGGAGCCGGAGCGCCTCCACGGCGTCCCGCACGTCCACGAAGTCGCGCACAGCTTCCAGATTGCCCACGTCCAATGATTGGCGCTTCCCATTTTCGATCTCGACGGCGCCGCGGCAGAAGTCAGAGCAAACGTCACCCAGCTTGCGCGGCCCGGTGACGAAGAACGGCCTAGCGCGCATGACCTTGAGGCCGTAGGCCTGCCCGTAAAGCCGGGCCAGCATGTCCGCCGCCGTCTTGCTGACGCCGTAGGGGCTGGAGGGCCGCAGCTCCCTGGACTCCCTGATGGGGAGCTCGTGGTCGTGGGTGGGCCCGTAGACCGCGCTGGAGGTGACCACTACCGTGGTCGCGGCGGGGGCGGCCCGGCGCAGCGCCTCCAGGAGGTTGAGGGTACCGAAGACGTTGACGCGAAACGTCAACTCGGGTTGGCGCCACGAGTTCGGGACGGAGCTCTGGGCGGCCAGGTGGAAGACTGCATCCGGCCGCGCCTCCGCGACCAGCGCCTCGACGCGGGCGCTGTCCAGCATGTCGCACTCCCGCACATTCAGGCGGCCCCCCAGGCGCTCAAGGTTCCGGCGCTGGCGGCGCGCCGTGCCGTAGACGGACCAGCCCTCTGCCAGGAGGCGCTCCGCCAGGTGGGAGCCTATGAAGCCGGCGCAGCCGGTGATCAAGCAGCGTTGCACGATGTCCCCACGCTAGCTGCAGTTCCCGCACAGGTCGTTTACAGTGAAGTGGGTCCGGCTCAGCGGCGCCCGGCTTGCCCCCAGCCCCACCGGCCCGCAATCGAGATGCTGTGCGTCCCACCCGCCCGCCCGGGATGTAATCTGGGGGACACCCCCAGACCCCCGGCAAAGGGGCTCCGCCCCTCTGCACTCCCCGTTTTTCATCGCCCTGTTGGCCTTTTCGGTCTGGCGGCGATGACCATTCGGTGTCCCAGCGAAGGGCGCACGGTCAGCGCGTGGTCAAGCAGGAACCAGGGAGTGTAGGCCCACGACCAGGTCCTTCGTTCCCCCTCTTTGGCCGGGCAGGCGGTGGTCTCCAGAATGTCGAAGCCGTGGGCTTGCAGAAGCTCTGGCCATGACGCCAGGTTGGGCGCGTCAAGAAGCCTGCGGCGCCCGGGCAGATGCTTCTGGAATAGCCCTGCCGCCTTGTGGACCCGGTTGGTGACGTAGCCGCCGATCTCGCGGCTGGCTAGTTGCTCGTAGTGTTCACGCAGGCTCACGGATAGCCTCCCGCTGTACCCTATGGACGTGGCCCTGCCGCGCCGACTCGTAGGCCGCGTGGACCAGGCGCAAGGCCTCCAGACCGTCGCGGCCGCTGACCAGGGGTTCCCGCCCCTCTTCCACGGCAGAGACGAACTCGTTCCACTGCTCGGTCCAGCAGGGGTCCGAGCCGCGGAACTCGATGACGTCCTCGCTGAACGGAGCGCCAAAGTCGCGCCGTCCCAGGACCGCGCGCTCGCTGCCGTAGCCGCCGCCCAGACCCTCCACTTGAATGTAGCCTTCGCGCCCGAACAGTTCGAAGGAGAAGAGGTTCTTCCACTGGGTGAGGCTGGAGTGGATGGAGGCCACGACCCCGCTCTCGGTGCGGTAGAGGGCGAATGTGTTGTCTTCCAGGGGCGTGATGGGCCAGTACTGGCTCTGCACAAAAGCGGTCACCTCTGTGAAGCCGTCCAGGAACCAGCGCGCCAGGTCTACGGCGTGGATGCCCTGCTCCATCATCTGGCCGCCGCCGACGAGGCGGGGGTCAGAGCGCCACTCCTTCTCGTAGCCGGGGCGGCCGCCGATGCCGTAGCGGCAGCGCAGGAACACCGGCGCCCCGATGGCCCCCTCGCCGAACCATTCGCGCGCCTGCACGATGCCGGGGTGAAAGCGGTGATTGAAGGCGCACTGGAAGCGCACCCCCTCCCGCTGCGCCGTGGCCACCATATCCTCGGCCTCCGCAATGGTGCGCGCCAGCGGCTTTTCGCACAGGACGTGCCGGCCGCGTCGCATGGCCGCGATGCTGATCTCGGCGTGCAGGTGGGGTGGGGTGCAGACCACCACCGCGTCCAGGTCGTCCCGCTCTACCACTGGCTGCCAGCCTATGGCGCTCTCGCAGTTCATGCTCTGCGCAAGGCGCGCGGCGGATTTGTGGTGGGCGGCGCTGACCACCACCAGCTCCGTGCGCGGGTGATCGCGGACGGCTGGAGCGAGGCGCTTCCCCTGGAGCCCGGCGCCGATGACGCCGACTCTCACCGGGCCGTTCCTTCGGGCGCAACGCTGAGTCTGGCCTGGCAGCCGCGGCCGGTGCCCAGGTAGAGGAACCCGAGGCCGGCCATAGCGTCGGCGTCGAGCATGTTGTGAGGGTCCAGGAGGACGGGGCTGTGCATCGAACGGCGAATGCGGCCGAAGTCCAGCTCGCCGAACTCCGGCCAGGGGGTGGCCAGGAGCAGGGCATCGCCTTCCTGGGCCACCGCATACGGGTCGTCACACAGGGTCAGCTCGCTGTGCGGACGCACCTCATCCGGGTCCGCCTTCGGGTCGTAGGCGCGGATGGAGGCGCCGTCGGCGGCCATCGCCCTGATGAATTCGAGGGCGGCGGAGCGACGGAGGGTGCTGGTGCCCGGCTTGTAGGTGAGGCCGAGGACGCCGACCTGGCGGCCCTGCAGAGAGGCGTAGACCCCGTGCAGCTTTCTCAGCACGTTCTCGCCCTGGGCCTCGTTGACGGCCAGGACGGCGCGGGTGAGAGGCGCCGCCAGTCCGTGCCGGCCGGCCGTGCGGAGGAGCGCTTTCAGGTCGCGGGCCAGCGTGCCACCGGCGAAGCCCAGGCCGGGCTGGAGGGGCGCTCCGGGGCCGATGCGGGAGTCCAGGCGGAGAGCGCGGGCCACGGCCAGGGCGTCGGCGCCTACTTCGTCGCAGATGGCGGCTATCTCGCCGATAAAGCTGATGGAGGTGGCCAGGTAGCAGTTGATGGCGTGCTTGATCATCTCGGCCGTGCGCAGGCCGACCTTGACCCGCGGCGCTTCGATGGCGGACAGCAGGCCGTCGACGGCCTCACAGGTGACGCCGTCATCGGCGCCGATCACCAGCATGTCGGGCCGGCGGAAGCGCTCGATCGCCTGGCCCAGACGAAGGTTCTCCGGGAGATAGGCGATGCCGAAGCCGAGCGAGGGGTTCAGCTCGTGGATCCTGGCCGCCAGCTGCTCGCAGGTGCCCACGGGCACCTGGCTGCTGACGATGACGGTAGCGCCGCTCTGCAGATGGAGGGCCAGGGCGGCCGCGGAGGCGAACAGGGGCGCAAGGTCAACCTCGTCCTGTTCGTCCACGGGGGTGTCGTGGGCGATGATGGCGTACGTGGCGCCGGCCAGCGCCTGGGCCGCGTCCGTGGTGAAGGTCAGGCGCCCGGCAGCCAGGTTGGCGGCGATGATCTCGTCCAGGCCGGGCTCGAAAAGCGGCGCGGCGCCACGGTCCAGCCGCTCCACGCGCGCAGCGTCGGCGTCGAGGCCGGCGACGCGGTAGCCGAGATCTGCCAGGCAGGCCGCCGTGACCGAGCCCAGGTGCCAGAGGCCGATGACGCAGACTTTGACGCCGCTCATACGGGCGCCGGCTCCGCCTGCGCGGTCAGGCGCCCGACCGCGATGCGCACGGCGTCTGTGGCGGAGCGTTTGGCGGTCCAGCCCAGGTTCCGCATCTTGGTGACGTCGTGGAAGTACTCTGGGACGTCGCCGGGCCAGCCGCGGCGACCGCCGGTATAGCGGAACTCCACGTCCCGCAGGCCCATCTCCTCCACCACCAGGCGGGCCACATCGGTGACTTTCAGGCTGGAGTCGGAGCCCAGGTTGAAGATGTCGCACTGCCGGCCGCCGGGGTGGCGGAAGGCGAACAGCATCCCGTCCACGCAGTCCTCCACCAGGAAGAAGTTCTTCTGCTGCTGGCCATCACCCAGTATCTGCAGGACGTGGGGGTCTACGCGGAGCTTGCGCACGAAGTCGTAGATGACGCCGTGGCCCATCCGGCCGCCGACGACGTTGGCGAAGCGGAACTGCCAGGCGCGTATATCGTGGAGGTGGCAGTAGGCGCTGATGAGCCCCTCGCAGGCCAGCTTGGCGGCGCCGTAGGGCGAAATGGGCAGAAGGGGGCCCACCTCCTCCGGCGTGGGGTTCAGAGGCGACTCGCCGTAGACCGCCGCCGAGGACGCGAACAGGAGCTGGTGGACGTCGTTGGCGGCCATCGCCTCCAGGACGTTGCTGGTGGCGATGGTGCAGTTCTTGAGGTCGAGCTGGGGGTCGGCGGCGCCGCCGGGGATATCGGTGTTGGCGCCGAGGTGGCAGACCACGTCATGCCCGGCCATCGTGCGCGTGAGGGTGCCAGCGTCCAGCATGTCGGCCTGCACCAGGCTGAAGCGATCGTGCCGTGATGCCTGGTCCAGCCACTGGCTGCGCCCCAGTGCCAGCTTGTCGTAGGCGGTCACCTGGTTGCCCTCTGCCAGCAACCTGTCCACCAGGTGGCTGCCGATGAAGCCGGCGCCGCCCGTCACGAAGTACCGCTTTCCTTCCGCCATTCTATTTCTCCTTTCCGAACACTCCGGCCAACACGCCGGAAAGATAGCCAAGAGCCAGAAACGTTAGTGAGGCCGAGATGAGAGCGATGCGCCGGCCCGCCAGCCTGGGCCGGCGCGGCAGATCGGCAAGGGTGCGCGGCAGCAGCCGGGTAAGGATGCGTCGCAGCAGCGTGCGCTCGGCGGCCAGCGGTGCGGCCGCTCCGGCGGCGCGCTGCAGCATGCGGCGGGAGCGGCCGATGAAGTAAGACCTCGCGGCTACCCAGCGCCAGCTCAGGCGGTAGCGGTGGACCTTGTGCCACACCCGTGCGCGCGGGCTGAAGACGATGCGCTTACCGGTGGCCGCCCGCACGCGCAGGGAGAACTCGTTGTCCTCAGCGAAGCCGCCGCGATGGAAGCCGTGCCGGTTGTCGAAGCCGCCGCAGGCGCGGAACGACTCGCGGCGGAACGCCATGTTGTGGCCCCAGGCGTTGCGGACCTCCGTGGTCTCCTCCAGGCCGGTCCAGCCGGTGCAGCTTATCAGCCAGTAGAATTCCTTCGGCAGCCAGCTCATGTCGCCGTCGTCCCAGAGGGGGAGGGTGGCGCCGGTGAGCCCGATGACCGAGTCCTCGCGGCAGGCCCGGACCACCTCTTCGGCCCAGTCGGGGAAGGCGACGGTGTCATCATCCAGGAAGGCCAGTATCTCCCCGCCCGCGGCTGCGATGCCCAGGTTCCGGGCCGCGGACAGGCCGGGCTCGCCGCTGTTGAACAGCACTCTGCAGTTGGTAATGTCGTGTTCCGCCAGGTGGGCGGCGACGCGCTCGTACAGCTCGCGGCTGCCCTCGGCTACAAACAGCGTCTCCAGAGGCGCGTAGCGTTGAGCCTTGAGGCTGTCCATCAGGTCGAAGACGTCGCCCAGACGATCCAGCGTGTATGAGGTGGCGATGACCGACAGAAGAGGAGCGTCCGGGGTCGCCGGGCCGTGGCCGTCGTGGTGGTTCACGTGGGATCGTCCACCTTCACGGCCCGCCCGCAGCTGGCCGAGCGGTAGAGGGCGTCCGTCAGCACGGACGCCATCAGGCCGTCCCTGCCGCTGCCCAGGGGCTCGCGGTCCGACTCGACGGCGTCAACAAACTCCTGCCACTCGTTGGCCCAGGAGTGGTCCTCGCCCCGGAACTCGATAGCCTGTTCACGGAAGGGCGCAGCGGGAGACCTCTTGCCCAGGATGGCGCGCTCGGTCCCGTAGCTGCCGCCCAGACCTTCCACCTTGACGTAGCCATCCTTGCCGAAAACCTCGAAGGAGAACAGGTTCTTCCATTCCGTCCAGCTGGCGTGTAAAGAGGCGACCTGTCCGCGGGGGGTGCGGAGGAGGACGAAGGCGTTGTCCTCCAGGGGACCGATCTCCCAGAAGCTCTTGGAGAGGAAGGCGAAGGCCTCGGAGAACTCGCCCAGGAACCAGCGGGCCAGGTCCAGTCCGTGGACTCCCTGGTCGACGAGTTGGCCGCCGCCGCTGATCTCGCCCCGCGCCCGCCACTCCCTGTCGTACCCTTCTCTGCCGCCGATCCCGTGACGGCAGCGGACGGTCATGATCTCCCCTATCTCGCCCTCGTCGCACCAGCGCTTGGCCTGCTGCACCGCCGGGTGATGGCGGTGATTGAGGCCGCACTTCAGCCTGGCGCCGGACTGCCGGGCGGCGTCGAAGACGGCCTGCGCCTCGGCCAGGTTGCGCCCCAGGGGCTTCTCGCAGAGGACGTGCTTCCCCCGCCTCAGCGCCGGTACCGCAATGGCGGCGTGGAGGTCAGGCGGGGTGCAGACCAGGATTGCGCTCACCTCGTCCGACTCGACGGCGTCCTGCCAGCGGTCGGTGGACGCGCAGCCGTACTGCCGGGCCAAACGCTGCGCCGCTGCGGGGTCGATGTCGGCGACCAGCGCCAGATGTTCGCCGGCGGCAGGCCTGAGGACAGAGGCGCGCCGGTTGCCCTGGAGGCCGGCGCCGATGATGGCGGCTTTCATTGATGGAGCCCCTCTGCCGTGGGGACCACGCGGCGAAGGGTGTAGAGGTCCGACGAGGTGATGCGGTCCAGCTGCGAAGGGATGGCCCGCCAGTCGTCCCAGACGGCGCTGATGAACCGCCCGCTGAGGCAGCCGGACTCGTCCGAGGCGAGGAAGACGGCCAGGGCAACCGCCTCCGCCAGGGACGCGTTGTCGCCGCTGCGCTGGCGGTAGGCTTCCCGGAGGGCTTCCGCCCCGGCCGCCGGGCCGGTGCGGATGATGGACTCGGTAAGGCGGGTGAACACGGGCCCCGGGGCCATAGCGTTGACCCGCACGTTATAGGCGGCCACCTCTTTGGCCACGCTCTCCGTGAAGCGAACGATAGCGGCCTTGGAGGCGGCGTAGGCGGTGAAGTTGGGCCGGGGCGAGGCGGCGCCGCCGCCGGACAGGTTGATGATCTTGCCCTGCCTGCGCTGCACCATCCCCACCAGCACGGCCTGCGTGCAGAGGACGGTCCCCACCAGGTTCACCATCACCGTGCGCACCCAGGCCTCGCTGTCGTTGGTGAGAAGAGGGCCGATGGGGCCGAAGGTGCCCGCGTTGTTCACCAGGATGTCGATCTGGCCGAAGCGGTCCAGGGCGGCCCCTACCAGCGCCTTCACGTCCGCGGCGCGGGCGATGTCGGCGCGGAAGGCCAGGGCCTGGCCACCGCCCGCGGCGATCTCGGCGATAGTGGCCTCGATCTCCGCCGGCGTGCGGGAGGCGGCGACGACGCTGGCCCCTTCCCGCGCCAAGCCCAGGGCGATCTCCTTGCCGATGCCCCGGCCGGCGCCGGTGACGACGGCGACGCGGTCCCGGAGCCGCGGCTCGGTAGCGCCGGCGCGGCCGGGGGCGTCCGGCCGGGTGGTGCCTGCCGGGCGCTCAGCCACTGAACCGCACCCTCAGCAGCACCCAGACGGCCCTGAAGGCCTGCCCCCAGCTGGAGAGCTTGCTGCGGCCGCCCAGCCTGCTGCCGCCTTGCTGGGGGACCTCGATCATCTTCAGCTTGGCCTTCAGCACCCTGGCGATGATGCTCGGCTCATAGTTCCAGCCATCAGCGGACCAGAGGTCGACGCGCTCGGTGATCCGCCGCCAGAACGCGTTGTAGCCGGAGCAGAGGTCCGTGAAGCGGGTGCCGTAAAGGATGTTGCAGACCGTGGCGATCGCACGGTTGCCGAAGCGCCGGTGTCGCGGCTTGTCGGCGAAGCCAAAGGCGGAGCGCGAGCCCTTGGCAAAGTCATAACCCTGGTCCAGAGCGGCCAAGAAGCGGGGGATCTCGTCGGGGTCCGTCTCGCCGTCGGCGTCGAGGGTGACGACAATGTCGGCGGTGGCCTGGCTGACGCCGTGGCGGAGGGCATCGCCCTTGCCAAAGCCGGGCTGCTCCAGGATCCGCAATCCGGGGCGGAGCTGTTGCGCCAGTTCCCGCGTGCCATCCGTAGAGTGGCCGTCAACGAGTAGCACTTCGTGGATCCAGTCCGGGATCCGTGGCAGGACACTGGAAAGGGACTCCCTCTCATTCAGGGCGCAGATGACGACCGCGACGGTGGGAGCGCCCGCGGGCGGCGGCGGCGGCGAGTCCCCGCCCGGCGGCGGCCCCTCGTAAGGCTGCCGATCGCGCGAGCGCAGGATGAGCGGGAGGCGTACCGCGCTGATGGCGGCGCCCAGCCCCTGGCCGGCCAGGAGCCCGACGCCGGCGCCGGTGATGCCAAGCGACGGCAGCAGGACGTAGCTGGTGGCCAGGGTGACGGAGGCAACCAGCAGCGAAGTGCCCACCAACCAGCCCAGGTGTCTGCGCACCCGCTCGACGCCCAGGTAGACGTTGGTCACTGCCGCGGGCAGGCCCGCCAGGGCCACCAGCCGCAACAGGTCCGTAGCCTCCGCGGAATAGTCGTGGCCGAAGAGGAGGAGCAGCCGGTCAGCGGAGACGAAGACAACGACGGAGACCGCCGCCGCCACGCCCACGGCCAGCGCCAGGGCGTGCCGGGTGAGAGCGGCCAGGGCTGCCGCATCGTAGGAGCCCTCCGCGAACAAGGAGAGCGCCGCATACAGGGATACGCCCAGGAACACCTGGCTGAGGAACCAGCCGGCGTAGAAGTAGGCGCCCGCCTCGGGGCTCAGGACATGGATCACTATGATCGGCAGGAGGAGGGAGGGCATGACGGCGGACAGGTCGGCGCTGTGGTTGGCCAGGGAGAAGCGGAGCATCCGCCGTAGCGGCGCCATCTCCAGGGCGAACGAGGGCCGGTAGCCGGGCTGGGCCCTGGTCAATGCCCACATGCCGTAGAGAGCGGCCAGGAGGCCGGCGAACCCCATGGCGGCGACGATTCCAAAGGTGGCGAGGAAGAGGACCAGGAGAAGCGGCAGCAGGCCCCGCGTCAGCTGAAAGACGACGGTCTTCACGAATACGTACCGGGCGCTGCGCAGGGCGATCAAAGCCTGGTCCTGAACGTAGGTCACGGTTAGCAGCGCCACGAACAGCACGAAACCGAGGGCGTACAGCGCCTGGCCGCGCAGGAACTGCAGCTCCGGCGACCAGAGGGAGACGCCGGCGAGGAAGACGGCGGCGAGGAGGACGCTGCTGGCGCTGCCGGCCAGGAGGGCGCTGTTGAGGAGCAGTGGCGCTCTCTGGCCTGCCCGGGGAAGGTAAGAGACAAGCCCCATGCCCAGCCCCAGGGTGGAGACCATGGCGAGAAGGGAGAGGGCCGATATCGCCGCCGCGGCCAGCCCCACCTGGTCGGCGGGGTAGAGGGCGGCGACCAGCGCCCAGAACACAAGGCCGGCGATGGCGACCACCAGCATGTTGCCCCACAGGTACAGGACACTGGTGTAAAGGGGCATCGCCAGCAGACGCTTGAGAGCCGGTAAGAAGGCAGCGGCCCCATGGGCCGTCGCTATCTGCATCTCCTGTTCCAACTATGGGGTTCCCGTGCTGCCGCTTGATGGCGGCAGGCTGATGCGCTGGTCGGCGTAGATGAGGTTCGGATCAGGAAGGGCGTTTACGGCCAGGAGCTCGCTCAGGGGCAGGCTGTACTGGCGGGCGATCAGCGTCAGGTTCTCCCCACGGGAGACGACGTGCACACTGGGTGGAGCCTCGGCGGCGGCGACGACGGGAGGAGGCGCGGGCGGAGGGGAGGGTTCCGGCGGCGGCGCGGTCGGCGCCGGGGCTGGGGGCTGGTCCGGGACGGGCGCGGCCTGCCCGTCCAATTGCAGGTGGAGAGAGCGATAGGGTAAGGTCTGGCCGTCTCTGCGGAGGTCGAAACGGACAACCTGCTCTTCCCCGGGCCCAGCCAGGCTGAAGGTAGCCGGTTGCTCCAGCCGCTGGCCGGGGCCGAGCCGGACAGGGCCGTATTCGGCGACAGGGCTCTCGTTGATCAGCAGGGAAACCGCATACTGGACTTCCGCTCCCTCGCGGTTGACGATGCCAAGGGTGACGGTAGCGGGCTCGCCCACCGTGAGGACGGCCGGATACCCCTCAGCGCTCCCGTCGGCGCCCAGCAGATAGAACTCGGTGAACCGCTCGCCCGTCCCACTGTGGCCAAGGCTGGGCACGGCGAAGGAGGCGAGGGCAATTGCGGCCAGGACGCCGAGGGCGGCGGCAGGGGCGTAGCCAAGACTCGGCAGATTGCCAGAAAGCCAGGCGGCGGCGGACCCAGGGTCAAGGTGGAGCCGCTCCGCGGGCGGTACCATCTGTCTGTGAACGAGCCCAAGGCTTGAGGCCAGGATGTTAAACAGGCCCACACAGACAAGGATGGAGTCGGCACGCACGCCCCAGGAGGTGTAGTTGAGGGCGATGCCCAGCAGCGGCACGACGGCCAGGCTGGTCACGGCGCTGAGGGCCAGACGCTCGACGGCCCCGGGCCAGGCGCGCCTGGGGAAGATGGCCGCGACCAGGGCATAGCCGGGGAACAAGAGAAGGAAGGGGAGGCCGAGGCACGCCCGGGCCACCTCCGGCAGGCCGGCGAAGGCCAGCAGCGGCGCTAAGATGGCCGTGAGTACCGTTATGAGGACGAGGTCCATACGCCGGTGCGCCTCCTTGGCTGGGCTCGCCAGATGAATGGTCCCAGGAGCGGAAATGAAAAATCGACGGCAAATGCCGCCGATTCTGTCGAGCATTCCCGCGAGAGCGATCGCCGGTAGCGTAGGCTTGGCGCTCGCGACTTCGACCCGGACGACCCCAGGTGGTTACCCAACAACGTATGCCGGGGCCAGGGCGCTGTCAAGGCAAAAGCGGGCGGGTTCACGCTAGATTCACGCCGTGCACAGGTGCCGCCCGAGCGTGGGCCCGAGGGTCAGGCGGCCGGCGCGGACGGCGGCGACGGGGGCCGCCGCCGTCCACACGGCCAAAGGGAGGGAGGGCTGATTGTCTCTGTGGGGGCTCCCGGAAGATGTGCGCACTGCGGTGGTTCCTGGCGGACCTCTCACGGCAGGGTCAGCCAGTCCGGCCGCACGCTGAGGGCCGGGATGAAGGGCACCACCATGAACAGGACGATGTTGGTGATGCCGTGGGACACGCTGACGCCCGCTATGGACCCCGTCCTCCGTACGACCCAGCCGTAGACGAGGGCGATGGTGAGGACGAAGGCGACGTCTGTGGCTGATCGGTAGCCAATGTGCAGGATGGCGAACACGGCGCCGACGTAGACCACGGCGAGCCCGCCGAAGGCCCGCGAGGCCACCGTCTGGAGGATGCCGCGAAAGAGAAACTCTTCCAGGAAACCCGTGGCCACAAGGAGGATGAGGGCCGGCAGGATGAAGCGGACCAGCGTCGCCTGGGCGACAAGGGGTTCCGGACGCAGTATCTGGTACTCGACGAAGCCGAGGCCGAAGCCCAGCAGCATGATGGCCGGCTGGAGCGGCGACCGGCTCAGGCGCAGGCCAACCGCGCCCGGTCGCAAGCCTATGGCCGCCATGATGACCAGCCCGGCCAGGAAGACCGGCAGGCCGGCCATCAGGTACCAGAGGGCGGCGTCAAACCGGGCCAGGGGCATGGAGAGACTGATAATGCGGATGAGGGGCACAAGGGTGAGTGCGTACAGCAGGCGGCTGACGTGAGCCGGCGCCGCACCCTGCCGGGTCTCCGCGGTGAGGCCGGCCGCCAGGATGAGCGCCGAGAGCACGATCGCGTGCAGAGCCATCCCCGCTATCGCGTCCACGTATGTGGTTACCAGCTCGGCGGCGGCGAAGGGGCCCAGGGTGCCGGCGGCCAAGAGGGATGCCTGCGCCCGTGTCCCGGCCAGGAGCGGCACGCGCCCGAGCACGGCCAGACCCAGTGAGCCTGCGTAGGTGCCGGGCGCTTCCGCATTAGCCATGTCACCCCCGGCTCGCAGGGCTATCTCCGCCATTTGCGAACGACGGTGGCGGCGCCACCGAGAAGCACGGCTGCTGCACCGGCAGCGATGAGGGCAACCTGCCAGGGTGCCAGACCTCCGCTGTCGCCGGGGCGGGCGCCGCCGGTGCGGGGCAAGCCGCCGGCCTGCTGGACGTTCAGGGTCTGCTGGGAGGTCTTGTCGCCGGAGATCGCCTTGATGACGATGGTGCCGGGGTTAGCGCCCACCGAAAGGATGGTGGTGGCCGTGCCGGTGCTGTCGGTGCTGGCGGTGATCTGGGAGAGCCCGTTAGAGAACGTGGCGCCGCTGCCGGGCTGGGAGTCTATCTGGAACAGGACGTCGGCGCCGGCGACGGGCGTGCCTGAGGCGTCCAGCACGGTGGCGAAGAGGGTGGTGGTTCCCGCGGCCGGCGGCGTGGTTGAGGAGGACCGGGTGCTGAGGCTGCCCACCGGCGGGGGATACGTCTGCGCGCCGGCGTTCCCGTTAAGGGTTGCCAGGGCGAGCAGCAGGCCCAGGACTATCGCGGCTGCTAGGGTTCGTCGCGGGATCATGGCGGTCCTCCTTACGTGCGCTCCACTTAACAAAAGCCCCGGCGACTTGAAGGCCGCCGGGGCGCCGCGCGATTGATGAGCCGGGCGTTCGTGCCGTCTGCTCATCTGCCGCGGCGTGAGCGACTCGTCCTGGGCTGAACAGGTCAATCTAAACCAGCCCCTGGACGCTGTCAAGGGCAGGGAGAGCCCTTCACACGGCTTTCACGCTATTCACGGGGTAATGGGGCCCGTCACCGTTGACACCCCTGGGGGCCACTGCTACGTTGAGGGGGTATTCAGATAGCGGCGCAATTGCGGTTGAGCGGGGTTGAAGGAGGTAGAGATGGTATCGACTGTGACCAGCACGACGGTGACAACGGTAACTCTGTTCGGGATCAGTGCCCTTCTGGGGCTGGCAGCGGTTCTGATGCTCATCTCTTACCTGGTGGCCAAGGAGCTGCTGGATGCCACGTCCCATCAGCGGCTGCGGCTGATTTCGCGGCGCCTCAACGTGGCTGTGCTCCCCTTGCTGCTGGTTTTCGCCACTATCGTGGCCGGCCGCCTGGCAGACGTACTGTCTTAAGGGCGAAGACCTGGCCGGGCAGCCGGGGCTGAGGTTGCCGAATCGAGCCGTATCAGACAGATTGAACCGCACGGTGTCTCCCCCACACTTGTGCAATCGCCCCGCCGGATCCCAAGCACCGGACGGGGCGATTACTTTTCAGCAGAAGTTCCTTCAAGCGCGAAGGGCGCGGCACCCACCGCCCTACCCCCATCCCCCAGCGGCGCCCCTACGCCGGCCCGTGTTCGCCCGACGCGGATGTTCGTGCGACGGGTGGCGCTGAAGGGCGCGGCACCCACCGCCCTACCCCCATCCCCGTGCGGCACCCCTACGGCGGCCCGTGTGCAGCCCCAGCGGATGTTCGTGCGACGGGTGGCGCTGTGGGCGCGGCACCCCACGCCCTGCCCCCATCCCCCAGCGGCGCCCCTACGCCGGCCCGTGTTCGCCCGACGCGGATGTTCGTGCGACGGGTGGCGCTGTGGGCGCGGCACCCCACGCCCTGCCCCCGAGCGGGGTGCGGGCGAATGCCATTCGCCCCTACGCCGACCCGTGTTCGCCCGACGCGGATGTTCGTGCGACGGGTGGCGCTGTGGGCGCGGCACCCCACGCCCTGCCCCCATCCCCCTAGCGGCGCCCCTACGCCGGCCCGTGTTCGATTGAGCGGACGGTCTCAGTCTATGGAGACGAGCGAGTAGATTCAGGTCCGGGCGGTCTCGGTGACCGCTAGTCGAGCAGGCCCTGTCTGACAGCCCGCACGCAAGCCTCCGTACGGCAGGAGGCGTCCATCTTTGTGAGGATGTTGGAGATGTGCTTCTGAGCGGTCAGCGGGCTGATGCCCAGCTCCACGCCGATCCCCTTGTCGGACCTGCCGTCCGACACCAGGTGGAGTACGGTCAGCTCACGGAAGGTGAGGCGGTAGGGGTTCCGCAGCAGCATCTGCCGCTCTACCTTGCCCTCCAGCTCCTGGCGCGCTCGCTGCATCGCCTCCTCTGCCGCCTTACGCTCCACGACGTCGCGCACCGCGGGGACCCGTGCCACAAGCCCGTTGGAGGGCGCAGGTCTGCCGCGAACCTCGGCCGGGGAAGTCGCGCCGTCGCTCTTCAGAGCCTCGGAAAGCGGGCGTTGCTCCTCGCTCTGCCGCAGCTCCTCCTCCGGCCGCTTGCGCCTCGCGTGAAGGCGACCGCCCCGGCCCTGTGCGGGCCCGGCATCCTTCGATCTGGTGAGCGTAGCCATAGGCGCGACCTCCTCCCGCCGGCAAGAGGACCATGCCAGCGGTGAACCAGACATAATAGCTCACGAACCCGACCCTGACAATACTGGATTCCCAGTAGTCGCCGGATTGCGGCCGGCGCCCTCCTCAGGCCGGGATGCGCAGGGAAGCGCCTCCCTACCGCTCAGACCAGCCGATATCCCCGCCGGGGCACCGTCTGGATCAGCTCGCGGCTGGGAGCGGCAATCCGGAGCTTGGCCCGCAGGTTCCGGACGTGGGAGCGCACCAGTTCAGAGGAGCCGGTGCCGGGATAGAACTCCCAGACCTTCTCGAGCAGCTCCTCGGAGGAGACGATGGCGCCTTGCCGCTGGGCAAGGTACTCCATCAACCGGAACTCCGTAGGGGTGAGCTGGACCTGGACCCCGTTGCCCCTCAGGTCCTGCGTCGTCCGGTCCAGCTGCAGGTCGCCCACCAGCATAACGCTGGGGCGCGAACGGTGGCTGGCCGCGAGGGCTCGCTCGACGGCTTGCCGCACGTCCTCGGCCGAACAAGGCTTGATGACGACCTCATCGAGGCCGGCGCGCAAGGGAAGCAAGCCGGGAAGCCACCGGCCGGCGGCAGAGGCCAGAAAGATGACCGGCAGAGCGCCATCGGCACCGCGCAGCCGCTGACACAGCCAGTCGAGGTCTTCGCCCAGGGTTGTGTCCGCCACCGCCGCATCGACTCTAACGCTGCACAGGCTGCGGACTGCGGCGTCAGCACTGGATGCAGCGACGACCTCGTAGCCCAGGTTGCCCAGGCTTCGCTTGATCAACCCCTCGGCGGCGGGGTCCCTGGTGATCACCAGAACAGCGGGCATGGCGTCAAGCCACCCGGCTTCCCAGGTTGGCGCTGAACCAGGCCCAGTACTCGGGCCAGTCCGGGAGGGGCATCCCGGAGGGGCGCGTGAAGTAGATGGAGCCGGCCACAGCGAAGGCCTCCAGCGGATTGGGCGGCGTGAGCGTGACGCTGGAGCCCGCGGCCGTGGCGTATGTCAACGGACGCCCCGCATACACATAGACGCTATTCAGCGCGGCCCAGGGGCCGTCCGTGGCCTCCAGCACCTGCTGGTCGCTGCCCACCTGCCGCCAGCCGGCGGCGGCCATGAAAGAGCGCATCTCGTCGCCGAGGAGGGCCGGCGCATACCGGTCGGGCGGCGCGCTGCGGAAGTGGTAGGCGTGCAGGACTTCGTGGCCGATGGACATGTCCGAGAAGCCGGGGATCAAGACGACCTCGTTGGCTGGATGGCTGCCCTCCGCGCCCTGGTCGGAGTTGGTGTAGAAGCCCATGGGAAAGTCCCCGTAGGGTTGCCAGCCGTCCAGTGTGCGCCCACTCATGTTCGAGACGAAGGTCAGGGGGCCGTGCGGGTGGCCGGCCACCGCGGAGAGCACCCCTTGCGGCAGCCGCTCCATGACGCTGATGACGGCGGCGATGTTCGCCTGCCGGGAGGCCTCGTCGGGCCCCCAGTCCTGGCCGTCGAGGAGGATGCGGATGCCGAAGCGCTGGCCGGCCTCGCGGGCCAGGCGCGCGGCGGCGGTCTCGGGCGGGGGCGCGGGGAGCGAAGGCGCCGCGAAAGCCGGCGGGGAAGCGGCGTCGGTGGCCGGGGCCTGCCCCGGGGCCGTGGAAGGGGCCTCTGCCGCGGACGCGACCGCTGTAGCCGGACCGTCCGGGGCGAGACCGGCCGGGCGGGGAGCGGCGGCGGCGGGACCGGGTGAGGGCTGCCGGTCCGGGAGCCGGTCAAGCCAGAGGGCGGGAGCGGGCTTTATCTGATACTGGTCCATCGTAGACTCCGGAGGCGCCGCCGCCATGGTGGAGGCGGGGGGTCCGCCTCCGGCGGAGGCAAGGGCGAGGGCGCCCGCTGAGACAAGAACCACGACCAGGCAGAGGAGAGACCCGATCCCCAGCCACGAGCGGCGTGATGGGGTGAGTCCCTGCCCTCCCTTTCGGCTCGTCGCGGCCGGGCCGCTATCTGGGGGCCGCCCCATGTCCTCGGCACGCCACGCTGGTGGTCCTCCCTTTTGGCTCCTCCCGGTGCAGGCCGGGGGTCCGCCTCCGGCGGAGGGCCCGACCGACTAACAGGCGAGCGGTCTGGTGTCTGATTTGACTGTAGGACTACCTGACCTTAACGTCAGTAAACAACCGGTAAAGAACGGTGGCCATTGACCAATTCATGGCCCCGTATCGAATCATCGATGCGCTCTGGGAGGGCTGGCTTGGGCCGGGAAGAGAAAGGGACCGGCGCCCCCGCGGAAGGCGAACCGGCAGCCCTGCCGGTGAAGGCGGCTGGCACTATGCGCTATACGGCGCAGATACGGGGACCGCGGGCGGAGCGCGGCCAGTTAGAAGGCGGAAGATCGGGGTCCAGCCCGTCCTTGCGGCAGGCTCAGCTTCCGCCAAGAATAAACGCAGGCCGCGCGCGGCCGGGCTGAGCGCCGCGCCGGCTGCCGAGGGCCGCGGAGGAGCAAATTACGCGCCGGGAGCCGTGGGAGGGTGGCCGGTGAAGCCGCCCGCGACGTCATGGGCAGAGGTGATGCTTCCGGACACGGCGCCGAAGCGCTGGCCCCCGGCCGGGACCTGTAGCGGCAACGTCAGACGCCCGGCTCATTCCCTGCCGGGGGCTTGTGGACCGGCAGCCGGACCCTGCGTCCCGGGGTTGGACCTCAGGGCCCGGCAGGCCGGTTTGCCAGGGAGGGTGCGGCTGTCGGTCCACAAGCCGATCATTCATGGGGCCTTTCCCGCTCCGGGAGCCGCGCCGGCCGTTTTCCTTCGGCCACAACCATTCACCACTCACCACCGGCCGGCGGGGCTCCCGCGCTTCAGCGCCAGCCTGCGCCCCGCGTGCCCACCCGGCCAATCGAGAGAAATACTGATTTTCGCGTCGTTTGTCCCGCAGAATTCCGCCGGCAGCTTACGCAGGCTGTCCGTCAGACCCTCTGGCACCGGACACCGGGGCGCGATGGGCTGGGGATACGTATTTTCTACCGGCGGAGGGGCTGCTTGAACAGCGGTCACCAGAGCCGCGGACTCCTGATGTACCGGAAAACCGGTATGGATATTACCCGAATTCCCGTATCGACGGGGAGCCGCCTGCTGAATGAAGATGGCGCGTTAGAGAGTAGCGCGCCAGGCCCGCCCCAGACGCGACTTGGGGCGCCGCGTGGCTCCGGAGGCAGGTGTACCAACGACTCCTATTCGAATCCTTATAGCGGATGACCACCAGATTCTGCGCGAGGGTCTCCGGCTCCTGCTGGAGGCGGAACCCGGATTCTCGGTGGTCGGCGAGGCCGCTGACGGACTCCAAACCCTGGAGCTGGCCGAGCGCCTGTGCCCCGATGTGACGATTGTGGACGTCGGGCTGCCCGGGCTCCCCGGCATCGAAGTCGTCCGCCTGCTCCACCAGCGCTCGCCTCAGACGCGGACCATCGTTCTCACCTCACACGCCGGTGAAAGCTACGTACTCAACGCCCTCCGCAACGGCGCCGACGGCTACGTCCTCAAGCACTTCGGCGCTGAGGACCTCATCCACGCCATGCACGAGGCCATCGCCGGCCGGCATTATCTCAGTCCTCCCCTTTCCGCACTGGCGATTGACGCTTATGTCGAGAAGGCGCGGTCAACAGGGGGCGATAGTTACGACTCACTCACCACGCGGGAGCGCGAAGTCCTGCAACTGACCTCAGAAGGGTGCAGCGCCACGGCCATCGCCAGTCGCCTCTGCATCAGCCGCCGCACGGCGGAAAGCCACCGCGCCAACCTTATGCGCAAGCTCAGCCTGCGCAACCGCACCGATCTCATCCGCTATACCCTCCAGCACGGCCTCCAGGCCGGCCCCTGATCCTGCGCCGGCGCGGCCGTCTTCGGCCGAACCGGGGACACATCTCAGGGCTAACTCCGTACATTTGCGGGTAGCCTCCCCCCGCCGCGGCGCATAGCTTGGCTCTATCAGCCAGAAGACTACAAGGATTGGACCTGCACGATGATTTACAAAGCCTGTCCGCGCTGTCTCGGAGACCTCTTCGGTGAGGATGACGCCGGTTATCCGGAGGCCGTGTGCCTGCAGTGCGGCTTCCGCGCCGCGCTGTCCCGGCCGAACCGCCTGCTGGCGCCCGTCGCGATCGCAGCCGTTCTTCAACCTGCGGGCGGCGACCAATCGCTGGTCCGGCGGCCAAGGCTGCCTCTTGCAGCGTCAGCGTCCCCCGCCGACGGTTCCAGAGACTACCAGGAGGACCTCTCCTCCTCACCACTGAGCCGAGGATCCCGCGCCTTGACCGGCTGAGGCCATGGCCAACCCGCTCAGTGTCTTGATCCTCGAGGACGACCCGTCCGACGCGGAGCTTCTCCTCGAGGAGCTCCGCCGCTCCGGGTTCGCCGCCAAAGGCCGGCGCGTAGAGGACGAAGCCGGGTACATCAAGGGGCTGGCGCGCCAGCCGGACCTCATCCTCGCCGATTACACGCTGCCCCAGTTCGATGCCGTCCAGGCCCTGCGCCTGCTGCAGAGCCAGGGGCTGGATATCCCCTTCATCGTCGTTACCGGCACTCTCGAGGAGAGCGCGATCGAGTGTATGAAGCAGGGCGCCGCCGACTACGTGCTCAAAGAGAAGCTGGGGCGGCTGGGCCCGGCCGTAACCCGCGCCCTGGAGCTGAAGCGTCTGCGCGACGAGAAACGGCGCACCGAGGAAGCGCTGCACGAAAGCGAGGCGAAGTACTGGAACCTGTTGAGAGCCGCACCGGACGCCATCGTGGTCGCCGACAGCGCCGGCCGCATCCTGCTCGCCAACGACCAGACTGAGAGGCTGTTCGGCTACGGCCGCGATGAGTTGCTTGGCCAACCCATCGAAGCCCTGTTGCCCGAACGGCTGCGGGAACGGCACGTCGCACACCGCTCCGCGTACGCTTCCGCTCCCCGCATGAGACTAACGGATTCCCCCCTGGATATCCTGGGGCAACGTAAGGACGGCAGCGAGTTCCCCGCGGACGTCGTATTGAGTCCCCTGCAGACGGAAGGAGGGCTCACGGTGACCGCTATCGTGCGCGACGTCACCGAGCGCAAGCGAGCGGAGGAGGAACTGCGCCAGCTATCCCATCGCTTGCTCGCCCTGCAGGAGGAGGACCGGCGCCAGGTCTCCTACGATATCCACGACGGCCTGGGCCAGTTGATCACCGCCGCCGCCCTGCACGTGGACGCGCTCGACGCCATGGTGGCCAGCTCCGACCTCCTCCCCGCCAACGCCCACGCCGAGCTGCGGAGCGCCTCTGATTGCATCCACAGCGCCGTCGTCGACATGCGGCGCATGATCTCGGACCTCGGCCCTCTACTCCTGGAGGACCTGGGCTTCCTGGAAGCAAGCAAGCGGCTGCTGGAAGACACCGCCGCGCGGGCGGGCTGGGAGGCGGAGTTCGAGGGCGAACTCGGCTCCGGCCTGCTTGAGCAACCGCAGGAGATAGCCCTCTTCCGCGTAGTGCAGGAAGCCCTATCCAACGCCCGCAAACACTCCGGCACGCGCAAGGTGCGCCTGACGGTGCAGCACGGCAGCGGCACCCTCCGCGTCGCGGTCCAGGACTGGGGCAGTGGTTTCGACGCGGAAAACGTGCTCCGCCAGCCGGGAGAAGGACACCACATCGGCCTAGTCAGCATGCGGGAGCGGGCCGCCCTCACCGGTGGGGAGTGCATCATCGACAGCTCACCCGGACAGGGAACAACCGTAACGATCTCCGTCCCCATCGCCGAGCGGACGGCGTCAGCCGCAAGCCCGGCTAGTAAGGAGTTGGTGACAATGACGGAGCGGAAGAGCAATGGCAGCGGGACGGCGGGCAAGATTCGCGTGCTGATCGCCGACGACCACGCCATGGTCCGCGACGGCCTGCGCAGCATCCTCAGCGTGGACGACATCGAGATAGTGGGAGAAGCCGGCACCGGCGCGGAGGCCGTAGAGGCCGTGCAGACGCTGGAGCCGGACCTCGTGCTCATGGACATCCGCATGCCGGACATGGACGGGCTGGCCGCTACGGAGGCCATCAAGCAATGCTCCCCGGACACCAGCGTCATCGTCGTCACCAGCTACGAGAGCAAGGAATACCTGCGCCGGGCCATTGAGGCCGGGGCGGCCGGTTACCTGTTGAAGGGGACTCCCAGGGAAGGCTTCATCACCGCCATCCGCGCGGTGCGGAGCGGCGGCTCTCTGATTGACGCCCGTCTCCTGGGCGAACTCCTGCACGACATGGGCCTCGCAGAGAAGTTCGAGAACGCAGCGCTGGACTCGCTGCAGTCCCTCAGCCCGCGCGAGCGGGAGGTGCTGGCGCTGCTGGTCGAAGGCCTGACCAACAAGGAGATCGCCCAGCAGATGCACTACAGCGTGGGCACGGTGAAGAACGTCGTGCAGCGGGTGATCGAAAAGCTGGGCGTCTCCGACCGCACGCAGGCCGCCGTCTACGCCGTGCGCTCCGGCCTGCCGATGCAGTAGCGGCGCGGACCCCGCCGGGCCGGCGCGCGGCTCCACGCTCTGCGTCACGCCCACCCCTGGCCCATGCCGGCCCAGCGTACACACGCGCAGGTGGTCTGCCCCTTAGCCGCAATCGGGTAGAATCAGATAGCGGAGGGGTGGCAGAGTGGTTGAATGCGGCGGTCTTGAAAACCGTTGTGCGTCGCAAGGCGTACCGTGGGTTCGAATCCCACCCCCTCCGCCAGCAAATGCGCCGCCACAACTGGGCGTGAAAGATGACCGGCGAATCCCTGGAGACAACCGCTGCGGACGTCATAGCGTGCCGCAGATGCCCGCGCCTGGTCTGGTGGCGCGAAAAGGTGGCGCGCGAGAAGAAGGCGGCCTACCGCGATTGGGAGTACTGGGGAAGGCCGGTGCCGGGCTTCGGCGACGCTGGGGCGCGCCTGCTGGTGGTGGGCCTGGCCCCGGCGGCCCACGGCGGCAACCGCACCGGCCGCATCTTCACGGGCGACCGCTCCGGCGACTGGCTGTACCGCGCGCTGCACCGGGCGGGCTTCGCCAACCAGGCGGCGAGCGCGGGCCGGGACGACGGTCTGCGCCTGACGGAGGCCTACGTGACGGCCGTGGTGCGCTGCGCCCCGCCAGGCAACAGGCCGGCGCCGGACGAGCGGGACAGCTGCCTGCCTTACCTGGAGCGGGAGCTGCGTCTGCTAGCGGACGTCCGGGTCATCGTGCCTCTCGGAGCATTCGCGCTGGAGGGCGTGGCCCGCGCGCTGGGGCTGCGGCCGCGGCCGGCGTTCGCGCACAGGCGGGAGATCGCGCTGGCGGACGGGCGCACTATCATCTGCTCCTTCCACCCCAGCCAGCAGAACACGTTTACGGGGCGGCTAACGGAAGCGATGCTGGACGCCGTGTTCGGGCGGGCGCGAGAGCTGATCGAACCGTTGTAGGGGCGCAGCATGCCGCGCCCCTACGCTCCGGTCCCGCGCCATCGTAATTCCACGCACGGACGTTGTGCCGCCCCACCAGATTCCCCTTCGGCTGCGCTCAGGGCAAGCTTCGCAGAGATGCGTCGTCGCCGCGTGCAACGGTGGTCGGCGCTCAGAATGACAGGACGGGACCGGGCCGGCTAACGGAAGCGATGCTGGACGCCGTGTTCGGGCGGGCGCGAGAGCTGATCGAACCGTTGTAGGGGCGCAACATGTCGCGCCCCGACGATCCGGCGTCGTGGTAGGCGCCTATTCCGGGAAGGTGACCAGCGAGGTGGTGCTCTGGATGCCGTCGATCACCCGGATCTTTTCGCCGAGGATGACCGGTATCTCCTGCAGGTTCTGCGCCTCGATCTCCAGCACGATGTCGTAGGGCCCCATGACCTCGTGCAACTCCACGATGCCCGCAACCTTGTGGATCTCCTCCACCACGTGCTTGGTCTTCCCGGGGTCCGTGACAATGAGGACGTAAGCCTTTATCGCCATGTGTCGTAGCTCCTAGAGTGGCCCCGCCTGAGGCGGGCTGCGGGCGGGAAAGCGACGCCATTATAGCAGGGATAGCGGTCAGCCGTCAGCGGTCAGCGATCAGCGATCAGCGGCCAGCGATCAGCGGTCAGCGGTCAGCGGTCAGCAGTCAGCCGTCAGCGGTCAGCCGTCAGCCGTCAGCGGTCAGCGGTGGCGTGAGATGGCGTTCCGGCGATTCGGGTTCCGGGGTATAGAACTTGACCGCAGCCTGGAAGGCTGCGGCATCTGTGGCCGCCTCGATGCCACACCTTTCAAGGTGTGGTCCTGCGAGTGCCGGCTGACGGCTGATCGCTGATAGCTGGCCGCTTTGATAGACTGGGGACGATGACCGCTCTCAACGACAGCTTCGGCGCCCTCCAGACCCTGGACACGTCCGGCGGCGTTGTCCGCTACTACGATATCAACCGCCTGGGCCGGCTGGGCATCGCGGACGTGAGCCGGCTCCCTTTCTCCATCAAAATCCTACTGGAGAACATGCTGCGCCGCCTGGACGGCGGCATCGTCACCGA
Source organism: Dehalococcoidia bacterium (assembly GCA_030649945.1). Classification (GTDB taxonomy): domain Bacteria; phylum Chloroflexota; class Dehalococcoidia; order SM23-28-2; family RBG-16-64-32; genus JAUSFE01. Next base: position 25,779 of record JAUSFE010000084.1, on the reverse strand, counting down.
GGACGACGTCACCGGCCTGGCGCGCTGGGACCCGCACGCACCGTCTGAGCGCGAGCTGCCCTTCCTGCCGGCGCGCGTCTTGCTCCAGGACTTTACCGGCATCCCCGTCGTCGCCGATCTGGCCGCTCTGCGCAGCGAGGTGGCCCGCCGGGGCGGGGACGCACAGCGCGTGAACCCCGATCTCATCGTTGACCTGGTGATTGACCACTCCGTGCAGGTGGACTCCTTCGGCACGGCGGACGCTTTCCGCATCAACGTGGACCGCGAGTACGAGCGCAACCGCGAGCGCTACGCGTTCCTGCGCTGGGCGCAGGAGACGTTCCACAACTTCCGCGTGGTCCCGCCGGGCGCCGGCATTGTGCACCAGGTGAACCTGGAGTTCCTGGCCAGCGTCGTCCAGACGGTGCGCCGGGATGACGCGACGATCGCCCTGCCGGACACGCTCGTGGGCACCGACTCCCACACGACGATGGTCAACGGCCTGGGGGTGCTGGGCTGGGGGGTCGGCGGCATCGAGGCGGAGGCGGCCATGCTCAACCAGCCGCTGCCGCTGGTCGCGCCGGAGGTCATCGGCGTGCGTCTGGCCGGCTCGCTGCGCGAGGGCGTCACCGCCACCGACCTGGTGCTGACGCTGACCGAGATGCTGCGCAACCACGGCGTCGTCGGCAAGTTCGTGGAGTTCTGCGGCGAGGGCCTCAGCAGCCTCTCCCTGCCGGACCGCGCCACCATGGCCAACATGGCCCCGGAGTACGGCGCCACCTGCGGCTACTTCCCGGTGGACGCTGAGACCCTGCGCTACCTGCGCCTCACCGGCCGGCCCGCGGAGCTCATTGACCTCGTGCAGCGCTACACGCAGGCGCAGGGGCTGTTCAGGGAGGCCGCGACTCCCGACCCCGTGTTCACGGAGACGCTGCACCTGGACCTGGCCACCGTGGAGGCCAGCCTGGCCGGGCCGCGCCGGCCGCAGGACCGCGTGACGCTGGCGGACGCCCGCCGCAGCCTGCGCGAAGCCTTTGTGGACTACTTCCCGAACCTGGCGCCCAACCAGGTGGAGCGCTTCGAATGGGAGGGCGGCACGCTCCACGAGGAAGACGAGCACAGCGAGCCGGTGACGGAGACTCACCCGGGCGAAAAGGTCGTCGCCGTGGAGGTGGGCGGGCGGAAGGCGGCGCTGCGCCACGGCGCGGTGGTCATCGCGGCCATCACCAGTTGCACCAACACCTCGAACCCCTCGGTCATGCTCGCGGCGGGCCTGCTGGCGCGCAACGCGGTCCAGCGCGGCCTCACGACGCCGGCCTACGTCAAGACCAGCCTGGCGCCGGGCTCCCGCGCCGTCATCGATTACCTGAAGCAGGCCGGGCTGCTGCCGTACCTGGAGGAGCTGGGCTTTGGCCTCGTCGGCTTCGGCTGCACCACCTGCATCGGCAACAGCGGCCCTCTGCCGGGGCCCGTCGCCAGGGCCGTAGAGGACGAGAACCTCGTCGTTGTCGCCGTCCTCAGCGGCAACCGCAACTTTGAGGGGCGCATCCACCCGCAGGTGCGCGGCTCCTACCTCGCCTCGCCGCCGCTGGTCGTCGCCTACGGCCTGGCCGGGACGATGGACATTGACCTGCGCTCGGAGCCGCTGGGGCGCGACCGGGAGGGCAAGCCCGTCTTCCTGCGCGACATCTGGCCCTCGGCCCAGGAGATACGGCAGACGGTCCAGGACGCCGTGCGGCCGGAGATGTTCCGCGATACCTACGAGCATATCTTCGACGGCGACGAGCGCTGGTGGTCGCTGGGCGTCCCTGAGGGTGCGCTATGGCAGTGGGACGAGCAGTCCACGTACCTGCGGGAGCCGCCCTTCGTCAGGGGCATCGCCGCACAGCCGGCGCCCGAGCAGGACATCGCGGGCGCCCGCGCGCTGGTGATGGTGGGCGATTCCGTGACGACGGACCACATCTCGCCCGCCGGCGCCATCGCCCAGGACAGCCCCGCCGGCCGCTACCTGCTGCAGCACGAGGTGCCCGCGCGCGAGTTCAACAGCTACGGCTCACGGCGCGGCAACCACGAGGTGATGGTCAGGGGCACCTTCGCCAACGTCCGCCTGCGCAACGAGCTGGCGCCGGGCGTAGAGGGCGGCTACACCACCCACTATCCCAGCGGCGAGCAGATGACCGTTTACGACGCCGCGGCGCGCTACCGGGACGAGGGGGTGCCGCTGCTGGTCATCGCCGGCCGCGAATACGGCTCGGGCAGCTCCCGAGACTGGGCGGCCAAGGGCGTCGCCCTCCTGGGCGTGCGCGCCGTCATCGCCGAGAGCTACGAGCGAATCCATCGCAGCAACCTGGTGGGCATGGGCGTCCTGCCTCTCCAGTTCCTGCCCGGCGAAAACCGCGAATCGGCCGGCCTTACGGGCGGCGAGCTGTACAGCATCTCCGGCCTGGAGAGCGGCCTCTCCCCCCGCCAGCAGGTCGTCGTGCGCGTCCGGCGCGACGACGGCTCCGAGATCGCTCTCAACGCCCTCGTGCGCATCGATAGCCCGCTGGAGGCGGAGCATTACCGCCACGGCGGCATCCTCCCCCTCATCCTGCGGCGGCTGCTCGCCTCCTGACCCCGGCCGGCGTCATCCGGAGGCTGCACGCGCGTTCGCTGCGCGGCCCCACTGGTAACGCTGGCGGTCGCGCGCGCATCTTGTGTTTGTGACGACTCTGCCCCGGCAACCGGTCTCGCTCACCCGGAGGACACAACGAAAGGCTCGGGAACTTGAAGGAAAACGCTCGCCTCTTGAACAACGCCCAGCACAACCTCGTCCGCGCGCTCGGTGACATCCTCGAAACGGAAGGCCACGTTGATCTGAGGAGTTGCAGCCTTGTCGCCGATCTCTCCGTCCGCATGGGACGCTATTTCGGCCTCAGCCAGGACCGGCTCACCTTGCTCGAAACGGCCGTCCGCCTGCGTGACATAGGGAAGATGGGTGTGCCTGAGAGCATCATGCAGAAAAACGGGCCGCTGACCGACGAGGAGTGGGCCGTCGTCCGCTCGCACCCGGAGCTGGGACAGGGCCTCATTCGCAGCGTCGCCTTCCTGCACCCGATAGCGAAGATCGTCGCCGCCCACCACGAGCGCTACGACGGCAAGGGTTACCCGAAGGGCCTGCGCGGGACGGCGATACCGATCGAGGCGCGCATCTGCTCCGTCGCCGACGCCTACCACTCCATGGTGATCGACCGCCCGTACCGGAAGGCACTGCCCACGACTCACGCCCGCAAGGAGGTCATCCGCAACTCCGGCACCCAGTTCGACCCCGACGTCGTGCACACCTTCATCGCGGTGGAGCGCGACCTCAGTCACCACTCCTGCCAGCCGGAAGCGGGCTCAGGGGTCCGGCGCAAGGCGGCAGCGCCCGTCTCGCGCGGCTCCGCTCGCTCCTTCAGCAGCGCTCTCGCCCCGGACCAGCGCTAGCTCGCAGCGCTGAAGCGCGGCGCTATTGCGGATTACCTGGTGACACTGCCCCGTCGCAGACGCAATGCATGCCACACAGCGGACAGCAGGCCGACCAGCGCGCCGAAGAGCCCGCCGACCCATACAGCTGCCCACAAGAGGAACTCGAGTATCGTCCACCACCTGTTGTCCGCATTGTACTCTAGCTCCCGGACCTCCAGGCCGCCCCACCCGTCCAGGTAAGCCACAAACGTGCCGCTGATGAGCAGCACCAGAAGGACGACGAAGAGCACAGCCCCGATGCCGATTCTGCTGAGAATCGCATCGGACCCCAGGAGGACTTCCAGGGCAAGCGCCACCATCGCGGCCGCGGCCATCAGGTGAAGGGACAGGAGCCAGGTGGAGTGAAGATACGGGATCGAGACCTCGTCACCAAGCATCGGCTCCACAACGCCGGCACTGAAGGCGAATGCTATCTCGGCAGCGAGAACGCCGGCTGCGGCTGCCCCGCGCTTGCTGTTGGCCATCAAGCCTCCTGTCACCGGTCCGTTACCGGCATTATACGCGTGAGACCGACCCGAGCCTAAGTCGGTTCCATCCCCCTTTCCCCTTGCCCCTGCCTGACCCGCGACTTATGTTTATGCGGGCGGGCCCGCGGGCTGTCAGGAGAAAGGGGTGGCTGTGCACGAAGAAGCTATAGAGCGCGCCGGGGAGCACTTCGCGGGGCTCATCCGCAGCCAGTTGGACCGCGTCGAGCGGATGAAGAAGGCCGAAGACTGGGTGGACTACACCAGCCTGCGGCCAATCATCATCGGCGTTTGCGGCGGCGATGGCATCGGCCCCGTCATCACCCACCAGGCCGAGCGCGTCCTGCGCTTCCTGCTGGAGCCGGAGGTGCAGGGCGGCAAGGTGGAGTTCCGCACCATCGAAGGCCTGACGATCGAGAACCGCGCCGCCCAGAACACGGCCATCCCGGACGACGTCCTGGCCGCGCTGAAGCAGTGCCACCTGATCCTCAAGGGCCCGACGACGACGCCCCGCGCCGGCGACCCCTGGCCCAACGTGGAGAGCGCGAACGTGGCCATGCGCAAGGAGCTGGACCTGTTCGCCAACGTCCGCCCCGTGCGCGTGCCGGACCAGGGCATTGACTGGATCTTCTTCCGCGAGAACACCGAAGGCGCCTACGCGGTGGGCAGCCAGGGCATCCACGTGACGGAAGACCTGGCCATCGACTTCACCGTCGCTACCAGCGAAGGCAGCGACCGCATTATCCGCCTGGCCTTTGAACACGCGCGCCGCAACGGCATCAACCGCGTGACGGTGGTGACCAAGGCCAACGTCATCAAGACCACGGACGGCAAGTTCCTGGACATCGCCCGCAAGGTGGCCGCGGACTACCCGCAGGTGGTCTGGGACGACTGGTACATCGACATCATGACCGCCAAGCTCGTGGACCCCAAGCGCCGAACCGACTTCAAGGTCGTCGTCCTGCCCAACCTCTACGGCGACATCCTCACGGACGAAGCGGCGGAGTTCCAGGGCGGCGTGGGCACCGCCGGCAGCGCCAACATCGGCAAGCGCTACGCCATGTTCGAGGCCATCCACGGCAGCGCGCCGCGCATGGTCCAGGAGGGCCGGGCGGAGTACGCGGACCCCAGCAGCATGCTGCGCGCCGCCGCCATGCTCCTGGACCACCTGGGCTTCACGGACAGGGGCCGCCGCCTGGAGATGGCGCTGGACGTCTGCGGCAACCTGGAGAAGCGCCTCGCCGTCAGCGGCCGCCCCGGGGGCGCCAGGGGCTCCGAGTTTGCGGACTACGTCATGGAGACGCTCCAGGACGGGAATCTCGCGGAGAAGTGGCGAGGGCTTTCCGCACAGGAAGTTAGAGATTAGCCTCAACACTGTCACCCTGATCCGCCAGGGGCGGAGAAGGGTCTCGGCGGCGAGCTCTCGTACTGCAACGCTATCGCCGAGATTCTTCGCTCGCTTCGGTCGCTCAGAATCATCCATGTCCCTGGCGACGCCCTCAAGAATGAGAATGCATGGCGGCTCCTTCCCGCTCATGGTGAGGTACTCGTACCATGAGCGGGGTATGGCGCCGGCAGTGCTCGGAGACTCCGTGCTCCGCTCGTCCTACGAGAACCTCAGGACGAGCGGGAAGGGATGTCGAGGGATCCGGAAGAACCGTGAAATAGCGCCGACAACCGCGCGGCGCGAACCTCACACATCGCATTTTCGAGGCAATGACGGGAAAGAGAGCAGAAGGAGATCACTCATGCGCGCAAAGGTAACAATCGTCGGCGCCGGCATGACCGGCGGCACCATGGCCCAGAGGCTGGCCGAGACCGGCTACGCGGACGTCGTCCTCCAGGACATCATCGAGGGGTTGCCGCAGGGCAAGGCCCTGGACCTGGCCGAATCCGCGCCCCACGCCGGCTTCGACGCCCGTATCACCGGCAGCAACGACTGGGAGGATACGGCCCGCTCCGACGTCGTGATCATCACGTCGGGCGTGCCGCGCAAGCCCGGCATGACGCGTGAAGAGCTGCTCGGCATCAACGCCGGCATCGTCCGGGACGTGGCGACGGCCGCCGTCAAGCACTCGCCGGACGCCGTCTTCATCATCTTCGCGAACCCCATGGACGCCATGTGTCACGTGGCGCTGCAGACAACCGGCCTGCCGCAGAACCGGGTCATCGGCCAGGGCGGCATGCTGGACAGCGCCCGTTACCGCACGTTCCTGGCCTGGGAGGCCGGCGCCTCCGTGGAGGACGTGCACGCCGTGGTCCTGGGCGGGCACACTGAGGCGACAATGGTGCCCATCGTGAGCACCTCGACCATCGGCGGGGTGCCGCTGACCGACGCGCTGCCCAAGGAGCGCATCGCGGCGGCGGTTGCGCGCGCCAAGAACGGCGGCGCGGAGATCGTCGCGCTGCTCAAGACCGGCTCCGCCTTCTACGCCCCCGCGGCCGCCACCGTGCGGATGGTGGAGGCAGTGCTCCTGGACAAGAAGCGCGTCATCCCCTGCGCGGTCTACGCCCAGGGCCAGTACGGCATCCGCGACGCCTTCGTGGGCCTGCCGGTCAAGCTGGGCGCCGGCGGCATCGAGCAGGTCTACGAGCCAAAGCTCTGGGACGACGAGGTCGCCGCCATCCGCAAGGCGGCTGAGGCGACGAAAGAGCTCGTGGGGCTGATCGGCACAGCGTAGGGGGTTGAGGGCGTCCCCGGTGCTATCATGAACCTGCGATGCGCGAAGTCCATGTGGACCGGATACGGGAGACCGTAAAGCAGCTCTGCCGGGAAGCCGCCTGCCTCCTGCCGGATGACGTCGTGGGCGCGCTGCGGACGGCCCGGAAGACGGAAGAGTCGCCGCTGGCCGTGAAGGTGTTGGACCAGATCCTGCTCAACGCCGAGCTGGCCGGCAAAGACATGCTGCCGCTCTGCCAGGACACGGGCACAACCGTGATCTTCCTGGACATCGGCCAGGACGTGCACATCGCCGGCGGCAGCCTGGCGGACGCCCTGCGGGAGGGCGTGGGCGCCGGCTACACGGAGGGCTTCCTGCGCGCCTCCATCGTCGCCAGGCCATTTTCGGCCCGCGCGAACACGAAGGACAACACGCCGCCCATCGTCCACACGGAGATCGTCGCCGGCGATAGGCTGCGCATCCAGGTCATGCCCAAGGGCGGCGGCTGCGAGAACATGAGCCGCTTCACCATCATGCTCCCCTCCGCCGGCAAGCAGGGGATCACGGACTTCGTGCTGCAGACCGTCGAGGAGGCCGGCGGCAACCCCTGCCCGCCGATCATCGTCGGCCTGGGCGTGGGCGGCTCGGCGGAGTACGCCATGTACCTGGCCAAACGCGCGCTGACCCGCAAGATCGGCGAGCCGAACCCGGACGCGGAGGAGGCTGAGTTCGAGGCCGAGCTACTGGAGAAGGTGAACGCGCTAGGCGTCGGCCCGCAGGCCGTGGGCGGCCGCTGCACAGCGCTGGCCGTGCACCTGAAGACGTACCCCACACACATCGCCTCGCTGCCGGTGGCCGTCAACCTCCAGTGCCACTCGGCCCGCCTGAAGGAGGCGGTGCTGTGACCCTCAACCTGCGCTACCGCCTGGTCCCGGCCAGCGAGCCGGACGCCGAGCCGGCCTGCCGCCTGACCCGCGCCGAGGGACAGCGCAGGCAGACGGACACGGACGGCCTGTTCGCGCAGCTGGCGGAGCAGCGACAGACCGGCCAGGGCAACGAGTTCGTCTTCCGGGGCGAGCGGGACGATCTCTGGAACGAGGTGTCGCTGTTCGTAGACGAGGAATCCCGGTGCTGCCCGTTCTTCACCTTCGAACAGCAGGAGATGGAAGACGCAGTGGTGCTGCGCGTCCTCGGCCGAGCCCTGGGGCAGGCTTAGGGCGTGGCCGAGCACCGCCTCCGGCTGCCCCTGTCCGATGCGGACATCGAGAAGCTGCGCACGGGCGACTACGTTTACCTGAGCGGCCCCGTCTACGCCGCGCGCGACGCCGCCCACAAGCGCATGGTGGAGGCACTGAGCAAGGGCGAGCCGCTGCCCGTAGACATCCGCGGCCTGGTGATCTACTACGTCGGCCCCACGCCCGCGAAGCCCGGCGCGGTGATCGGCTCCGCCGGCCCCACGACGTCCGAGCGCATGGACCCGTTCACGATACCCCTGCTGGAGGCTGGCCTCAGGGGCGCCATCGGCAAGGGCGGCCGTACGCCGCCCATCCGCGAGGCCCTCCAGAGGCACCGCGCGGTCTACTTCCTGGCGGTCGGCGGCGCCGGCGCCCTGCTGGCGCGGCAGATCAAGTCGGTGGAGGTCGTCGCCTACCAGGACCTGGGCACGGAGGCCATCCGCCTGCTGGGGCTGGAAGACTTCCCGGTCATCGTCTGCAACGACATCTACGGCGGCGACCTGCTGGAGCAGGGCAAGGCCCAGTGGCGGCGGTCTGAGGTGCTGGGGGGCTGACCGGACACTCGCAAGTATCCGCGGGGTAGGGAACCCGGCGGGGATCTGCGCCATCTGTTCTCATCTGTGCCATCTGTGGCTGAAACAGGGTGGGGCGGGGCGCCACGAGCCAGTGCCCTAACGTTCCCTGTAACGCTGCCACCATGCAGAATAGGCACCGTGAAGCGCATCCAGGAGGGCATCCACCAGATCGTCACGCCGTTTCCGGAGTTCGAGCGCGCGGAGGCCTACCGTCTGCGCGAGGACCTGGAGACCCACCCGCGCGTCACGCGCTCGCTGCCGTACGTGCTGCCGTACTTCATCGCCAGCCGGGGCGAGACGGCGCTGGTGGACTGCGGCTGGAACACGGACGACGCGCGTGAGGCGCTGGACGAGCAGCTGTCGGAGGCCGGCGCGGGCATCGGCGACATCCAGACTCTCGTCCTCACGCACGCCCACCCGGACCACTGCGGCCTGGCCGGACGCCTGAAGGACGAGTCCGGCTGCGCCATCTGGATGCACGACCTGGAGTCGCCGTTCCTGGAGAGCCGCTACGTGGCGCCGGAGGAGCTGCTGGACCGCATGGACGAATGGTTCGGCCGCCACGGCGTCGATCCCATTGACCGCGAGGAGATAGAGCGCGGCTCCATGCCCATGCGCTTCTTCGTCGCCCGCTTCCAGCCGGACAGGCCGCTCCAGGGCGGCGAGATGCTGAAGGTGGGCGACTTCGCCTTCCAGCTCATCTGGACGCCCGGCCACTCGCCCGGCCACATCTGCCTCTACGAGCCGAACCACCAGCTTCTGCTGTCCGGGGACCACGTGCTGCCCAGGATCACGCCCAACATCAGCCTGCACCCGCAGCAGCGCCCGAACCCGCTGGCCGACTTCCTCCAGAGCCTGGAGACGGTAGCGAAGCTGAAGGTGAAACGGCTGCTGCCCGCGCACGAATGGGACATCGCCTGGTTCCAGCGGCGCATCGCGGAGCTGCTGGCCCACCACGTGGAGCGCCTGGAGGAGATGCTGGCCGTGGTCAGAGGCGGGGAAGCGATGACGGCGGTGGAGGTGGCGCGCAGCGTGACCTGGGCGACGGGCTCCTACGACAGCTTCATCGGGTGGATGAAGCGCGCCGCCATCGGCGAGACGCTGTCGCACCTGGTGTACCTGGCGCACGAGGGCCGTCTGGCGCAGTTCGAGGAAGACGGCCTGGTGCGCTTCCGCGCGGCCTGAGCCGCCTCGCTACTTGCCGGTCAGCTTGCCGAAGATCCAGCGGAACGGGTCGTAGTAGCGGTCCGCCACCCGCTCTTTCAGCGGGATGATGGCGTTGTCCGTGATGTGGATGTCTTCCGGGCAGACCTCCGTGCAGCACTTGGTGATGTTGCACATGCCGATGCCCGCCGCCTTGCGGATCAGCTCCGTCCGGTCCTCCATGTCCAGCGGGTGCATCTCCAGCTCCGCCAGGCGCACGAAGAAACGCGGGCCGAAGAAGCGCTCCTTGTTCTCCGGGTGGTCACGGATGACGTGGCAGACGTCCTGGCAGAGGAAGCACTCGATGCACTTGCGGAACTCCTGCCCGCGGTCGACGTCCACCTGCATCATCCGGTATGTCCCGTCAGCCTCGGGTGGCCGCGGCTTGAAGGCCGGTATCTCCTTCGCGACGGCGAAGTTGAAGGACACGTCCGTCACCAGGTCCCTGATCAGCGGGAACGTCTTGATCGGCGCCACCGCGATGGGCTCGCCCGGCGGGAACAGGTTCATCCGCGTCATGCACATCAGCCGCGGCTTCCCGTTCACCTCGGCGCTGCAGGAGCCGCACTTGCCGGCCTTGCAGTTCCAACGCACCGCCAGGTCGTTCGCCAGGGTGGCCTGAACCGTGTGTATGACGTCCAGGACCACCTGCCCCTCGGGCGCCTCCACGGTGTAGTCGACGAACTCCCCGCCGTTGGCGTTGCCGCGGAAGATGCGCATGGTTACTTCGGCCACTACTTCTTCTCCTCAAGCAACGCAGCCAGCTCCCCCGGCATCTGAGGCAGCGGTTCCTTCTGGATGGTCATTGTTCCGCTCGGGCCTTGACGCACTGCGATGTTCACCTTGCCCCACTCCGGTTCGGTCTTCGGGAAGTCGTCCCGGGTATGCGCGCCCCGGCTCTCCTTCCGTTCGAGCGCCGCCCGCGTCACGGCCTCCGACACGGTGAGCAACGACTGCAGGTCCAGGGCCAGGTGCCAGCCGGGGTTGTACTGCCGGTTTCCTTCCACGCCGGCGTGCTGCGCGCGCTCCTTGAGTTCCTGGATCTTCTGGAGGGCTTCCTCCAGCTCCGGCTGGGTGCGGATGATGCCAACGAGCTCCTGCATCGCGCTCTGGAGGTCCCGCTGGACCGCGTACGGGCTCTCGCCGTCCCGCTCGAAGGGTGCGGCCAGCTCGCGGGCGACGGCGTCGGCTTCCTGCGGGTTGACGCGTGGCGCCGATGCGAGGCTCTTCGCGTATTCGGCTGCGCTCAGGCCGGCGCGGCGCCCGAATACGAGGAGGTCTGAGAGGGAGTTGCCGCCGAGGCGGTTCGCTCCGTGCATCCCGCCCGCAACCTCGCCCGCGGCGAAGAGGCCCGGAACCGTCGATGCGGCGGTGTCGGCGTCCACGCGCACGCCTCCCATCATGTAGTGGCAGGTCGGCCCAATCTCCATGCGGGTCGTCGTTATGTCGACGTCTGCCAGCTGCTTGAACTGGTGGTACATGCTGGGCAGCGCCCGCTTGATCTCCTCGGCGGACCGGCGGCTCGCGATATCCAGGTAGACACCGCCGTGCGGCGACCCGCGCCCGGCCTTGACCTCAGCATTGATGGCGCGCGCCACCTCGTCGCGCGGCAGCAGGTCGGGCGTCCGCCGATTGTTGTTCTTGTCCTGGAACCAGCGGTCCGCCTCTTCCACGGTGTCCGCCGTCTCCGCCCGGAAGAACTCCGGGATATAGCGGAACATAAACCGCTCACCCTCCGAGTTCGTCAGGGTGCCGCCTTCGCCGCGGACGCCCTCGGTGACCAGGATGCCGCGCACGCTGGGCGGCCAGACCATCCCCGTGGGGTGGAACTGGACGAACTCCATGTCGATCAGGTCGGCGCCCGCCCAGTGGGCGAGCGAGTGGCCGTCCCCGGTGTACTCCCACGAGTTCGACGTGATCTTCCAGGCCTTGCCGATGCCGCCCGTGGCCAGCACCACCGCCTTCGCCCGGAAGACGATGACGCTGCCGCTCTCCCGCCAGTAGCCGACGGCGCCGCTGATGCGGTCGCCGTCCTTCAGCAGGCGGGAGATCGTGCACTCCATGAACACGTCGATCCCCTTGTGGACGGCGTGCTGCTGCAGCGTGCGGATCATCTCCAGGCCGGTGCGGTCGCCCACGTGGGCCAGGCGGTCGAAGCGGTGGCCCCCGAAGGCGCGCTGAGAGATGCGCCCGTCCTTCGTGCGGTCGAATAGCGCCCCCCACCTCTCCAGTTCGTGTACGCGTTCCGGCGCTTCCCTGGCATGCAGCTCCGCCATCCGCCAGTTGTTCAGCATCTTGCCGCCGCGCATCGTGTCGCGGAAGTGCACCTGCCAGTTGTCCTCCGAGTAGACGTTGCCCAGCGCCGCCGCGATGCCGCCTTCGGCCATGACGGTGTGTGCCTTACCCAGCAGTGACTTGCAGACCAGCGCGGTCTTCGCGCCCTGCGCCGAGGCCTCGATGGCGGCCCGCAGCCCGGCGCCGCCCGCGCCCACGACTACGACGTCGTAATCGTGCGTTTCGTAGTCAGGCATGGGTGGTTAGTGAATAGTGGTTAGTGAATAGTGGATAGTGGATAGTGGATTGCTTTCGCCTCGCCAGAATGCGCGTCCGGAGCGACATCAGCATCCTGCCCAACTCATCCATTTGCGAGAATGCAGCCGCCGCAGCTTCTGTCTCCAGGAACCGACGCCGCACGGCAATCGTCAACAGAGTCTCAGTTTCGGCCAGGGAACCGCGCGCGATGCTCAGGAAATTCGCGAAGTCCCTCGACGTGCCCCGGACTTGCCCCTCAGCGACGTTGTTCGGCACCGAGATCACGGAGCGCCTAATCTGAGCGGTCAGGCCGAACCGCTCGTCGGACGGGAACAGAGTCGCCAGGTCGTAAATTGTGTCGACCAGATCCAAACCCTTCTGCCACACGAGCAGATCCCGGTAGGACTGGACGCTGCCGTTCCCCTTACTATCCACTATCCACTACCCACTATTCACTACTCAGAACCCGCTCCACGTGTTCGGGTCCGTGATGTGCCCGTTCGCTACCAGGCGAATGTAGACGTCCGTGAAGACGATCCAGGCCAGGCTGCTCCAGGCCCAGAGGCGATGGTTCACGTTCCAGGCGGAGACCCGGTCCCAGAGGCCCTTGCGGGCGCGTGTCCAGGCCGAGCAACTGAAGCAGTTCAGCCCGCCGCCGATGAAGTGGCGGAAGGAATGGCAGGAGAAGGTGTACATCATGAGCAGGAAGGCGTTGACGCACAACACGACGGAGCCCAGGCCGATGCCCCAGCCCTGGTCTGGATCGTGGAAGCCGCGGATGGCGCCGATCCAGAGCAGCGGCACAAAGATGAGCGCGCCGTACATGAAGAAGCGGTGCAGGTTCTGCAGGATCAGCGGAAAGTGGCCCTCGCCGTCATACTTGCGGCCGAGGTCCCCCACGGCGCAGGCCGGCGGCTGCAGCAGGTACGAGCGATAGTAGGCCCGCCGGTAGTAGTAGCAGGTGGCGCGGAAGCCCACGGGGATCCAGAGGATGAACAGCGCGGGCGAGAACCACCAGGCGTCGTACACGCCGTGCAGCTTCGGCTCGAACGCCGGCGAGAGGTACGGGCCGATCTCGTAGCTCCAGCCGTCGAGGAAGGCGCTGACGCTGAGGTAGCCGAGGAAGATGGTAAGCCCGATGGCGATGGCGGCGGGCTCCACCCACCAGGTGTCCCGGCGCAGGGTGGCCAGGAACCCAAGCCTGTGCGGAGCGTTTACGGCTGTCTCTACCTGCGCCATCAGCGCCTCCGGATGAACGTGACCCGCCAATCAGGTATCGGCGTTTTCTTGCAAGCCCTGGACATTCTATCAACGATTCCTATCACGTTCAACGCGGCCCGCGGCCCGCAGGTGCCGGCCGCGCTGCCCTCCCGCCCGCCATCAGCGCTTCGGTCCGCCTTCCAGCCGGCGCGCTGCCAGCAGTATCGCGATGATGCTCTTCCCGTCGCGGACGGCGCCGCTTTCCACCAGCCGCAGCGCCTCCGCCAGCGGCACGCGCTCCACCGTTATGTCCTCGTCCGGGTCACCGGCCAGGGAGCTCTCGACAAGCCCCGTGGCCAAGAAGAGGTGGATGAACTCCGTGCAGAACCCGGGCGAGACGTAAAAGCCGGCCAGGCGCTCCAGCCGCTCCGCGCGGTAGCCTGCCTCCTCCTGCAACTCCCGCTGCGCGGCCGCCGCAACGTCCTCGCCCTCGTCCACGATGCCCGCCGGCACCTCCAGCAGCGCATCGCCGGCCGCCAGGCGGTACTGCCTCACCAGCACCACGTTGCCCTCGGCGTCCACCGGCACGATCGCCACCACATCCGCGTGCTCGACGATCTCCCGCAAGGCCTGCTGGCCGTTCGCCATCACCACGGTGTCCTCGCGCAGTGCGCAGATGCGGCCGTCGTGGATGCGCCGGCTGGCGATGACGCGCTCGGTGCCCGGTCCGGTCTCGGGGCGCACGGCTATTTGGGAGTGGAGATACCGTTCAGGTCGAACAGCTCCGGATGGCCGGACGCGCGCAGGACGCGCAGCCAGTCCAGCCTCTCGGCCAGCATCTCGTAGTACTGCGAGGGCCCAGACAAGCGCACGAAGCGGGCAACGTAAGGGCTGCGGCAGACGGACACCCTCTCGCCGTTCCCCAGCGGCCGGTCCATCTGTCCGTCCACGCTGACGATCGCCTCCTTGTCGGAGCTGGCCATGAGGTCGATGGCCGTCTGCGGCGGGAGGACGAGCGGCCTGACGGTGGCCAGGTGGGGCGCCACAGGGGTGAGCACCATGTCCCGCGACTCCGGGTGCAGGATGGGACCGCCCGCTGACAGCGAGTAAGCGGTGCTGCCAGTGGCCGAGGCGACGATTACCGCGTCGCAGTGGTAGATGGCCAGCCGCAAGCCGTCCACCCAAACGTCGACGTACATGGGCCGGCCCACGCTCTCCCTGCCCACGACGATGTCGTTCAGGGCATGGTAGGTGACGCCCCAGGACGGCACCTGCACCTGCAGCATGGTCCGCTCCTCAACGCGGCAGCGTCCGTCGAGCACCTCGGGCAGGCGCTCCATCAGCTCGTTCGGGCGCAGCTCCGCCAGGAAGCCCAGGCGGCCCATGTTCACGCCCAGGACGGGAATGGGGTGCGGGATAACGGAGCGCGCGGCCCGCAGCATGGTGCCGTCGCCGCCCAGGCAGATGAGCAGGTCGGTGCCCGGGATGTCTTTCGCCGTCGCCGCGTCGTCCCAGTCGGTCGCCGCCCAGATCGTATCGACGTGGTTGAGGAGAAACGACGTCACTTCGTCCGCCAGGCGGCGCGCGGCTGCCCAGCGGGAGTGCACGAAGATACCGACCTTCTTCAAGGGGCCTGTCCCGCGGTTCTACGTCCGGTTGGGGCAGGTTTGAAACCTGCCCCAACGCGCGCCCTATTCGTCTTACGTTCCGCCGCCCCTACGGGCGCCAGCCCATCCCGTAGCCGGGGCTTTCCAGCCCCGGCGTCCGGTCCTTCGGCCGGCGTCAACCAGAAAAGGAACTCGCGGTTGCCGGCGGCCCCGAGAATCGGGGAGGCGGTGAGGTCCAGCACCCTCAGACCGTTGGCCACGCACCAGGCAACGAAGCGGCCGATGAGCGTGGCATGGAGCCGTGGGTCCCTGATCACGCCGCCGCGCGGCACCTCGGGTTTGTGCGCCTCGAACTGCGGCTTGAACAGCGCGATGATGGCGCCGCGCGCGGATGTAGGGGCGTAGCAACCACCGGAATCGCGCGATGTAGGGGCGCAGCAACCACCCGAACCAGACTCACGATGCCCAATGGTCGCTTGAGTGGTTGCTACGCCCCTACGCGCGCCATCAAACAACATCGCGGCCACCGGCAGCACCAGCCTGAGGGAGATAAACGCTACGTCCACCGTCACAATGTCCACGCGCTCCGGCAGCCCGTCCAGGTGGCGCACGTTCACGTCCTCCATCACCGCCACGCGCGGGTCCCGACGCAGGGCGTAGTCCAGCAGGCCCTTGCCGACGTCGATGGCGTAGACGCGCCGCGCGCCGTGCTGCAGCAGGCAGTCCGTGAACCCGCCCGTGGACGCGCCGATGTCCGCCGCGACCAGCCCCCGCACGTCCAGCCGGAAGGCGCGCAGCGCGTGCTCCAGCTTCTCGCCGCCGCGGCTCACGTAGCGCGGCGATGCGGCCACCTGCAGCGGCGCCGATGCGTCCACCAGCATGCCCGGCTTGGCCGCCGGCCGCTCCCCCACCCGCACCTGTCCGGCCATGACCATAGCCCTGGCCTTCTCCGGCGATTCCACCAGCCCCCGGTCCACCAGCAGCGTATCCAGCCTCTGCTTGCCCATGAGCGGAATTCAGCATAGCACGTGGGCGCGCCGTCCGCCCCCGGGGCGGCGCCACGGGCCGCATGCCCGGTAGGGGCGCCTGCTTGCTGCGCCCCGAGGCGCGGCGCGGGGCCACCACCCCGCCACCCCTCCCTGGACAGACCTGAAGGTCTGTCCCTACGGCTGGCACGGAATACCACGAAGACACCAAGGCGCCAAGGGATGAAGACCGCCTTATCTTCGTGCGTTTGTGTCTTTGTGGTGAGAACACTCCCGCTTGGAGAATCGGGAGCAAGACGGAGGTGGTGGAAGGCCTTGGCAGGGAATACCACGAAGACACAAAGGCGCCAGGGGATGGAGACCGCCCTATCTTCGTGCCTTTGCGTCTTTGTGGTGAGAACGCTCCCGCTTGGAGACTTAGGAGCAAGGAGGAAGGGGTGGAAGGCCTAGGCCGTCTCTTTGCTGTTCTCGCCCCAGAGGTCCAGCGCCTGGCCGGAGCGGGTGAGCAGCAGCGGCCGGCGCAGGCCGCGAATGGAGTCCCCGTCCACCACACACTTCTTGACATCAGCGCGGGACGGGATCTCGTACATCACGTCCAGCAGGCAGTCCTCCAGGACCGTGCGCAGGCCGCGGGCGCCGGTCTTGTGGCGCAGCGCCTCTTCCGCGGCCGCCTCCAGGGCGTCCTCCGTGAAGACCAGCTCCACACTGTCCAGCGAGAAGAACTCCTCGAACTGCCTGATCAGCGCGTTCTTGGGCTCCGTCAGGATGCGCATCAGCGCCGCCTTGTCCAGCGACTGCAGCGATACCACCACCGGAATGCGGCCCACGAACTCCGGGATCAGCCCGTATTGCAACAGGTCGTCGTGCGTGACGTCGGCCAGAAGCTCGTCCGCCGTCTTCACTGGGTCCGCGCCCGGGACTGCCGTCGAGCGGAAGCCCAAGCCGCGCGTCCCCTTGCCGGTGCGCTTATCGACGATCTGGTCCAGGCCCTGGAAGGCGCCCCCGCAGATGAAGAGCACATTCGCCGTGTTGATCTGGATGAAGTCCTGGTGCGGGTGCTTGCGCCCGCCCTGGGGGGGCACGTTCGCCACGCAGCCCTCGACGATCTTGAGCAGCGCCTGCTGCACGCCCTCGCCCGAAACGTCGCGGGTGATGGACGGGTTGTCCCCGGTCTTGCGGCCGATCTTGTCGATCTCGTCGATGTAGATGATGCCGCGCTCCGCCTTGGCGACATCGAAGTCAGCGGCCTGTATCAGCCGCAGCAGGATGTTCTCCACGTCCTCGCCCACGTAGCCCGCCTCGGTCAGGGCGGTGGCGTCGGCGATGGTGAAGGGCACGTCGAGGATCTTGGCCAGCGTGCGGGCCAGGAGCGTCTTACCGCAGCCTGTAGGCCCCAGGAGCAGGACATTGCTCTTCTCCAGCTCCACGTCCTTCTTGTGCTGAGCGCCGATGCGCTTGTAGTGGTTGTACACGGCCACGGAGAGCACCTTCTTGGCCTGCTCCTGGCCGACGACGTACTCGCTGAGCTGCTGGTAGATGATCTTGGGGGGCGGGATGCGCTCCAGCGGCGCCTTGGGCTTGATGGTGGTGGAGGAGTCTTCCTGGATGATCTCCCGGCACAGCTCCACGCACTCATCGCAGATGTAGACGGCGCCGGGGCCGGCGATCAGACGCCGGACCTGGTCCTGGTTCTTGCCGCAGAATGAGCAGTTATAGCTGACGCGGCTGCTGCCCTTGGCCGGCATTGCTAAGCTTTCGCCCCCTCCGCAGCCACCGCCGGCATATCGGCGGCGCTCAGCCCCTTCGTGCCGTGGAGTACCTCATCGATTATACCGTACTCCTTCGCCGCCTCGGCCGTCATGAAGAAGTCGCGGTCCGTGTCCCGGATGATGCGCTCGATGTCCTGGCCGGTGTGGAAGGCCAGGATCTCCCGGATCATCTGGTTCTGGCGCAGCACCTCCCTGGCGTGGATCTCGACGTCGCTGGCCTGGCCGCCGACGCCGCGAATGATGGCCTGGTGGATGTGGATCGTGGCGTTGGGCAGCGCATACCGCTTGCCCTTGGCGCCCGCTGCCAGCAGCACCGTGCCCATGCTGGCGCAGGCGCCCACGCAGATCGTGGCCACGTCGCACTTCATGAGCTGAATCGTGTCGTAGATGGCCAGGCCCGCGCTCACCATGCCGCCCGGGGAGTGGATGTAGATGTTCACGTCCTTCTCCGGGTCCTCGCGGTCCAGGTACAGCAGCTGGGCGATGATCACGTTCGCGATCTGGTCGTCGATGGGCGTGCCCAGGAACACGATGCGCTCCTTGAGCAGCAACGAGTAGATGTCGAACGCGCGCTCGCCCCGGGGGCTCTGCTCGACGACGTACGGGATGATGTTCTGCACTCGGGAATCCTGCCTCACGGCGCCTCCTCCGTTTCTGTCTTGCGGGCCCTCTTCTTCTTTGCTGGTTTCTCCACTCCGGCCCGGCCGGCGATCTCTACCAGCCGGTCCGCTGTCTTCCGCGTGAGCAGCGAGCGCTCGATGGAGGCCCGCGCTTCCGGGCCGGCGAACAGGCGGCGCAACTGCTCCTCCTGCTGCCCCGACGAGCTGACAATCTTCTCGATCTCCGCGTCCACCTCGGCAGACTCCACCTCTATCTTCTCATCTTCGGCCAGGCGGCTGAGTACCAGCGACCGGCGCACCCGCTCCGTGGCGACGGGCGCCAGTTCGTCGCGCAGTTGTGACACATCTCTCTTGATCAGCTCCAGGTAGCTGTCCACGTCGCGGCCGGCCGACCGGGCGTGATCGCGGATCAGCCTTTCGATCTCGCGGTCCACGAGGACGGGCGGGAACTCCATCGCCTCGGCGCTCTCCACCAGCGCGGTGAGGGCCTGCTCGCGATAGGCTTCCTCCGCCTGCGCCTGCAGCCGCTCGCGCAGGTCCTCGCGCAGGCGGTCGCGCAGCGCCTCGAGGCCGGCGAAGCCCTCGCCCACCTCCCGCGCGAAGTCATCGGTGAGCTCCGGCAGGCGCTCCTGCTTGATCTCCTTCACCAGGGTCGTGGCGGTGCCGCTCTTGCCGGAGAGCGGCTGCTCTCCGGGCGGCACGGTGACGGTGATCTCGCGCGCCTCGCCCTTTTTCGCGCCGGCCAGCCCGTCCGCGAAGCCCGGGAGCAGGATTGTGACGCCCTCGCGCAGGCGGAACTCCGCGTCGTCGTCCTTGAACACCTCGCGGTCCTCAATGACCATGCGCACGCTCGCCGTCACGATGTCGCCCGTCTGCACGGGGCGGTCCACGGGCTCGTGCAGGGCATAGCGGCGTTGCAGCTCCTCCAGCGCCCCGTCCACGTCCTTTTCGTCCACGGCCACCGGCTGGCGTGCGACGCGGAGGCTCTGGTAGTCTCCCAGCTCCACTGTGGGCCGCAGAGGCACGGTGGCCTTGAACGCCAGCGGCTCATCCTTGATCAGCTCGATCTGCGGCTGGTCTATGGCGTCGATGTCCTGCGCGTCGATCGCCTGGTTGTAAGCCTCCGGAATCAAGATGTCGATCGCCTCCCGCAGCAGGCGGTCGCGGCCCAGGTGGCGCTCCAGCATACTGCGGGGCGTCTTGCCCTTGCGGAACCCGGGGACATCTACGCGCTGGACGAGGCGCCGGTAGGCCCTGTCCAGAGAGCGCTCCATCTGGTCGGGATCGACCTCGATCTCCAGGACGATCTGGCTTTCCGGGAGGCGCTGTGCGGAGACCTTCACGACTCCGATTGTAGCACGCAGCCCCCGGCCGAAACGAGACGTGATGGCACGGCCCTCACCCAGTCCGCCTACGGTGGACACCCCTCTCCCGCAAGCGGGCGACGATCCGTTGACAGGTTCCCCGGCCAGCCAACCCCGGGGGGTCAGGCTCTCAGCCTGACCAGGGGCGGGGCGGGGCGAACCTCATCGCCGGCGCGGCGAGAGCACGTCCGTGAGCACGTCGCCGAGCAGGTTGAAGGAGAGCATCAGCGAGGCGATGACGACGGACGGCACGATGATCAGGTGCGGGTGGGCGCGCAGCGTGGTCAGCGCGGAGGCCTGGAAGATCATGGCGCCGAAGCTGGGGTGCGGCGATTGGACGCCGATGCCCAGCCACGTCAGCGCCACTTCCGCCCCGGCGGCCGCGCCCAAAGAGAGGGTGAGCGCCACGACCAGCAGGTTCGTGACGTTCGGCAGCAGGTGGCGGAAGAGGATGCGCGCCGTGGAGGCGCCGGCCGCGCGCGCGGCCAGCACGTACTGCGCCTCCCGCAGGGAAAGGACCTGCGAGCGCACCAGCCGCGCCATGCCCACCCAGCCGAAGACGGAGAGCGCCCCGAAGACCAGGAAGTAGCTGGGCGCGCCCGAGCTGACCAGGCCGTGAATGCCCGTGAAGTCCTCGATGTCCGAGAAGACGGTCACCACCTTGTCCCGCAGCGTCGCCGTAATGATCAGCAGCAGCAGGATCGTGGGCACGGAGTAGACCGCATCCGCCACGCGCATGATCACGCTGTCCAGGCGGCCGCCGGCGTAGCCCGAAAGCAGCCCCAGCGTCACGCCCAGGACCAGCCCGCCCGTCAACACCGCAGCCCCGGAGACGATGACCGTGGTCTGCGCGGACCAGATGGCGCGCGAGAGCATGTCGCGCCCCAGCAGGTCCGTGCCCAGGGGGTGGTCCCACGTGGGGCCGGCCAGGCGGTGCTGGAAGTCGGTATCGGTGAAGCTATACGGCGCCACCCAGGGCGCCAGGATGCCGGCCAGGTAGACGGTGAGGATGACGGCCAGCGCTATCACCGCCACGGGCCGCCGCGCCAGCCGCCGCAGCACCCGAAACGAGGGCGCCGGCCGCACTGCCAGCTGCTCCAGCGCCGCGCCGGGGACTTCGGCGTAGGTCACGGTCTCACTGCCCCCGGCAGGCGGATGCGCGGGTCTATGAACCCGTAAGCGATATCCACGAGCAGGTTCGCGGCGATGAACGCGGCCGATCCCATCAGCACGATCGCCATGATGCTGTCGTAATCGCGGCTGCCGATGGACTCGAAGGCGTAGAGGCCGATGCCCGGGATGCCGAGCAGCGTCTCCACGAAGATAGAGCCCGCGAGCAGCCCCGCCAGCTCGAACCCCAGGATCGTGGCGATGGGCAGGAGCGCGTTGCGCACGACGTGCCGGCTGACGACCACATCGCCCCGCAGCCCCTTGGCGCGGGCGGTGCGCACGTAGTCCTGGTCCAGCACCTCCAGCACCTGCCCGCGCATGTAGCGCGCCACGCCCGCCACGCCGGGCAGTGTCAGGATCAGCATGGGCAGGATGATCTGCCTGGAGAAGATGCCCAGCTCAACGCCAAAGAACTCGTGCACCCGCCAGCCGCTGGTGGGCAGCCAGCCCAGCTTCACGGCGAACAGCCACTGCAACGCGGGCACGCTGACGACGACCGGCACGGAGGCGAACAGCAGGAACGTGCCGATGGCGAGCGGGTCCAGCCAGGTCCCCCGTTTGGTCGCCGCCCACGTGCCAATGGGTATGCCAATGCCGAAGGTGAGGATGAGCGCGATCGCGTTGTACTGGACCGTCACCCAGAGCCGCGGGAAGATCACATCCTCCACAGCGACGCCCCGGTAGCGCTTGCTCTCGCCGAAATCGCCGTGCAGCGCGCGCCAGGCGTAGCGCCCATACTGCTCGTACACCGGGTCGTCCAGCCCGCGCTCGTGGCGGATGCGCTCGATCGTCTCCGGCCGCGCCCGTGTGCCCGCCTGGATCTCGACGTAATCGCCGGGCGCGTAGCGGCCCAGCGCGAAGGTGGCGAACGAGATCACGAGGAGGACTACGGGCGCCAGCAGCAGCCGTCCGGTGATGTACGAGGCCAGACCCTGCACGGGAGCTCTCCCGCCCTACCCCAGCCTTACTCGGTGATGGAGACGTATCGCAGGTTGTTGATGACGAACGGCGGGATGAAATACCCCTTGACGTACGGCTTGGTCAGCACGCTGGCCTTGCCGTGGTACAGGGGGATCCACGGCGAGTCCTGGACGATGGTCTCCTCCGCCTGGCGGTACAGATCCAGGCGCTTCTGCTCGTCCTTCTCCGTGCGCGCCTGATCCAGGAGGGAGTCCACGCGCGAGCTGGCGTACTTCGTTTCGTTGTTGCCGCTCTGGGAGTGGAACTTGATGTCCAGGAAGTTCTGCGGGTCCGGGTAGTCCGCCACCCAACCCAGGGAGAAAATCTGGAAGGTCCCCTGGTCTATGTCCCGCAGGAACAGGCCAAAGTCCTCCTGCTCCACCGTTACCGTCACCCCCAAGTTGTCCTGCCACATGGCGACGACGGCCTCCAGCACCTGCGAGGGGCTGGCACCCTGGCCGGAGGCCAGCAGCTTGACGTCCGTCAGGATCTCCGGCCCGCCGGCTTCGTCCAGCAGCTGCCGGGCGCGGTCCGGATCGAACGGCAGACCGTCCAGGCCCTCGTTGTAGCCCGGCATGCCCGGCGGCAGGACCCCGTTCGCCGGCAAGACCAGTTCGGCCAGCAGGTCGTTGGCCAGGAAGTCCCTGTCCACGGCCATGTTCAGCGCCTGCCGGACTTTGGGGTCATCGAACGGCGCCTGCTGGGCGTTGAAGCCGATGTAGAAGACATCCAGCGAGGGCGTCTCTGAGTACTCCTTGTTCAGCGGGTTGTTGGGGTCGCGCACGCTCTCGATGTCGTTGATGCCCACGCCCGTGATGTCTATCTCATCGTTCTCGTACATCACGAGGGGAGAGCCGCCGGAGAGCACGTAGGTCACCCTGGAAAGCGCCGGCTTGGGGTCCAGGTAGTACTGGCTGTTCGGCTCCAGCTCCAGGCGCTGGCCCAGGACCCACTCCTTCAGGCGGAAGGGGCCGGTCCCGTTCGGCTTCAGCGTCCAGTTGCCGCCCTCGAAGCAGGTGGAGCCCTTCACTTCGTTCCGGTCCACCACGTACGCCGTGGGGTAACTCAGCTTCTCCACGAACACGGAGCTGGGCTGCGAGATGTCCAGCTCCAGCGTGTCTTCGTCGATCACCTTGATGCCGCTGACTTCGTCGGCCTTGCCGTCCGCGAACTCCCTGGCGCCGGCGATGTCGTCCAGGTACACATCGCCGACTGTGGACTGCGTGTCCGGGTCCAGCGAGCGCTCCATGGAGAACTTGAAGTCGCCCGCAGTCACGCGGCGCGAGCGGTCGTGGAAGAGGACGTTGGGGCGCAGGTGAAAGGTGTAAGTCTTGCCGTCGTCGCTGACGTCCCAGCTGCTGGCGACGTCCGGGACCAATTTCAGGTCCCTATCGAAGGACACCAGCCCGGAGAAGATCTCCACGATGTACTCCGCTGACCCCGCGTCCGCGGCGCAGGCCGGGTCCAGGGTGATGGGGTCCGGCCCGAAGAGCCGCAGCTCCCCCTCCAGGCGCTCCGGCAGCGGCGAGCCGTCCGGCTGCTGGTTGCCGCCGCCGGAGCCGCCGCTGTCTTCCCCTCCCGCGAGCAGCGCCAGCGACAGCCCGCCGATGACGACGATGAGGACGACGGCGATGCCGGTAAGGACAAGGACTAGCCTGCGGGTCTCCATCTGTGGCCTCTATCCAGGGAACGAACGATGCCGCGTTCTGGTTTGCTGGCATCATATCAGGCGTGGATACGACGGTCGAGGCAGGCCCGGCGGCGCGGGGTTAAGGGGAGACGGCGGCGGCACGATGTGGGACGGCCCATAGAGCGGCGCGTAACCCGGCTGATGGGGGGCGTGTGGGGCATCGGCGCGTCAGGGCGCAGCACGTGCTGATGGCGGCCGCTGCGCTGCCGCCACGTGTGCCGCCAGAGCGGGATGATCACCAGGTGGCGATGTGTGCTGCGCCCCTACGCCCCGGGGTCCGCCTCCGTCTCCGTGACCGCGATGTGCAGGTCCCGCAGCTGCTCCGGGGTCACCAGCGTCGGCGCGCCCGTCAGCGGCTCGGAGGCGCTCTTCGTCTTCGGGAAGGCGATCACCTCGCGGATGTCCGGCTGGCCGGTGAGCACCGCCATCAGGCGGTCGATGCCGGCGCCGATGCCGGCGTGCGGCGGCGCGCCGTACTCGAACGCCTCCAGCATGTGCCCGAACTTGCGCTGCGCCTCCTCCGGCGCAATGCCCAGCGCCGCGAACATGCGCTCCTGCACATCACGCCGGTGGATGCGGATGGAGCCGCTGAACAGCTCCCAGCCGTTGCACACCAGGTCATACGCGTGCGAGCGCACCTTGCCCGGGTCCGTCTCCAGGAGCGGCAGGTCCTCTTCCCGCGGCGACGTGAACGGGTGGTGCATCGACAGCCAGCGGCCTTCCGTGTCGCTCCACTCGAAGAGCGGGTACTGGGTGACGAAGGCGAACGCGAGGACGCCCGCGTCTGCGAGGCCCAGGCGCGAGGCCAGCTCCCGCCGCAGCGGGTCCAGGGCCTTGTTCGCCGCCGCTTCCCGGTCCGCCACCATCAGCAGCATGTCGCCCCGCTTCGCCCCGGCCAGGCGCGCCAGCTCCCGCGCCTGCTCCGGCGTGAAGAACCTGGCCACGGGCGAGCGGACATCCGTCGCGGACAGCGACTCCATCCCGCCCTCGCCCAGGAACGCCATCGAGACCAGGCCCTTCGCGCCGTACCCCTGCACGAACGTCGTCAGGTCGTCAGTCTGCTTGCGGCTCATCCCGGCGCCACCGGGGACGCAGATGCCGCGCACGACGCCGCCGGCGCCGAGCACCTGCCGGAACACCACGAACTCCGTGTCCCGCAGCGCCTCGCTGAAGTCCGCCAGCTCCAGCCCGTAGCGCAGGTCCGGCTTATCGCTCCCGAACCGCCGCAGCGACTCCTCATAGGTCAGGCGCGGGAACGGGTGCGCCTGGATGCTGTAGTGCGGGAACAGCGCCTGCGCCAGGCTGTGGTACAGCTCCTCCGTCAGCCGGAAGATGTCCTCTTCATCGGAGATGAAGCTCAACTCCAGGTCCAGCTGCGTGTGCTCCGGCTGGCGAGCCGCGCGCACGTCCTCGTCGCGCAGGCAGCGCGCGATCTGGAAATAGCGCTCGAAGCCCGCCACCATCAGCAGCTGCTTGAACTGCTGGGGCGATTGCGGCAGCGCGTAGAAGTGCCCGGCGTGCACGCGACTGGGCACCAGGTAGTCGCGCGCGCCCTCCGGCGTGGGCGCCGTCAAGAGCGGCGTCTCGATCTCCGTGAACCCGCGCTCGCAGAGGAAGTCGCGGATGAACTTGACCACGCGGTGGCGCATGACCATGTTCTTGTGGATCGTCTCGCGGCGCAGGTCCAGGTAGCGGTACTTGAGGCGCAGCAGCTCCTCCACCTCCGTCTCCTCCGAGATGTAGAAGGGCGGGGTCTTCGACGCGTTCAGGACCAGCGCCGCATGGGCGTGCACCTCGATCTCGCCGGTGGGCAGGCCCTTGTTCTCGGTGCCGGCCGGGCGCCGGCCCACCGTCCCCTGCACCTGGACCACGTACTCGGGGCGGCAGCCATCGGCGACGGCGTAGGCCTCCGCGCCGTCCTTCGGGTTGAAGACGGCCTGCACAAGCCCGCTGTGATCGCGCAGGTCGATGAAGACGAGGCCGCCGTGATCGCGCCGGCGGTGCACCCAGCCGGCCAGCGTCACCTCGCTGCCCTCGTCGTCGGCGCGCAGTTCGCCGCAGGAACGGTCTTTCAGCATGATGAGAGTGTAGGGCGAGAGGGTCATAGGGTCAAAGGGGCGATGTGCCTCATTAAGATGGTTACCGAACTGAGAGCCGTTGCCTCAAGAAGTAGGGTTACCGAAAGTATTCAGATTAGTCGTCGAGCTGATCGGTCAACGTGGAGAACAATTTTGAGGGATTGGAGTCCCTCCTGAAGG
>JAUSFE010000083.1 GCA_030649945.1 Dehalococcoidia bacterium | reverse complement strand
CCTTCAGGAGGGACTCCAATCCCTCAAAATTGTTCTCCACGTTGACCGATCAGCTCGACGACTAATCTGAATACTTTCGGTAACCCTACTTCTTGAGGCAACGGCTCTCAGTTCGGTAACCATCTTAATGAGGCACATCGTTTGCTTGACTTCCCGCACCGCCCCCCATACAATTCTTTCCACAACCCCAAAGCCGAAAGGCTACGATGGGGAGTAGTAGGGGCCGCCCGTTCCCCAGAGAGCCGGGTTCCACGCTGAAAGCCCGGCAACGCCAGGCCCGCGAACTCGCCCCGGAGCCGTCAGGCTGAACAACCGCCGGTAAGCCTGACCGGGCCGCGCCCGTTACAGCGTCCGAGAGCTCCGAGAGCAGACGCTCGCGAGAAGAAGGGTGGTACCGTCCGCCTCAGGCGGATCCCTTCACGCGGGCGTTTTCGATTTTGGGCGGCGTTGGCGAAGGGCCGCACGGTAGGGGCGCCGCCTGCCGGCCTGCCGGTAGGCAGGGCAGGCAGGCTTGCCGCGCCCCCGCTGGCGACCGGCAGAAGGATGGGCTAAGGACATGCAGATGGTCACAACGAACGAGCAGCGCACAAGCGAAAAAGTCTACGGCAAGGCCTACGACCGGGCGCCCGCCCGCTCCTACCTGCGCGCCATGGGCCTGACCGACGAGGACATCGCCAAGCCCATCGTCGGCGTCATGAGCTGCTGGAACGAGGCCACCCCCTGCAACGTCCACCTCAACCGCCTGGCCGGCTGGGCCAAGCAGGGCGTCAAGGCCGCCGGCGGCACCCCGCGCGAGTTCACGACGATCGCCGTCTCGGACGGCATCGCCATGGGCTACGAAGGCATGAAGGCATCCCTCGTCAGCCGCGAGGTCATCGCCGACTCCATCGAGCTGATGGTCTTCGCCCACGGCTATGACGCGCTCGTGGGCGTCGGCGGCTGCGACAAGAGCATCCCCGGCACCATGATGGCCATGGCGCGCCTGAACGTCCCCTCGGTCTTCCTCTACGGCGGCAGCATCATGCCGGGCCAGTGGCGGGGCCAGGACGTGACGATCCAGGACGTCTTCGAAGGCGTCGGCGCCGTCGCTGCCGGCCGCCTGACGGAACAGGAGCTGTACGAACTCGAGTGCGCGGCCTGCCCGGGCGAGGGCTCCTGCGGCGGCATGTACACCGCAAACACCATGGCCTGCGCCAGCGAGGCGCTCGGCATCGCGCTGCCCTTCAGCGCCACCATGCCCGCGGCCGACGCCGGGCGCATGGAGCTCTGCCGCTGGGCGGGCAGCAGCGTCCTGCGCCTGCTCGAGAAGGGCATCCGCCCGCGCGACATCATCACCCGTAAGGCCCTGGAGAACGCCGTCGCCGTCGTCGTCGCCATCGGCGGCTCGACGAACGCGGCGCTCCACCTGCCCGCCATCGCGCACGAGGCCGGCGTGGAGCTGACCCTCGACGACTTCGACACCATCGCCCGGCGCATCCCGCACATCGCGGACATGCGCCCCGGCGGCCGCTTCGTGCAGAGCGACCTGCACCGCGCGGGCGGCGTCCCGCGCATCCTGAAGGAGCTGCTGGACGCCGGCCTCCTCCACGGCGATACGCTCACCGTCACCGGCAAGACCCTCGCTGAGAACGTGGCGGACATCCGCTTCGAGGAGGACGCCCAGGCCGGCCCTGCCGGCAGGCAGGTGATCGTGCCGCTGGCGCAGGCGCTGGAGCCCACCGGCACCATGGTGGTGTTGCGCGGCAACCTGGCGCCGGAGGGCAGCGTCATGAAGACCAGCGGCGTGCACAAGGAGCGCTTCACCGGCCCGGCCCGCGTCTTCAACACGGAGGACGAGTGCTTCCAGGCCGTAGCCCGCCGCGAGATCAGGGCGGGCGACGTGATCGTGATCCGCTACGAGGGCCCCGTCGGCGGCCCCGGCATGCGCGAGATGCTGGCCGTGACCGCGGCCATCGCCGGCCAGGGCCTGGGCGAGGACGTGGCCCTGATCACGGACGGCCGCTTCTCCGGCGCCACCCGCGGCTTCTGCGTGGGCCACGTCGCGCCCGAGGCGGCCGTCGGCGGCCCCATCGCCCTCCTGCAGGACGGCGACACCATTACTCTCGATATCCCCACGCGGTTGATCCAGGTGGAACTGAGCGAGGAGGAGATGCAGCGGCGGCTTGGCCAGTGGCAGGCGCCCGCCCCCAGGTACACATCGGGGGCACTGGCCAAGTACGCCCGTCTCGTATCGTCGGCAGCCCGCGGCGCCGTTTGCAGCTAGGCCCGCCTGAGGCCGGCCCGCAGCAACGGCGGCATTGCCGAATCGATTGGGCCACAACGAGATATCGATTGGAGAAGCGACAATGGAAACCAAACAGGAACTGACCGGCGCGCAGATGGTGATGGAAGCCTTCATCCGCGAAGGCGTGGACACCATCTTCGGCGTTCCCGGCGGCGCCAACCTGCCCCTCTACGACGTCCTGCCCGAGTACTACCCCCGCATCAAGCACTACCTGGTGAAGCACGAACAGTGCGCCGCGCACGCCGCCGACGCCTACGCCCGCGTCAGCGGCAAGGCCGGCGTCTGCTACGGCACCTCCGGCCCCGGCGCCACCAACCTCGTCACCGGCATCGCCAACGCCTACATGGACTCCATCCCGCTCGTCGCCGTCACCGGCCAGGTGATCAGCGCCCTCATTGGCCGCGACGGCTTCCAGGAGGCGGACATCCAGGGCATCACGATCCCCATCACCAAGCACAGCGAACTGGTGCGCGACGTGAACGAGATCCCGCGCGCCATGCAGGAGGCCTTCTTCATCGCCACCACCGGCCGCCCGGGCCCCGTGCTTGTCGACATCCCCCGCGACGTCCTCCAGCAGAAAGGCGAATTCTACTGGCGCGACAAGGTGGAGCTGCGCGGCTACAAGCCGTTCAGCCAGGCCGATCCAAACGAGATCGCCAGGGCCGCCGAGCTCATCGAGCAGTCGCAGCGGCCCGTGATCATCTCCGGGCACGGTGTCATCATCTCGCAGGCGTTCGCGGAGATCCGGGAGCTGGCGGAGAAGGCCGGCATCCCCGTGATCACCACGCTCCTGGGCATCAGCGGCTTCCCGGGCACGCACCCGCTCTACCTGGGGATGCCCG
Source organism: Dehalococcoidia bacterium (assembly GCA_030649945.1). GTDB lineage: Bacteria > Chloroflexota > Dehalococcoidia > SM23-28-2 > RBG-16-64-32 > JAUSFE01. The sequence goes on along the minus strand of JAUSFE010000083.1, from coordinate 89,412 downwards.
GCATGCACGGCATGTACTGGAACAACCTGGCCATCGCGGAGTCAGACCTGGTGATCGGCGTCGGCATGCGCTTCGACGACCGCGTCACGGGGCGGCTCAAGGACTTCGCGCCCAGGGCCAAAATCATCCACATGGACATCGACCCGGCGGAGATCGGCAAGAACGTGCGGCCGGCCGCCGCGTTGCTGGGCGATGTCAAGGCGTCACTCAAGGAACTGAACAAGCTCGTCGTCCACAAGGACCGCACGCCGTGGTTCAACTGGCTGGAGGACATGCGCCGCAAGCACCCCTCCATCGTCATCCGCGAGACCGACGAGCTGCTGCCGCAGTACGTGATCAACAGCATCTACGAGGCGACGAAGGGCGACTGCTACGTGGTCACGGGCGTCGGCCAGCACCAGATGTGGGCCGCCCAGTACTTCTGGTACGACAAGCCGAACAGCTTCGTCACCTCCGGCGGCCTGGGCACAATGGGCTTCGAGGTGCCGGCCGCCATGGGCGCGCAGGTGGCGGCGCCCAACGATACCGTGTGGTCCATCTGCGGCGACGGCGGCTTCATGATGACCATGCAGGAACTCGCCACCATCGCCGAGTACGGCTGGCCCATCAAGTTCGCCATCATCAACAACAACAACCTGGGCATGGTGCGGCAGTGGCAGGAGCTGTTCTACGGCAACAACATCGTGGCCACGCCGCTCAAGAACCCGGACTTCGTGAAGGTGGCGGAGGCCTTCCACATCCTGGGCCTGCGCGCGGAGCGCAAGGAGGAGGTGGCCGCCGTCATCGATCAGGCCATGCAGCACCCCGGGCCTGTGCTCATCGACTTCCAGGTGAAGCACGACGAGAACTGCTACCCCATGGTGCCGCCCGGCGCCGCCCTGCACGAGACCATCGACCAGCCGGCCTACGCCCAGACGCCCGCGCGTCTGCCCGCGCCGATGGAGGTGGCGGCGTCATGAGCGACGGCACCAGCGGCATCAGACCCCATACCATCATCGCCCTCGTCGAAGACCGGCCCGGCGTCCTCAACCGCATCGCCTCCAAGTGGCGCCAGCGCGGGTTCAACATCGAAAGCCTGGCCGTCGGCCACTCGGAGAAGCCCGGCCTTTCGCGCATGACCTTCGTCGTCGATGCGGACACCAACGCAGAGCAGGTGGTCAAGCAACTGGACAAGCTGGTGGACGTGGTGGACATCCGCGACATCTCGCACGAGGACATCGTGGCCCGCGAGATGGCGCTGATCAAGATCCGAACCGACCGCGGCAGCCGGAGCCAGATCATCGACATCGCCGAGCTGTTCCACGCCGACGTCCTGGACGTGGAGCCGGACTCGATCATCATCGAGGCCACGGGCGACGAGCAGAAGATCAACGCGCTCGTCAACCTGCTCAAGGACTACGAGATCATCGAGCTGGTGCGCACGGGCCGCGTCGCCATGCTGCGCGGCCCGGCCGTATCACACCCGCATCCGGAGGAGGAAGACCAGCAATACGAGCGCTACCCCGGGCCGCACACGTGGTAAGCGCCACCTAGAAGGAGGATAGAGGTTGGAAGTTGGAGGTTAGACAGCGGCCATGCGCTGGCTCCAACCTCCAATCTCCAACCTCCAGCTACTAAGGAGCAAGATGGCCAAGATCTACTATGACGCAGACGCCAACCTGGACCTGATCAAAGACAAGACCGTCGGCATCATCGGCTTCGGCTCGCAGGGCCACGCCCACGCCCTTAACCTGCGCGATAACGGCTGCAACGTGATGGTGGGCCTGTACCCCGGCTCCAAGTCATGGCAGCACGCCCAGATGGCAGGCCTCCGCGTCGGCACCGTCGAGGAGATGGCGCGCGAGGCCGACGTGATCATGATGCTCGCGCCCGACCAGCTGCAGAAGAAGATCTACGACGAGAGCATCGGCCCGGCGCTGACCGCGGGCAAGATGATCATGTTCGCGCACGGCTTCAACATCCACTTCAACCAGATCGTCCCGCCCCCGGACGTGGACGTCACCATGATCGCCCCCAAGGCCCCCGGCCACCGCATGCGCGAGATGTTCGTCAACGGCATCGGCGTGCCCGCCCTCATCGCCGTCCACCAGAACGCGACCGAGAACGCCCAGCAGCTGGCGCTGGCTTACGGCAAAGGCGTCGGCTGCACCAAGGCGGGCGTCATCGAGACCACGTTCGACGAGGAGACGGAGACGGACCTCTTCGGCGAGCAGGTCGTCCTCTGCGGCGGCGTCACCGCGCTCGTGAAGACGGCCTTCGAGATCCTGGTCCAGGCCGGCTACCAGCCGGAGATCGCCTACTTCGAATGCATGCACGAGCTCAAGCTGCTCGTGGACCTGATGCACGAGGGCGGCATGACCTACATGCGCTACTCCATCTCCGACACCGCCGAATACGGCGACTACACCCGCGGCCCCAAGGTCATCGACGACCACGTGCGCCAGTCCATGAAGCAGATCCTGGCCAACATCCGCAGCGGCGCCTTCGCCCGCGAGTGGATCATCGAGAACCAGGCCGGCCGCCCCAGCTTCCTCGCCCTGCGCCGCCAGAACGCCGAGCACCCCATCGAGAAGGTGGGCAAGGAGCTGCGCGACATGATGCCCTGGCTGGGGAAGCGGGACTGAACGGCATTTCCTGCCGTAGAGCCGGCTGAGATGGACGCAACGGATCAGCGGATGCGGAACGATTGTGCGACAAGGGTGCGTAGGGGCGCAGCACCGGACGGTGGTGTGCTCAAGGGAGGCGTTGTGTCTCGCCACCTGCATCGTCGTCAACGGCACAATCGTTCGGTGCTGCGCCCCTACAGCGGTGCGCTATCGCCAGAACGCCTCCTCAGTCGCCCCCACGCGCCCGCCCGCGAACCATTCGACGCAACAATCGCCCGCCTATCGCCATCCCAATGACTAGCATGATCCAATCGCCCAGCCTCAACCTTACCCGGCCCTCCATCCGCCAACCGGCGGACCGGGAGGGCCTGCCCCGCAACCCGCCGCGAACGTAGGGGCGAACGGCGTTCGCCCACGGAGGTTGAGACGAAATGACAACAGAAGACAAGAGCCAGCCCGCCGGAGAGCGGGTACTGATCTTCGATACCACCCTGCGCGACGGCGAGCAGTCGCCCGGCGTCGCCCTCAACATCGAAGAGAAACTGGAGATCGCCCGCGCCCTGGAGCGCCTGCGCGTGGACATCATCGAGGCCGGCTTCCCCGCCTCGTCCCCCGGCGACCTCGCGTCCGTCACCGCCATCGCCAAAGAGGTCCGCGGCGCCGCCATCGCCGGCCTCGCCCGCGCCGTGGCCGCCGACGTGGACGCCTGCTGGGAGGCCGTCCGCCACGCCGAGCACCCGCGCATCCACGTCTTCCTCAGCAGCTCAGACATCCACATCATGCACCAGCTGGAGAAGGACCGGGAGCAGGTGCTGGAGATGGCGCGCACCATGGTGGCGCGGGCGAAGAAGTACTGCCCGGACGTGGAGTTCTCGCCGATGGACGCCACCCGCTCCCAGCCGGAGTACGTCTACCGCATGCTGACCGAAGTCATCAAGGCCGGCGCCACCACCGTGAACATCCCGGACACCGTCGGCTACACGATCCCCGAGGAGTTCGCCGAGTTCCTGCGCCAGATCCAGGCCCACGTGCCGAACATCGACAAGGCGGTCATCTCCGTGCACTGCCACAACGACCTCGGCCTGGCGGTAGCGAACAGCCTCGCCGCCGTGCGGGTCGGGGCCCGCCAGATCGAGACGTGCGTCAACGGCATCGGCGAGCGCGCGGGTAACGCCTCGCTGGAGGAAGTGGTGATGGCCATCAAGACGCGGCCGGACTTCTTCCACCTGAGCACGAACGTGGACAGCACCCAGATCCACCGCACCAGCCGTCTCGTCTCGCAGCTCACCGGCCTGACGGTGCAACCGAACAAGGCGATCGTGGGCATCAACGCCTTCCGCCACCAGTCCGGCATCCACCAGCACGGCATCACCAAGATGCGCGAGACGTACGAGATCATGGATCCGCGCGATATCGGCCTGCCGGCGGGCGCCCAGTTCGTGCTGAACAAGAATTCGGGACGCCACGGACTCAAGGCCCGCCTGGACGAACTGGGCTACGAGATCACCAGCCAGGAGCTGGACCGCGTGTTCGTCGCCTTCAAGGACCTGGCCGACAAGAAGGGCGAGATCGATGACCGCGACCTCGACGCGCTGGTCTCCGGCGAGCGACGGGCAGTTGAGGACGTCTACAAGCTGGACCTGCTCCAGGTATCCTGCGGCAACCAGGCGATCCCGACGGCGACAGTGCGCATCGTCGGCCCCGACGGCGCGCCGCGGGAGACCAGCACAACGGGCACGGGCCCCGTGGACGCCTGCTACCGGGCGCTGAACCAGCTCATCGGCGTCCCCAACCAGCTGGTGGAGTACGCCGTGAACAGCGTCACGGAGGGCATCGACGCCCAGGGCGAAGTCACCGTGCGCATCGAGGCCGGCGGGCGCACCTTCGTCGGCCGCGCGGCGGACACTGACATCGTCGTCGCCTCCGCCAGGGCCCTCATGAACGCCCTCAACCGCGCCATCGCCCATCTGCCGGGCGAGCGCCAGGAAGTGATGTCGAACCCGTAGGGGCGCGTCATGCTGCGCTCAATGATCGCGCCGAATCCCGTAGGGGCGCCTGCTTGCTGCGCCCTCCGGCAGGGGCGGGTTGCTAACCCGCCCGCGCGGGGCTGCGGGGCGGTGGCGCCGTACCGACAGACCTCGAGGTCTGTCCAAAGGGGCGGGGCCGGGGTGGCCGCCGCCGCGCACGTGCGCTAACCTGTGCCCAACATGACGCAGCGCGACCCCCAGGCGTTCAAGCAAGAGCAGCGCGAATACTGGGCGAAGGCTGCCGTCGGCTGGCGCAAGAACGACGAGCGCATGCGCCGCGCCACGGCGCCCATGACCGAGCGCATGATCGCGATGGCCGGTATCGGCCCAGGCATGCGCGTGCTGGACCTTGCGTCCGGCAACGGCGAGCCGGGCCTTCCCATCGCGCACGTTGTCGGCACGGCAGGCTTCGTCTTGCTCTCGGACCAGTCGCCCGAGCAGCTGGACTTCGCCCGCGAGAAGGCGGCGGCGCAGGGGCTCACGAACGCCGACTTCATGGTCGCCGACGCCGAGGAGATCACGGTCGATGAAGGGGCGTTCGACGCCGTCACTTGCCGCTGCGGCCTGATGTTCCTGCCGGAGCCGTTCCGCTGCCTGCGTAACGCGCACCGTGCCCTGCGCTCCGGCGGGCGATTTGCCGCCGCCGTCTGGGGCCCGCCGCAGCTCAACCCCTTCTACACGCTGCCCTTCAGCGTACTGATGAAGTACTCAGACGCGAAGCCGCCTGAAGTGGGCGCGCTCCCTGGCATCTTCGCCTTCGCCGAGCGCAGCCGCCTCGTCGCGCTGCTCTCCGAGGCCGGCTTCCGCGAGGTCGCGACGGAAGACCTGGAACTGACCCCGTCCGACTACGAGAGCGGCGACTCCTACTGGGAGGCCGTCCAGCTCAGCGGCCCCATCTCCCGCGAGGTCGGAAATCTCTCCGCAGACGCGAAGGAGCGCCTCCGCCGCGACCTGATCGACACCGTTACCGCTGGCAATCCGTCCGGTCCCGTTCGCATGAACGGCTACGCCATCCTGGCGGTGGGAACAAAGTAGCATGCCTGACGACCCCATTCGCGATCTCTGGAACCGCATCCGCGGCCTGGGCCGTACCCACACTCCTGTCATTCTGAGCGGCGACCACGCCGGTGCGCGACAGGCGGCATCTTCGCGAAGGAATCTGGGGTGGGGCCAGGCGACGCGCGTGGCGAAATGCCGAGGAGTGAGGGACCATGGCCGCTGACCGAGGCTCTGACCCCATTCGCGATCTCTGGAACCGCATCCGCGGCCTCGGCCGCAAGGTCGAGGAGGAGCTTTACGACTTCACGGAAGAGGACGCTGAGCGCGAGGAGGAGCCGCGCGGCCGCAACACCCTCATCGCCCTCCTGAACGCCTTCCTCACCCTCTGGAAGGCCAACCAGGCGAACGCCGCCGAACGCACGCTGGGCGTCCTCGGCTTCGGCGGGCTGCTCTGGCTGATCGTCGGCGATCGCGGCCTCGGCTTCAAGCGCTGGTGGCTGCGCGTTCCCGCCGCCGCCTTTGCCGTCATCTGGTTCGTGCCCGGCCTCCTCGCGTCCTCCTGGACGCTGGCCGTCAACCTGGGATTCGGGAACCTGCGACGCATCCGCACCTGGCCGCTGCTCGCCGTCTTCGCCATGAGCGGCCTCATCGGCTTCCGCGCCGTCTTCAGCGAGCTGGCCCGCCGCCGCATCCGCCCGCGCAAGCCGTAGGGGCGCATGGCACTCGCTCGCAACCCGCTCGGCCTGTGTAGACCGACCGGCCATCCCGCGGTCCAACCGTGCTGGGCGAATGGCATTCGCCCGCAGCCCGCTCGGCCTGTGCAGACCGGCGCCCATCCCGCGGTCCAACCGTGCTGGGCGAATGGCATTCGCCCGCAACCCGCCCGGCCTGTGTGAGACCGGCGCCCATCCCGCGGTCCAACCGTGAGGGGCGAACGCCGTTCGCCCTTACACCCCATTCGCCTCCACGTCGCGTTCGCCGCTGCGTGACATTTGCCCCTTCACAGCCCTCCGGCGATGCGGTAACTTCTTCGCGTGCCGTTCGACGCTCGAATACACCACCGGCGCTCGCTCCGCTTGCCGCGTTGGGACTATGCCCAACCCGGCGCCTACTTCATAACGCTCTGCACATTCGACCGGGCGCTGCTGTTCGGCACGATAGAGGCAGGGCAGATGCGTCTGACCACTGCCGGCGAGACCGTCGCGGGAGAGTGGCGCCGGTCCCGAGAGATTCGCGCCGAAGTCGAACTCGACGAGTTCATCGTGATGCCGAACCACTTTCATGCAATCGTGTTCCTGCGCAGGGGCGCCTGCGCCGCCGATGAACCCGAACCGTTCCGGGGGTTCGAGGGTTCGCCCAGGCGTTCGTTGAGCGCTCTTGTACAGGGTTTTAAGGCATCCACTACGAGGCGGATCAATCTAACTGAGGGTGCGGGGTGTTCACCGGTCTGGCAACGGAACTACTACGAGCGTGTACTCAGGGACGACCGGGAGCTGCATCGAGCGCGCGAATACATCATCGATAATCCCCGCAAGTGGTCCGAGGACGTCAACAACCCCGCCTGCGTTGGGGCGATTGGCATTCGCCCGCCGCGCGCCCGGCCTGTGCAGACCGGCGCCCATCCCGCGGTCCAACCGTGAGGGGCGAACGCCGTTCGCCCCTACGGTAGGTTGGTGCTAGACTCGACTGCGCCCACACGAAGCACAGACTGGAGCCACAATGCCCGCTAACCACACCTACCGCATCGCCGTCCTGCCCGGCGACGGCACCGGCCCCGAGGTCGTGCGCGAGGGGCTGAAGGTGCTGGACGCCGTCGCCCGTAAGGCCGGCATCCGCTACGACCTCCACCACTACGACCTCGGCGGCGAGCGCTACCAGAAGACCGGCGACATCCTGCCGGACTCCGTCCTCGAAGAGCTGCGCGGCTTCGACGCCATCTACCTGGGCGCAATCGGCCATCCGGACGTGGCGCCCGGCATCCTGGAGAAGGGCCTCCTCCTGCGCCTGCGCTTCGAGCTCGACCAGTACATCAACCTGCGCCCCGTCAAGCTCTACCCCGGCGTCGATTGCCCGCTCAAGGACAAGGGCCCGGCGGACATCGATTTCGTCGTCGTGCGCGAGAACACGGAGGGGCTGTACAGCGGCATGGGCGGCTTCCAGTACAAGGGGACGCCGCACGAGGTCTCGACCCAGATCCACATCACCACCCGCTTCGGCGCCGAGCGCGCCATCCGCTACGCCTTCGACCTGACCCGCAAGCGCAACAGGATGAAGCAGCTGCACCTCGTCGGGAAGACAAACGTCCTCACCTTCGTGCACGACACCTGGTGGCGCGCCTTCAACGAGGTCGGCGCGGCGGACTACCCGGACATCAAGCGGGAGTACGCCCACGTGGACGCCACCTGCATGTGGTTCGTGAAGAACCCGGAGTGGTTCGACGTCATCGTGGTGGAGAACATGTTCGGCGACATCATCACGGACCTCGGCGCCATGATCCAGGGCGGCATGGGCATCGCCGCCGGCGGCAACATCAACCCCGAGGGCGTGTCGATGTTCGAGCCCATCGGCGGCAGCGCCCCCAAGTACACCGGCCAGGACGTCATCTGCCCGCTGGCCGCCATCGGCGCGGTCCAGATGCTGCTGGAGCACCTGGGCGAGGCAGACGCCGCCGCCCGCGTGGAGAACGCCATCGTGAAGGCTCTGGAGAGCGGCAAGATCAAGTCGCTATCCGCCGGCCGCATGGGGATGGGCACGGCGGCGGCGGGGGATTTGGTGGCGGCGCTGGTGTAGGGATATGTCGACGTACGAAGAGATGAAGGGCTACCACTACAAACTGCGAATTGTCACCGTTGAGGTGGATGGGTCTCCTCCGTATAAGCAGATCACAGCGAGCCCAGGCGAGAAGCGTAACCAACTGACAGCCAACCTCAGGGAGACCGCAACGAAGGCATTCACCGAGCAGAGCCTGTTCGAAGAACCCGTCGAAGGCAAACTCTGCCTATCGATAACCTACCGTCGGCTGGTCGGCCGATGCGATGCCGCTAATATCATTGGTGGCATCGCCGATGCGCTCCAGGACATCGCGTACATCAACGACTCGCAAGTCCGAGAGGTTCACTATATCGAGGAGCCGGCTGATCGAGAGGGATACACGGTGACTGTCTCAGCGCCCTAACCGATGGCGGGGAGCCGGTTCCGCGGTAAGACGGTGTGGTGACGCGCGCGCTCAGCGCCGGCCGGATGGGGATGGGGACATCAGGGGCGGGTGACCTGGTGTCCTCGCTGGTTTAGGGGGCAGGGTCAATCCTGTGCGGCGCGCCTACGGGTTCCGCAATACGTCGTGCGTACCGATGCGGCGCAGCATCACGCGCTCGCCCTCGGCCTCGAACGTCAGGCGGTAGTTCATCGTGATGCTCATCTCCCAGATGCGCGCCGTCCCGCGCACCCGCTTGACCCGCAGCGAGGGGTGCGCCGGGTCCATCAGAAGCAGCGCAAGCTTCTCGTAAGTCTCATCGCGGAGTCGCTTCGGCAGGCGGCGGAAGAGGCGCTCGAACGAGGGCGTGAAGACGATTTCACGCATCGCCGAAGTGCTTCTTCATCTCCTCCACGCTCTTGAAGGGGCCGGCCGTCTTGCCGGCGCGTAGCTCATCGTCAACGTCCCGCTCGCCCTTCTGCCAGTCGGGCGCCCAGAACCAGGCCTGGCCGGCGTCGATCAGCCGCTTCGGCACCATGACGATCTCCCCGTCCCGCTCCTGCACTTCGACGTAGTCCCCCTCCTGGAGGCCGAGCGCCTCGCGCACCTCTTTCGGGATCGAGACCTGGTAGTTACGTGTGATCTTGGCTAGTGGCATAGGAACTTCCTTTGGTAGTATTCTACCACGCGGAACCACGATTCTGCCAAACAAACTCGCGCCGCGCAAGGCTCCTCACTCCTCACTCCTCACTCCTCACTCCTCACTCCTCACTCCTCACTCCTCACTCCTCACTCCTCACTCCTCACTCCCCACTAGTCAAACACCACCGTCTTGTTTCCGTACACCAGCACCCGGTTGCGCAGGTGCAGGTCCACCGCCCGCGCCAGGACCACCTTCTCCAGGTCCCGCCCCTTGCGCACCAGGTCCTCCACGCTGTCGCGGTGGCTCACCCGCGCCACGTCCTGCTCGATGATCGGGCCCTGGTCCAGCGCCGCCGTCACGTAGTGGGCCGTCGCGCCGATGATCTTCACGCCGCGCTCGTGCGCCTTGTGGTACGGCCGGGCCCCCGCGAACGCCGGCAGGAACGAGTGGTGGATGTTGATGATGCGGTTCGGATAGCGGGCCACGAACGCCTCGCCCAGCACCTGCATGTAGCGCGCCAGCACCACGACGTCGATCCGGCTCTCCTCCAGCAGCGCCAGCGCCCGCTCCTCCTGCGCCGCCTTCGTCTGCGCCGTCACCGGCAGGTGCTGGAACTCCACCCCGAAGCCGGCCGCTATCGCCCTGTGGTCCGCGTGGTTGCTCAGGATCAGCGGGATGTCGGCCCGGAACTCGCCCATGCGCCAGCGGCCCAGCAGGTCGTACAGGCAGTGGGCCAGCTTCGAGACGAAGACCGCGACGCGCGGCGTGTAGTCCGAGAAGTGCAGGCTCCAGGTCATGCCAAAACGCTCGGCGACGGGGCGGAACGCCTCCGCAATCCCCTCCCGCGCGATGGCGAAGCCCTCCAGCTCCCACTCGACGCGCTGCAGGAACACGGCTTCTTCCTGATCTGTGTGCTGGTCGGCGTGGATGATGTTGCCGTCGTGGCGGTAGAGGAAATCGGACACGGCGGCCACCAGCCCCTTCTGGTCGCGGCAGGAGAGGAGGAGGACGGCGGTGAGGTTGTTCCTGGTCATCTGACTTGCTGGACAGAATTATAGAGGAACGGCAGGCTAGAACCCAGAACCGAGAACCTAGAACCGGGGGTGACGGGAGACTCGGTCCGGGGAGGCTCCGGCAGCCCTGCCCCCAAAATGTTGGTTGACGGGCCCGCCGCCTAATTCGTAAGATGGGCGTAGCAGGGGAGTAACCACCGGCCGCTTGGCCGGGCCCCGGGCCGTCAGCACGTTCCCGCCGCTGGCGGGGGCCGGTCCGTGGGGCAATAGCTCGCCAGGTGAGACCTGCGGCCATGGGCCGCGGGTCTTTTTGTGTGTCCCGCGAGCCGTACAAGGAGGTCAATTGCTGGATACACTTCTTCCCTGGGTCCTGTTCAATGCCCTCATCCTGGCGCTCTTGGCCGTGGACCTGGGCGTCTTTCACCGGAAGGCGCACACAGTGGGTCTGCGGGAAGCGGCCGCCTGGAGCGCCGTCTGGATCGCCCTCGCGCTGGTGTTCAACGCCGGCGTGTTCTATTTCGGCGGCTCGCAGAAGGGCACGGAGTTCCTCACCGGCTACCTCATCGAGAAGTCCCTGAGCGTAGACAACGTCTTCGTCTTTGTCCTGCTGTTCACATACTTCGCCGTGCCAGCGCAGTACCAGCACAGGGTGCTCTTCTGGGGGATCCTCGGCGCGTTGGTGATGCGAGGGGCCATGATCATCGCGGGCGCGGCGCTCCTGGAGGCCTTCCACTGGATCATCTACATCTTCGGGGCGGTCATCATCGTCTCCGGCATCAAGATGCTCAGGCAGGGCCACGAGGAGTTGCATCCCGAGCGCAACCCGGTCGTCCGCCTCGTCCGGCGGTTCTTCCCGGTGGCGGCCGAGTATCACGGCCAGCGGTTCTTTGTCCGCACTGGTGGCACGCTGATGCTGACACCGCTGGCCATCGTGCTCATCATCGTCGAGACGACGGACCTGATCTTCGCCCTCGACTCCATCCCAGCCATCTTCGCCATCACCCGCGACCCGTTCATCGTCTATACGTCGAACGTGTTCGCCATCCTGGGCCTGCGGGCGCTGTACTTCCTGCTCGCCGGTGTAGTGCGGCAGTTCGTCTATCTGAAAGCCGGGCTTTCCGCCATCCTGATATGGGTCGGCGCCAAGATGCTGTTGACCGATGTGTACGAGATCCCGACCCTGGTCTCGCTGGGCGTCGTCGCAGCGATCCTTGCGGTGGCCATCGCGGCCTCTGTGCTGCGGACGGCCGTCCTCAAGGACAGGGTGCCAACCGGACCGAGCCCGCCGACGGATTAAACCTGGGGGCCAGACGAGAGAGGCGTTGGAGGAGGCGCAGCGAGCAGCGCCCTACGGCTGCGCAACCTGGCAGCCGCTATAATGGGGCATCCCATGGACGAATACTTCGCAGCCAACCGCCGCCACCGTCTTGTCATTCTGAGCGGCCTGACGCTCGCCCGCAGCGACAAGGCATCTTCGCGAAGGAATCTGGGGAGGGGCAAGCGTTTGCGCGAGGGGACAAACGGACAGACGTGGCCCCCAACTCGCACCTACCTCCGGCACCTGTGAGGTGCCTGGCTACATTCGGGCGGGGCACTATAATCAGCCGTATGGACGAATACTTCGCAGCCAACCGCCGCCACTGGGACGAGCTTGTCCCCATCCACGCCGGCTCGTCCTACTACGACGCCGCGTCCTTCAAGGCTGGGCAGTCCAAACTGAAGCCCGTCGAACGCGAGGAGCTGGGCGACGTGCGCGGCAAGACGCTGCTCCACCTCCAGTGCCACTTCGGGCTCGATACGCTGTCCTGGGCCCGCGAGGGCGCGATCGTGACCGGCGCCGACTTCTCGCCGAAGGCCATCGAGGCCGCCCGCGCGCTGGCCGCCGAGACCGCCACGGACGCCCGCTTCGTCCTCTCGGACCTCTACTCGCTCCCCGATCGGCTCGACGGTCAGTTCGATATCGTATTCACGTCCTACGGCGCGCTCTGCTGGCTGCCGGACCTAGGACGCTGGGCGCAGGTGATCGCCCACTTCCTGAAGCCCGGCGGCGTCTTCTACGCCGTGGAGTTCCACGCCATGGCCGGCACGCTGGAGTGGGGCGATCAGGTCCAGGACCTGGACGTCCGCTACCCGTACTTCCCTATCACCGAGCCCCTGCGCTTCGATGACGACGGCAGCTACGCAGACCGCCAGGCCAGGCTCGAGAACCGCGTCACGTACAGCTGGCCCCACCCGCCGGGCGAGGTCGTCACCACCCTGGCCGAGGCCGGGCTGCGCATTGAGTTCCTGCACGAGTTCCCGTTCAGCATCGAGAGGTTCTTCCCGTTCATGGAGGAACGCGCGGACGGCATGCTGCACCTGACGAAGTACGACGGCTCTATCCCGCTCATGTACTCGGTCAAGGCCACGAAGCCGCCCATCGTCCGTTCGTCCTGAGCCCCGCCGCGGCGGGTGTCGAAGGACCGGGCACGCCGGCGCAGGGTGAGGAATCGAACCCGGAGCGCGCAGCTTGCCCCGGCGTCAAACCCGGTAGGGGCGCCTGCTTGCTGCGCCCCCCGGCGTTGCGCCGTGCGATACAGGCTCGCTACACCCCGCAGCCGCTGCAGCTACGCGGGCGTGCCGTGTAAACTAGACTCACCATGACTCGCCGCATCGAACTCTACGACACCACCCTCCGCGATGGCACCCAGATGGAGGGCATCTCACTGTCCGTTGAGGACAAGCTGAAGATCGCCCGCAGGCTGGACGAACTGGGCGTCCACTACATCGAGGGCGGCTGGCCCGGCTCCAACCCCAAGGACGCCGAGTTCTTCGCCCGGGCCGGCGAGCTGAAGCTGCGGAACGCGCAGCTGGCCGCCTTCGGCTCCACCCGCCGCGCCGGCGGCACAGCCGAGGCTGATCCCAACCTCAAGGCCCTCGTCGCCGCGCGGACGCCGGTCGTCACGATCGTCGGCAAGGGCAGCGATAAGCAGGTAGCCCACATCCTGGAGACGGCCCTCGAGGAGAACCTCGCCATGATCGCGGACTCGGTCCGCTACCTGAAGGCGCAGGGCCTCACCGTCTTCTTCGACGCCGAGCACTTCTTCGACGGCTTCCTCTCCGACCGCGCCTACGCCCTCCAGTGCCTGCAGGCCGCCGCCGGCGCCGGCGCCGGCTGCGTGGTCCTCTGCGACACCAACGGCGGCATGGTCACCTCCGCGGTCGCGGACATCGTGCGCGCGGTCGTGGCGGACGTGCCGTGCGCGGTGGGCATGCACGCCCACAACGGCGCGGACGTGGCGGTGGCGAACAGCCTGGCGGCGGTGGCGGCCGGAGCGACGCACGTGCAGGGCGCCGCCAACGGCTACGGCGACATGTGCGGCAACGCCAACATGTTCAGCATCATCGCCAACCTCCAGCTCAAGATGGGCGTGCGCGTGGTCAGCGACGAGCAGCTTCGCCGCCTGACGGAGGTCTCCCACTTCGTCAGCGAGATCGCCAACATGCCCCCCAACCCCCGCCAGCCCTACGTGGGCGCCGCGGCCTTCGCGCACAAGGCCGGTCTGCACGCGGCGGCCGTGGCCAAGCAGCCGTGGTCCTTCCAGCACATCGATCCGGCGCTCGTCGGCAACGACACCCGCATCCTCGTCTCGGAGCTGGCCGGCCGCCACCTCATCGCCGCCAAGCTGAAGGAGCGCGGCGTGAACCTGGAGCTGACGCAGCAGGAGCTCCGCGAGTTGCTGGAGCACGTCAAGGTCATGGAGAGCCGCGGCTACCAGTACGAGGGCGCGGAGGCCTCCTTCGAGCTGCTGGTGCACCGCACGCGCCCCGGCTACAGCGAGCCGTTCGAGCTGGTGGACTTCTGGGTCGTCGAGCGCCGCCACGAAGCTGTCGCGGGGTCCGGCCGCGAGATGGTGTCCGAGGCCATGGTCAAGGTCCGCGTGGGCGAAGAGGTGTTCCACACCGCCGCCGAGGGCAACGGCCCCGTCAACGCCCTGGACGCCGCCGTGCGCAAGGCCCTGGTGCAGTTCTATCCCCAGATACACGCCATCAAGCTCGTGGACTACAAGGTGCGCATCATCGACTCCGCCTCCGGCACCGGCGCCTCCGTGCGCGTGCTGATCGAGTCTGCCGACGGCGAGGACACCTGGACCACCGTCGGCGCGTCCACCGACATCATCGAGGCGTCCTGGCTGGCGCTGGCGGACAGCCTGGAGTACTGGCTGCTGCGCCGCGCGCCGGCGTAGCCGCGGGATGCCTCCGCCCGAGTGGCGGCGGCGCCCCTGGCTCAATCGCTTGGTCATCCTGGCCGCAGCCAGGATCCGGTGGGGGGCGGCATCAAGGGCGCTCACCCAGATCACGCCAGGACGGGTTCTGGGACTCGATCAGCGGCGTCTTCTGCGCCTGGTGCTCTTCGTATGTCGCAGCTTCGCTTCCCAACCCCACCAGATTCTGGCTGAGGCCAGAATGACGGCGATAGGGGCGATTGGCACTGAGTCGCCAACCCGGCGACGGTGTGGCTGTGCCCGCCAATCGTCGGCACGACCTTGCGGGTAGTACAATCTGGACCGCAGGCGGGCCAGAGAAGGAGGACCGAGATGCCCCGCGACTACGAAGAGAAGTCCTTCTGGCTGGCGACCGCCGGCCCCTACCGGGAGAGCCCGCCCCTGGACGGCGATACCAAAGTGGACGTCGCGGTAGTGGGCGGCGGCTTCTGCGGCATCTCCACCGCCCACTACCTGAAGCGCGCCGACCCTTCCCTGCGCGTGGCGGTCCTGGAGGACAGAGTCGTCGGCTACGGCGCCAGCGGCCGCAATGCCGGTTTCGCCATGACCCTCATGGGCATGTCGCTGGAAGTGACGTCCCTCCGCTTCGGCAAGCAGAAGACGAAGCAGGCGTACGACTTCGGCCGGCGCGCTGTGGACCATATCGGCCAGCTGGTGGACGCCCACGCCATAGACTGCGACTACGAAAAGCCCGGCCTGCTCACCGTGGCCACGAACAAGGGCCAGGCCAAACGCCTGCAACACGAGATCCACCTGGCCGAAGAGCTTGATGTGCAAGGCCTGGAGTGGTTCGATGCCTCCCGGACCCGCGCCGAGGTGGACTCGCCGGCGTACCTGGGGGCGCGGTGGGAGGCGCAGTGCGCTCTCATCAACCCCGCCAAGTTCGTGCGCGGCATGAAGGACGTGGCCGTGGCAGACGGCGTGGAAGTGTACGAGCGCACGCCCGTCATGGAGTTCCGCCCGGGAAAAAAGAGCCTGAAGCTGGAAACCCCGCGCGGCCGCGTCAAGGCGGACAAGGTTGTGTTCGCCACCAACGCCTTCTCCACCCGCTTCCCCCAGCTTCACGGCAAACAGTTCCCCGTCTTCACCTATATCGTGCTCACGGAGCCCCTCAGCGCCGGGCAGCGGGACGCCATCGGCTGGCGCAACCGCCAGGGGATCGAGGACGCCCGCAACCTCATCCACTACTACCGCCTCACCGCCGACGACCGCCTGCTCTTCGGCGGCTCGGACGCCATGTACTACTTCGGCGGGCCGCTGGACCGCGACCGCA
Source organism: Dehalococcoidia bacterium (assembly GCA_030649945.1). Classification (GTDB taxonomy): domain Bacteria; phylum Chloroflexota; class Dehalococcoidia; order SM23-28-2; family RBG-16-64-32; genus JAUSFE01. Next base: position 73,393 of record JAUSFE010000083.1, on the reverse strand, counting down.
ACCCGGCCGTGTTCCGCAGGCTGCAGCGCGACCTCGTGCGCACCTTCCCTGCGCTCAAGGACGTGCGCATTGAGTACCGCTGGGGCGGGCCGGTCTCCGTGCCCATGGACTTCTTCCCCGCCATGGGCTACCTGGGCAAGGACCGGCGCGTGGCCTACTCCCTGGGCTGCGTTGGCCACGGCGTGGCGATGATGAACATGGCCGGCCAGATCATGCGCGACCTGGTGCTGGAACGAGAGTCCGACCTGACGCAGTTATTCTGGGTGAACCGCCGCGTAATCCCCCTGCCGCCGGAGCCCCTGCGCTTCGCCCTGGGCGAGACACTGCGCGCAGCCCTCAAGGCCCAGGACGCCTGGGAAGCCCGCGCCTGAGGGCGCGGACCGGCGCCGGAGCCGCGCCGTCCACCAAGGCGGGATATTCTATAATCCTCTAGAGAATCTTGACTTAATCTCTTGTCATCGGAAATATGCCCTGCTATACTCCCCGACAAGACTGCAAGGCGGGAGGGACAATGGTAGTGGTGACGAGTTTCCCCAAGTGCCAGAAGTGTGACCTGGGAGACCTGGTGCCGCTTTCGGACTTCGGCAGCCAGGGCGCGGCGATCTTCTTCAAGGCGTGGGCCTGCACTAACCCCTCGTGCGGCTTCAACATCAAGATCCGCAACGGCGATCTCTACATCGATGAGCCGATCACGAGCGGGGCCATGCACACGCCGCGGGTGCGCGCCTAGCCCCCGCCGGCGCCTCCTCCCTGGTCCGGCGGAATCATACCAGGCGCTCCCCCAGCCTTGAGATTCCTGTCACAAACCGCTGGTTCTTCGCGTCTCCATTTATCGGCGGCGCTTGCCGCGCGTTGTACTATGGGGTCTGGTAATGCGGAGGCGGAGTCTGGCTAAGTCAGTACCGGGCGGGATCGCCCTCCTGCTCCTCGTCGCCGCTGCATACGCGCTCTCTCTGATGCAGCCTCCGCCTCAGGCGGACGCGCATGACCTCTGCGGCGCCACCGGCAGCCCCTTCGGCCCGTTCGACCTGCAGGCCTACGAGCATGGCGACTACAAGAATGCCTACGCGCGCACCATGGACCTGGCCGGCTTCAATGGGCTCTTCCCGGAGCTGCCCTCATTCGCCCTGCCGCCGCTGGAGACCGCCGGCCGCGATGCCGCCTCTGCCCAGACGGCGCCCCCGTACATCCCGCCCGTCATCCTGAAGGCCATCGGCTGGATCGAAAGCGGCTGGGCGCAGGCGGACTACTCCGTGCCCTACGGGGGCATCGGCGGCGTCCTGGCCTCGCATGACTGCGGCTACGGCATCATGCAGATCACCTCCGGCATGCAGAACGTGTCCGGCGTGCCCAGCCTGGACCAGGCGATGATCGGCGGCCACTACGCCTTCAACATCGCCCGCGGCGCCCGCATTCTCGCCGACAAGTGGAACATGGCGCCCGAGTGGCGGCCCATCGTGGGCAACCGTGAAGCCAACCTCATCGAGAACTGGTACTACGCCCTCTGGGGCTACAACGGCTTCGCCTTCAAGAACCATCCCCTGAACGCGGACTACCAGGGTGCGCGGCCGCCCTTCAGCTGCGCCCCGGACGGCGACGGCTTCGGCCACGACCGCTCGCAGTACCCGTATCAGGAGCTCATCCTGGGCTGCGCCGGCCGTCCGCCACTGCGCAGCGGCACGGCGCTCTGGCCCGCCCAGGAGCTGCACCTGCCGGACCTCTCGGACGCCGCCTTCGCGCAGCCGCTGAGGCTGGAGAACTGGAGCCCGTGCTCTCACGACCTGCAGTGCGCGCCGATGGACATCCCCACACCCAACACCAACCACACCGACCCCGCCCTCGCCAGCGCCACCCGCACGCAGGTCCTGGGCGCCCCCGCGCTCGCCGTCTCTCCCCCGGCGCTGACGCTCTCCACCGACGGCGCGCAGAACCCTTCGGCGACGCTGACGATCACCAACAGCGGCAGCAGCCTTCTGGCCTGGCGCGCCACCGCTTCCGCCCCCTGGCTGCGCGTCTCGCGCTTTCAGGGGATAGCGCTGGGCGCGGACCTGGGCGCGACGGCCATGGAGATGACCGTCTCCGTGGATGCGGCCGCTCTGCCCGCCGACGGGGGCACGGCTGCCGTCACCTTCGAGTCGCTGTACGCCGCGGGCGCCCCAGCCGCCGTGCAGGTCACCGTCTACCGCGCCCCGCCCCCGCCACCTTCCGCCGTCTGGGGCGATGTGGATTGCCTAGACGGCGTCAACATCGGCGATGCGCAGAAGACGGCCCGTGCGCTCATCGGCCTGCCGCTGGAGGCGGGACCTTCCTGCCCGCGCATCGGCGAGCAGATCATGGTGGACGGCACTCCGCGGCTCTGGGGCGACATGGATTGCGGGGGCGCCGCCAACATCGGCGACGCGCAGAAGCTGGCGCGCCTCCTGATCGGCCTCGCTGCCGGCCAGGCCGCGGACTGCCCGGCCGCCGGCAGTGCCGTCGAGCTCGCGCGCCCCTAGCGCTCTCGCCGGTCGGGCGGCGGTTCCGCGTCTTGCGTCAGCCTGCCGGCGGCGGCTACCATTCTCCCAGTGATCCCCGTTCGGCCGGGAGACACCGGGGGGTAGCAGGGAGAGAATGGCGCACCTGCAGATAGCCAAGAGACAGCCGCTCCGCCATGGCGTCGGCGCCGTGGACCTGGCGGCGCACCTGCTCGCCTTCTGGGGGCGGCGCGGCCTCCTCTGGCACATGACGGTCCGCCACCTGCGCGGTCAGTACAAGCAGTCCTTCCTGGGATACGCCTGGGCGTTTGTGAACCCACTGAGCCAGATGCTCATCCTCTCCTTCGTCTTCTCTACGCTCCTGCGGTTCGAGAGCGGAGGCGTGCCCTTCCCGCTCTTTGTGTTTGTGGGACTGCTGCCGTGGATCTTCTTCTCCAGCGCCCTGGCCTCCGCTACGGACGCCGTGGCGGGCTCCGCCAGCCTGGTGACGAAGGTGTACTTCCCGCGCGAGATACTGCCCGTCGCAGCCATCTTCACCAAGGTCGTGGACCTGGCCTTCGGCCTCGTTATCCTCGTGGGCCTGATGCTGTACTACGAGCACGTGCCCACAGAGACCATCGTCTGGGTCCCCGTGCTGTTCATGGTGCACATGATTTTCACAGCCGGGCTCTCCTTGCCGCTGGCCGCCCTCAATCTCTACTTCCACGACGTGCGCTACCTGGTGGGCATGGCGCTCACGATGTGGTTCTACCTGACGCCTGTCATCTACCCGGAGAGCGCCGTGCCGGAGCGCTATCGGTTCATCTTTGACGTCAACCCGAACGCGATCTTCATCAACGCTTACCGCCGCGTGATCCTGCTTGACGATAGCCCGGGGGTGGAGCGGCTTCTGCTGGGCTTCGCCATCGCCGGCGGCACATTCCTCATCGGATACTACCTGTTCAAGAGAATGGAACCGGGATTTGCAGACCGCATCTGACCCCGCCATAGAGTTCCGGCAGGTAAGCAAGCGCTTCCAGCTTCACGAGGGGCGCACCTTGCGCGAGTTCATCCCGGCGCTGCTGGGCGGCCGCGGCTGGTCGCCGCCCTTCTACGCCCTGCGCGACGTCAGCTTCTCCATCGCCCGCGGCGAGACCGTCGGCATCATCGGCCGCAACGGCAGTGGCAAGAGCACGGCCCTCAAGCTCATAGCGGGCGTGATGGCGCCCACCAGCGGCGAGGTGCTGGTAACGGGCCGCATCTCGCCCCTGATCGAGCTGGGCGCCGGCTTCCACCCGGACCTGACCGGCCGCGAGAACGTGTTCATGAACGCCTCCATCCTGGGCATGTCCACGCGCGAGGTGAAGGCGAAGTTCGACGAGATTGTGGCGTTCGCGGAGCTGTGGGACTTTATGGATACCCCCGTCAAGCGCTACTCGTCCGGTATGTACACCCGCCTGGGCTTCTCCGTGGCCGTGCACAGCGATCCCGACATCCTGCTCGTGGACGAGGTGCTGGCCGTGGGCGATACGCCGTTCCAGGAAAAGTGCCTGCAGAAGATGCGCGACTTCCAGGCGCAGGGCGTGACGATGGTCTACGTCAGCCATGGGCTGGATGTGGTCAAGCAGTTCTGCCATCGTGCCGTCCTCCTGGACGGCGGTCACCTGCTCGCGGCGGGCGACCCGGCGGCGGTCGTTCAGACCTACCTGGACATGGTCTCCAGCATGCAGCCGACAGCGTAGAGGGAAACCGAACTATGAATACTCCCACTTCACCTGTAACGGCTCGCGATGGTCGTGTACGTCTAATTTGCCCAGCATGCCGCTGTCCCTTCAACATTGGCGCGGATATGCAGTGTCAATGTGGCTTCAAAACCCATTTTGTTGACGGAGTTCCAATACTGCGAACTTTGGCCGCGGAAGAACGGGTGGATTATCGTTCTGAATCTTCGTCACTGCCTCAGCAGAACAGCTCCGATCTCCAGATTGAGTTTATTCAGCAAGCCTTGCAAAGCAGTGGACTGATCTTGGAATTGGGGGCGGGCATCGATATATGCACACATCCGAACCTGGTCAAAACTGACGCATTTGTGTATTCGTCCCAGTTGGATTACGTGGTCGATGCACACGCGATGCCTTTCCAAGACAACTCGTTTGACTACATCTATTCGCTGGCCGTCTTCGAACATCTGCACTCTCCATGGGTGGCGGCCAAGGAAATTCTCAGGGTACTCAAGCCAGGTGGGAAGGTTTACGTCCTGACGGCATTCATACAACACATGCACGGTTATCCGCACCATTACTTCAATATGACCGACATAGGGGCGCAAAGAATTTTTGCCGATTTTGAGATCATAAGCAGCGGTCCCAGCCCGCACTGTCCGATGGACCAATTGGCAGTCATCTTGCTCGATCTGCAAGAGATGTCAAGGAATCTGAAGGGGAATCAATCGGCCGAAGCGTTGTGCAATAGCATTGAGGATTTTTGTCGCGCCTTACCCAATGTGCAGGCAGAACTAATCAAGCTAGATGCCAACCTTGAGGCATGGCGACGAATCGCGCCGGGGGTCGAAATCGTCGCCATGAAGCCGCTTGATGGCGGCACCTGACAGTGGCCAGGGACTGTGCGCCGCGCAGGCCGAGTGGGCGTTGGCCTGCACAGCCCACAACATTCTGAAAGTGGGCAGCGCCCTCACCGCGGTCCAGGGCCGCACCCCCATCCGGCAAAACCGAGCCGCGCCGCGGAGAGGCAATCGGCGGGCGACACGCGTCTAGCTCTGCCCGGCCGCACCTCAGAGCCTCCGCCCGAACTACCTGGAGAGGCTCCTCGGGCTAGTACGCGCGCGGCAGGTTGATCAGCAAGATGGAGACGTTGAGCGCTACCAGCATCACTGGCATTGCGAGCACGGCGGGACTCTCGCGCTGGTGGTCCCGCGAAAACAGGGCGCCTATGCCGAACGTGAAGAGCATGGCGAAGGCCGCCTGAGCAGGGAACAGGTATCTCCCTTGCGGCTGCCAGTCCATGAAGACGCTGATATAGAGAGTGCCCAGGAACGCCAGCACGATAGTCAGCGCGAGCAAGAGCATGGCCCTGTGCTGGAACTCAGAAAACTGCCGCGAAACGAAGGCGCTGACAGCTCCTCCCACGGCTAACACGGACGCCACGTTCAGAATGTCGTACAGAATGGGTGAGAGAACCACAGTCAGCCAGCCGCCATAATACCAGTACGACTGGCGGAGCATGGGCAGGAATATCTGGCGGTACCCGGGGTCTAAGATACCGCGCGGGTGCGTGGGGAAGGGAAGAAGGTCATCAGGGTAGACTGCGCCCCACTGAATGATGTTCCTGAGGTAGAAGGGACCCGCCACGACGGCAGGCAAGGCGATCATCACGGCGAGCATCTTCCCCTTCGCGCGTAGCGTGACCGGAGCTAACACGCAGGCCAGCAACGGCACGGCGGCCACGGCGACAACGCTGGACTTGGTCAGGCCGCCGAGAGCCAGCGCCACCGCGGCCGCCCCCGCCCACTTGAGGTGCGGCTCTCTAAGCAGCCGCAAACCGCAGAAAACAACCGCTGTGGCGAAGAAGACAGCAGGGATGTCGTTGGTGGCGTAGCCGCTGGTAAACGCAAACTGCGGTACCAGCCCAGCGGTGGCCGTCACGGACAACGCCAGGAGCTTGCGCTGCGGGAAGATGGTGATCGCGATCATGTAGATAAAGACCAGTGCGCCCGCGCCGAAGAGCACAGATATCCACCGCAGCACATGCACAGTGAGATACCCGCCTGAGTACGGAAACGCCTCATGGGTGCCGTGAATGTACGCGTTGGACTGGAGCCCCAGTTGAGGGTTGATCGCGTTCTGGGGGATGGAGTCCAGCCCAAAAATCTTAAGAGTCACGCCACCGATCGTGTAGTAGAGCGGCGGCTGCCACGCCTCGTAGGAGTCGCTCATGTCCGGGAGACTCGTCTCGCTCGCAATATGATGCGCGTACTCTACGTGCGCGGGTTCGTCCGGAGCCTCGTAGATAGGCACCGACACGCTGTAGGCGAACGCGAGAACCATGAAGCCGCTGACTACGCCCACGAGTGGCAGCCAGGCTTGCAGGAGCTCCCAAATGCGGGTGGTGGTCGTCGCTGCTCGAACTACATCAGGAACGGCGGAGGTTTGTTCCAAGCACCCTCCCTGCACTGACTCAACGGTGGCCGTTGGCATCAATATACCGGAGAGGACAGGTGGTGGCGAGAGGAGCGTCCGCCTGGTTCTGCGTCCCTGCCGGACAGTCGGATGCAGGACTACGCCCTTACGGTCGCCGTGGCGCTGGCGTGCGCCCCTTCGGCGCTTTGGCCCGCGCTTTCGCCTCCAGCGAGAGAGCCCGCACGATGCGCTTCGGCAGCCGCTCCTCGCGCGCGGCCAGGTAGCCGGCGAAGCGGCGCGCGAACTCGGCGGCAAAGGCATAGCCCATCCACTTCACCTTGGCCGGGCGCGAGTACGGCTGGCGGCGGATGTGCCCGGCGTCGATCCAGCCGGCCCGGGCGGCGCCCCCCACGACCCGGAAGATGCTTCCCTCCTGCCGGTAGCCGATGGAGATGCGCAGGCCGCGGTACTCATCGAACTGGCGGCGGAAATACTGGACCAGCGGGTAGCTGTGGGAGTGGAAGACGGCGGCCCGCGGTTCGTAGACCTTCCAGTAACCGGCCGCCAGAATATCGCGCCCGAAGGCCTGGTCCTCCGCGTAGTCCAGCGGCTGGTAGGGTATCTTCTCCCAGACGCTCTTGCGCAGGCAGGAGTTGGCGTCCGAGTAGAAGCCGATGATGCCCTCGTTCTGCTCGTACTCGGCGCGGCCCTCCGGGCCCTCTTTGATGAAGCGCGCAGTGGGCGTGTCCTCTGGGCCCATCATCTTGAAGAACTCCTCAATGTCGCGCTTCGTCATCGGGTCGCAGCCCGGACGCGGGATGTGGCGCCCGTAGACAGCGCCGACTTGCGCCCCCGGGGAGAAGGCGTCGACCAGATATTGCAGCCAGCGGTCGCCCGCGGGGGTGGCGCTCTGGGTCAGGTAGGCGACGAAGTCCCCCTGCGCCAGTCTCGCCCCCAGGTTTCGTGTCTCGCCGTGGTTGAACTCGCTGTTCGGGATCCGGTGCAGCTTAACCGGGTAGCCGGCCAGTATCTCCAGCGTGCGGTCCGACGAGCCGGAGTCAATCGCGATCACCTCGAAGGGGAACGTGGTCTCCTGCGCGAATACGGCGGAGAGCACCTCGGCCAGGTACCGCTCGCCGTTAAAGGTCAGGATGATGACGGAAGCGAGCGGCCGCTGGCTCATGCCGGCAGGTCTGCGAGCAGCCGCTTCAGCAGCGCGGCGACTTTCTCTCCCTGCTCCTCCCAGGAGTACCGCTCGGCCGCCGCAATCAGCTCCTTGCGTGCCGGGCGCTTCACCGCATCTTCGAGAGCCTGCGCCAGATGCTGGGGCGACGGCACGGCCAGGATGGCCGAGTCCGGCGGCAGCACCTTCTCGTTGTTATCACCGATCGTCGTCACTACCGGGCAGCCGGTGGCCATGATCTCCAGGGGCAGCAGCGAGCAGTTGGTGAGGGAGATGACGAGGGCGGCGGCAGACTGGTTATAGAGATCGTTGAGCTTGTCTTCACTGACGTAGCCGGCATTCGTCGCGGGGAAGGGGAAGGGGTCTCCGCCCACGTCTCCCCCGGCCACGACAATCTGGTAGCCACGATTGCGCGAATGAAAGATCTCCAGCGCCTTCACGCCCAGCTCGAAGCCGCGCCTGGGCGTGGCCGGCCGAGCGTAGAAGAACAGCTTACGGCGCGGCCCCATGTCCTTGGGGAAGTAGACCCGCCGGTCAACGGCCAGGTCGAAGTAGTCGCACGTCATGCCGTAATCGGCGGACAGTTTGTCGCAGAGCCAGCGCCCCGCGGTGACTCCGTGGAACCCGAAGCGGTAGGTGTTCTCCGTCAGCGCGCTCTCCGTGCCCACAGGCGCGAAGAAGGGTTCGAAGTCCTGGACGAAGTAGCACTTTTTCCTGGTCGCCTCGAACTTCAGCACCGGGTACGCGGTGTGCCAGGACGTCGCGAAGGTGATATCGGACGGTTCCATCTCCTCGAAGTCCAGAAAGACGTCGCGCAGGGAGAGCCCGAAGCTGCGCCGGATGAGAGAGCGCAGCTCTTCCCGCGATCGTCGCGCCGGCCGGCCGACGGGCATCTCGTAGATTCTCTGCCGGAAGCCGTGGCCCTCCAGGAACGCCACGAAGCGAAAGATGGTCCGCAGCCCGCCGCCTTCGCCGAAGGTGGGTATCACCCAGTTCACCGTGGGGTGGTCCAGGTTCAGGGCCGGTAACGCCGCGGGCTGCCGCGTCGCCCCCGGCTGCCAGTCCACAGAGAGCGCGTATTTCACCGGATCGATGGCGCCGTGCGCCCGCCCCGCCAGATGACCGATCGATTTGCCCACAAGAGCGGGCGTGCCGTAGCGCTGCCGGGCGCGCATCGCCTTCCTCGACAGGGAGACGAACCGGCGCGGGGCGCGGGCCGCGAGTCGCACCGCCCGTCTGACCGCGCGATAAGGCATGCCGCGCCAGGAGCCAGGGGGAAACAGCCAGCGGAGGGCCCGCCGCTGCGCTTCCAGCACGCGGTAGCCGAAAGACCAGCGGATAGCGTCGAGCTGCTGGGCAACGTCGTCCAGGGCCACCTCGCGCTCCGCCAGAAGGTCTTCTTGCTCGCCCAGGATGGCGTCCTTGTCCGCCAGCGTATCCTGGAGCCGGGCGACCGTGGCGTCCACCTCCCGCAGACGCGCCTCCAGGCGCTCGATAAGCGCATCCTTCCGCTCCAACTGCTCTTCCGCGAGGCGGGAGAAGCGGGAAACGGCCCGGCTCGCCACCTCGAAGGGCAAGCCGATCGCACCTTCTTCGGCGTGGGGCCGCTCGGCCGGCGCGTTCAGCTTTTTCGCCAGAAGCTCCATCAGGCGGCTGTCCCCGGTCCGGGACATGAGGATTGCGTGGCGGTAGGTGGGCTCGGGCTCGGCAACAGGTTGATACGCGCTGTTGCTCCAGCGGTCGAACGCGTGGGCCTGGACTTCGTGCCCGGCCAGCACAGACAGGTGGTGCTTCATGAGCATGTTCGCCAGCCACCGGTCCAACGCCCCGCTGGGCACGACTATGCTCCGCAAGCCCCCTTCTCCCATCTGGCGCCTGGTCTCCTCCAGTGGTGGAAGCCCGTGGTACAGGTGCTCGTTCAGAAAACGCACAGTGGCAGACGAGTCGCCCAGCGTATCCCTCGCCACCTGCATGACCAGAGCCTCCGCCGCCTCCACGCGGGGATCCAGGAAGGGCCCGTTGACGATGACGAACCTGGACGCCACGCGTACCATCTCCCGGATAAACGCCTCGCGGCAGTCGGCCGGGACGTGCTCCAGCGTATCGTGGCAGGTGACGACATCGAATGCACCGTCGCGGAACGGCAGCTGCGTGCCCACTCCGCGCATGTAGCCCTGGCCGGCCGAGTCCTCAGGGTCGATCGCCAGCACGTCGTCCTCAGGCAGAAACCGGGCGAGCGACGCCGCCGCGCCGCCGACGTCCAGCACCCGCAGGGCCGGCCGCCCCGAATGCTCGCGGACAAGGTCGACGACCGCCCGGGTGAGCGCATGCCGTTCGAAATGATCGAAGGGGAGGTCGAACAGAGAACGGTCGATCCGGTGGTGAGCTGAGTCTGCGCGGGTATCCGGTATCAAGACAGACAGTCCTCTTCGATCGCAAGCGGAGCACCCTCACGGTTGTCCGGTGGGCCTCCGGGCAGCGCTCGGCCATTCAGCGGGCCGGGCTTCGCCCATTATAGCCCCGCCTTGACTCCTCGCGCGATGTCGGCGACCATACCGGCGGCGACGCGGCGCCGTCGCCGGGCGGTCGCCTCCGCGATCCCCGCGCCGGGTGCTATCTTAAGGGGGAAACATGATCCCCGCGCCGACCGTCACCATCGTCATCCTCAACTGGAACGGCCTCGCTGATACGCGCGAGTGCCTGGACAGCCTGCGCGCGGTCACCTATCCGAACGCCCGCGTCGTCGTCGTGGACAACGGCTCCACGGAAGCCGAAGGGCAACTGCTGAAGAAAGAGTTCGGGGGCTACATCCACCTCATCGAGAACGAGACCAACACCGGCTTCGCCGGCGGCGCCAACACCGGCATCCGCTACGCCCTGGAGCAGGGCGCCGGGTACATGCTCCTCCTGAACAACGATACCGTCGTCCAGCCGCAGTTCCTGGAGGCCATGGTGCAGGCCGCGGAGTCTACGCCGGACGTCGCCGCCGTCTGCCCCAGGACATACTTCTTTGACCGGCCGGACGTCATCTACTCCACCGGCGGCAGCTACAGCCTCTGGCGGGGGACCGCCCGCCAGGTGGGGCGCGGCCGGCCGGACCGCGGCCAGTTCGACGCGCCCGCCCAGCGCGACTACGCCGACGGCGTCTGCATGCTTATCCCACGCGGCGCCATCGAGCGCGTGGGCCTGCTGGACGAAGACTACTTCGCTTACTGGGAAGAGACGGACTGGTGCGCCCGCGCCCGCCAGCAGGGGCTGCGGTGCTACTATGTGCCCGGGGCAAAGGTGTGGCACAGGGCCGCCCGGTCACAGGACCCGGACCCCGGCTTCCACTACCTGTACCGGCGCAATGCCCTGCTCTTCGTGCGCAAGCGGGGGAGTCCGCTCCAGGTCCTCACGGCGCTGCTCATGCACGTGCTTGTGTACGGGCCCCTCTACTTCCTGCGCCACCCAACGAAGGCCGCGCGGGCGGCGGCGGAAGCAAGGGCCTTGTTGTGGCACGCGAGTAACCAGGCACGCCGGCGGCCGTTAGTTTAAGCGAGGAAACGCATGACCACTGCAGCGACCGCCACCAGGAAGACAGCGGGGGCCGACCCCGCCGGTGGGGCGGACGGCGCCATGAAGGGCCTGATCCTGAGCGGCGGCAAGGGCAGCCGCCTGCGCCCCTTCACCTACACCAACGCCAAGCAGCTCGTGCCCATCGCCAACCGTCCGGTCATCTTCTACGCCATCGATCAACTGGTGGAGTGCGGCGTTACCGACATCGGCATCGTCGTCGGCGATACGGCGGAGCAGGTGAAGGCGGCCGTGGGCGATGGCAGCGCCTTTGGGGCGAACGTGACATACATCCCGCAGGACGCGCCGCTGGGCATCGCCCACGCGGTCAAGATCGCCCGCGGCTTCCTGGGCGCCTCGCCCTTCACCCTCTACCTCGGAGACAACTTTGTGCTCGGGGGCATCAGGCCGTACGTGGAGAGCTTCCTCGCCAGCGGCTGCAACTCGCAGATCCTCCTGCACCCCGTGGCAGACCCGCAGTCCTTCGGCATCGCCCAGTTCGTGGACGGCAAGATCGCCCGCATCGTGGAGAAGCCCGCGGACCCGCCCTCGAACCTCGCCGTCATCGGCGTCTACATGCTGGACCAGACCGTCTTCAACGTCATCGAGGACCTCCAGCCCTCCGCGCGCGGCGAGCTGGAGATCACGGACGCCCTCCAGGGCCTGATTGACCGCGGCCTTGACGTCCGCGCGGAGGTGCTGGACCGCTACTGGATAGACACCGGGAAGATGGACGACATCCTCAACGCCAACCGCATGGTGCTGGGGACGATCGAGCACCGCTGCCAGGGCGAGGTGGACGAACGCTCGCGGGTGTACGAGCCGGTGGTGCTGGAGCCCGGCTCCAGGGTCGTCAACAGCGTCCTGCGCGGCCCCATCATCATCGGCGCCGGGACCGAGATCATCGATTCCTACATCGGGCCCAGCACGTCCATCGACCACGGCTGCCGGATCCGCGGCTGCCGCATGGAGAACAGCGTGGTCATGGAAGACACCGTGATCGAGGACATCCACTGGCCCATCGTCCAGAGCCTCATCGGGCGGTGCGTGGAGCTGCGCGGCGGCCACGCCGCCGGCGGCGGCTACAGCCTGACCCTGGGCGACCACAGCCGCATCGAGATGCCAGATGGCTAACGTCATTCTGAGCGGGAATCAGGCCCGAGCGCCGGAGGGCGCACCTTCGCGAAGAATCTGGCGGGGGGTAGCCGCCGTGCGCAGCCCGGCGCCGCCCCGTTTCGGCAGCCCGCGGAACACAGCCCTGCGCAGCCGCCCACGCAGCGGCCAACCTCCCCGCGCGAATGCCCTCACCGCTCAAGATGACAGGGAATGGACGGCCGCGTGACCACCTACCTCATCACCGGCGGCTGCGGCTTCATCGGCAGCAACTTCATCCTCCGCCTCCTGCGGGAGCACCCTCAAGCCCGCGTCATCAACCTGGACAAGCTCACCTACGCCGGCAACCAGGACAACCTGCGCGAGGTGGCGGACGACGAGGGCTATCGCTTCGTCCGCGGCGACATCTGCGATGGGGCGCTCGTCGAGGACCTCATGCACGAGGCCGACTACGTCGTCAACTTCGCCGCCGAAAGCCACGTGGACCGCTCGCTCATGGCCGGTGACGAGTTCATCCGCACGGAGGTGTACGGCACGTACACGCTGCTGGAGGCGGCCCGCCGTTCACCGAAGCTTAAACGCTTCCTCCACCTGTCCACGGACGAAGTCTACGGCCAGGTGGGCGAACGCCAGGCGTCAGTTGAGACAGACCCGTTCCGCCCGCGCAGCCCGTACTCCGCCAGCAAAGTGGGCGCCGAGATGCAGTGCGTCGCCTTCGTCGAGACCTACGGCCTGCCCGTGGTGATCGCCCGGCCCGCCAACAACGTCGGACCCCGGCAGCACATCGAGAAATTCGTCCCCCTGTGTGCGACGAACGCGCTGATGGACGAGCCCCTGCCCATCTACGGCGACGGACGCCAGGTGCGCGACTGGCTTTATGTAGAGGACAACTGTGAGGCGCTGGACCTCCTCCTGCACGAGGGCGAGCCCGGCGGGGCGTACAACGTCGGCGCCGGTAACCAGCGCTACAACATCGAAGTCGCTGAACTCGTGCTCGATATCCTGGGCAAGCCGCGCAACCTCATCCACTTCGTGGAAGACCGCGCCGGGCACGACCGCCGCTATTGCGTCAACTTCGATAAGATCAGGGCGCTTGGCTGGTCGCCGCGCCACGGGTTCGCGGAAGCCATCGAGAAAGCCGTCCGCTGGTACACCGATAGCCGCTGGTGGTGGGAGAAGGTGCGTGAAGGCGAGTTCCAGCAGTACTACCGGGAGCAGTATGGCAAGCGCCTGGCGGAAGCGAGGCCGTACGCGGCAGGGCCCCGGCCCTGACCTGAAGGAGATGGCAGGATGATCGAGGGAGTGCAGATCAAGCGCCTGGCGCCCCACGCCGACGAGCGCGGCTACCTGATGGAGCTGGTCCGCAGCGACGACGAGTTCTTCACGAAGTTTGGCCAGTGCTACGTCTCGTTAAACTACCCGGGCGTCATCCGCGCCTGGCACTACCACAAGAAGCAGGAAGACTACTTCGTGGTCGTCAAGGGCATGTGCAAAGTGGGCCTGTACGACATGCGGGAAGGCTCGCCCACCCGCGGCCGGGCGGAGGCGCACTACCTGGGGGAGCGCAACAACATCGTCCTGCGCATTCCCATCGGCGTGGCGCATGGCTACATGACGGTGGGCACGGAGCCCTCGCTGCTGGTGAACTTCCCCACAGAGGTCTACAACGCCGCCGAGCCGGACGAGCACCGCCTGCCCTGGGACGACCCGAGCATCCCCTTCCAGTGGGAGATCGAGTTCCGGTAGGGGCGCCTGCTTGCTGCGCCCAATGATCGCGCCGAATCCCCGTAGGGGCGCCGCTTGCTGCGCCCGCTGCTTGCTGCGCCCTCAGCCAACATGCGCATCCTGATCACCGGCGGCAGGGGACAGCTGGGGCAAGCGCTCCAGGCCGCCCTCGGCGCCCATGAAGTGACCGCCCTTGGCCACGATGAGCTCGACGTCACTGACGCCGACGCCGCCCGCCGCGCGCTGGCGCAGGCGCGCCCAGAGGTGGTCATCCACGCCGCCGCCTGGACCGACACCGCCGACTGCGAGCGCGACCCGGAACGGGCGCTCGCGGTCAACGCCGGGGGCGCGGGCTGCGTCGCGGAGGCCTGCGCCGGAGCGGGAGCGGCTATGCTCTACGTGAGCAGCAACGAGGTTTTCGACGGCGAGAAGGGCGCCCCCTACGAGGAGGACGACGAGCCGCGCGCCGTCAACGAGTACGGCCGCTCCAAGCTGGAAGGCGAGCGCCTTGTGCGGAGCGCCCTGGGGCGGCACTGGATCGTGCGCACCTCCTGGCTCTACGGCCCCGGCCGTGAGAGCTTCCCCGAGAAGATCGTCCAGGCGGCGCACGACCGCGGCAGCCTCAGGCTGGTAACGGATGAGACCGCCTCGCCGACGTGGACAGTGGACCTGGCCGAGGCGATCGCCCGGCTGGTGCGCGAGCCCCGCTGGGGGGTCTACCACCTGACCAACAGCGGCTACTGCTCGCGCCGGGAGTGGGGGCAGGAGGTCCTGCGGCTCGCGGGCCTAGCGCACATCCCGGCCGAACCGGCAACCCAGGCCGAATACGGCGGCCCGTACCGCAAGCCGGTCATGTCGGCGCTGGCCAACGTGCGGGCCGCCCGGCTGGGCATCGTGCTGCGGCCGTGGCAGGAGGCGCTCTGCGACCACGTCCGGGTGCGCGCGCAGGCGGTGGAGAAGGCCGAGTCCAGCCGGTGAGGAACGGCTCCCGGGGCACGCTGCGCCCGCGCGGGCTTCCCGGCGCGCCCATTCCACCGCCGGTTTCCGCTAACATACAGTCCGTGACCGCCGACAACGGGAAGCGCGAAAGCGAAGCCGCCTATGCGGACATTCCAGCGGCCGTGCCGGCAGGGCCCACGCCGCCCGCAAAGCGCCTGATAGACATCGTCGCCGGGTCGCTGGCCATCGGCATCCTCTGGCCCATCTTCGCCCTGGCCGCCGCCCTCATCAAGCTCGACTCGTCCGGCCCGGTGCTCATCAAGCAGGAGCGGGTGGGCCTGCACGGCCGCGTCTTCCGCTTCCTCAAGTTCCGCACCATGCACCACAACACCAGGCACAGCGACCTTCTGGAGCGCCTGCCGCTGGGCGATCTTACCCGGCGCCTGCTCAGCCCGCGCGGGCGGCCGCGCAACGCTACCGCCGTGGGCTGGGCGCTGCGCAAGACGACCGTAGACGAGTTGCCGCAACTGGTCAACGTGGTCAAGGGTGACATGAGCCTCGTCGGGCCGCGGCCGGACATGCCGCAGATCGTCGCCGCCTGGCCGCCCCAGTTCCATCAGCGCCACAACGTGAAGCCCGGGATGACCGGCCTCGCCCAGGTCAACGGCCGCTCCGACATCACCCACTACCAGAAGATCCGCTTCGACCTGGACTACGTGCGCCGCCATCCCCTGCGCCGCGACCTCATGATCCTCGTCCGCACGGTGGGCCTTGTCATCAGCAAGAAGGGGGCGCGCTAGCGCCCGCCTCCGCCTCAGGCGGACCGGCCACAATGCGCATCCTCTTCCTCGCCTCGGAGTTCCCCTTCCCGCCCACCGGCGGCGGCGCCATCAAGACGCTCAGCATCCTCGACTACCTGCGCCGTGACCACGACGTCTCCGTCCTTTGCTTCTCCCGCTCCCCGCTGGCGGCGGCGCAGGAGCGCTGGGCGGCCGAGGCCGGCGTCGTGGCCCTCCCCCTGCGCCGCGGCCGCAACCTCCTCAACCTTCTGCGCAGCTACCTCTCCGGCGTCCCTCTCAGCATCGAGCGCAACCGCAGCGCGCGCCTGCGCGAACTGGTGCGGCAGCGGCTTCTGCGCGGGCGCCCTGACGCCGTCTTCGTGGACGGCTGGCTGATGGCGCAGTACCTGCCGCCGGGCTTCTCCGGGCTGAAGCTCCTGCACGAGCACAATGCCGAGCACGTCCTCTGGCGGCGGCAGGCGGAGCTGGAGCGCAACCCGGCGCGCCGCCTGCTGGTGCGCCGGGAGTGCGCCCGCGTGCGCCGCTACGAGGCCGCCATGCTGCGCCGCTTTGACTGCGTGTTCGCCGTCTCGGAGCCGGACCGCCGCGCGCTCATCGCCCTGGGGGCGGACGCCGGCCGCCTCCGCGTGCTCCCCAACCTGCCGGACGCGTCGCTGCTGGAGCGCCCGCCCCTGGCGTTCGCGGCTACGGAGCCGCTCATCTTCTACTTCGGCACCCTGAGCTGGCAGCCGAACACCGAGGGCATCGAGCACTTCGTGCGTGACGTATTCCCGCTCGTCCGCAGGGAGATACCCCAGGCGCGCTTCGCCGTCGCCGGCCGCGGCGCGCCGCCCTCCCTCGAGCGCCTGTTGCGAGCGGCGCCGGGCGTCGAGTACACCGGCCCCGTCGCCGACGCGGAGCCGTTCTACCGCCGGGCCAGGGTGTTCGTGGAGGCGACACGGAGCGGCGGCGGCACGAAGCTGAAGGTGCTTAATGCGCTGGCCCGCGGGCTCCCGGCCGTGGTCTCTCCCCAGGCGGCCGAGGGGATAGAGGCCGCCCCCGAACAGCACCTGCTGATCGCCGACGGCCCGTACGGGCTGGCCGCCGCCGCCGTCCGCCTGCTCACTGACGGCGCCCTCTGGGCCGCCCTCAGCGCCAACGGCCGGGAGCTGATCAGAAGCCGCTACGTGGCGGCGGTGGCCTACGCGCCGCTGGACGAGGTGTTGTCCGGTGCCCGCGCCACCGCCTGACTCCGCGCCGGAAGTGGTGGACGTGCTGGGCGTCCGCTTCCACAACCTCAGCCGCAAGGAGGCCGCGCGGGCCGTCGCCGCGCTCGCGGGCGCCGCCACGCAGGCCTGCGTGGTCAAGCCCTACTCAGAGTTCATGCCGCGGGCGGTCCGCGATCTTCGGGTCCGCGAGATTCTGAACGGCGCCGCCCTCTGCCTGCCGGACGGCGCCGGCATCGTCTGGGCCGCGCACTACCTTGCATTGCCCGGCGGCCGGCTGCGCGCGCTGCTCCAGCTCCCCCTCTCGCTCGCCGCCCTCGTCCTCAACCCGCGCGCCGTCCGCAGGCCGCTGAAGCAGGCCATGGCCGGAGTCGATTTCACCTGGGAGATGCTCTCCGCGCTGGCTGAGGCCGGCGCCGGCGTCTTCCTCCTGGGAGGCCGCGAGGAAGAGGTGGCCGGCACCGTTGCCCGCGTCCGCCAGCGCTTGCCCGCGCTGCGCATCGCGGGCTGGCGCCACGGACACTTCCGGCTGAGCGGCGCGGAGAGCGAGGCTGTCATCGCCCTGGTAAACCAGGCGCGGCCGCAGGTGCTCCTCGTGGCCATGGGCTTTCCCCGCCAGGAAATCTGGATCGCGGACAACCTGCGCCGCCTGGACGTCAAAGTGGCGGTTGCGGAGGGCGGCTCCTTCTCCTTCATCTCGGGGGCCACGCCGCGGGCGCCCCGCTGGCTGCGCCGCTCCGGCCTGGAATGGCTGTACCGCTTGCTGCGCCAGCCGTGGCGCCTGCGCCGCCAGCTGGCTCTGCCCGTGTTCGTCTGGCTGGTTCTGCGGCAGCGGCTGCGCGCCGGGCGCTGAGGCGAGCACCCTGCCAGGGCAGGCCGCCGCTCTGGATATTCCTGGATATTCGTCGTAGGACGGGCCTTCAGCCCGTCCGTCCGCTCTCCCGAAGGTCCCGTCTGCGCGCGAACGTCCCGCCGCCGCTTACGCCGGCCACCGCCGGCGTAGCCTCTGCACCACGTCCGCGTAGAACCGAACGTCGCCCCGCTGGAAGATCAGCGCCTCGCGGATGCTGCCCCCGGACACCCTGCGGTACCAGTACAGCGTGGCAATGAGCGAGGCCGTGTAGGCGACGGAGGAGGCGATGGCGGCGCCCTCCACCTCCAGCCGCGGGATGAGCGCGAAATCCAGCGCCAGCGTCAGCCCCAGCGCGATGAACGTTGCGTATGTGTTGTAAAGGATGCGCCCCTGGCTGAACAGGTAGCTGCCCAGCACCCGCGTGGCGCTGCCGGCCACTATGCCCGGCATCAGCAAGACCAGCGGCAGCGTCGCCGGCTTGAAGTCGGCGCCGAAGAGGACGCGGATCGCCAGCGGCGAGACCGCCATGAGGGCCAGAGCGGCGACGGCGCTGACCAGCAAGGTGTTCCGGCAGATGAGCGGAGTCTTCTCCGCCGCCTCCTCGCTCTCCATGCGCGTCAGGCGCGGCAGCAGCACCATGGCAACGGCGGAGGAGATCCACCAGACGCTCTCGCCCAGCCCCACGGCGACCGTGTAGTGGCCGACGCCGGCGCGGGAGACGAAGGCGGCCACCAGGAACTGGTCCAGGCGGTAGTTGAAGAGCTGGGCCAGGTTCGCTAGCTGGCCCTGGGCGCCGTAGCGCACCTGCTCGCGCAGCACCTCCCAGCGCGGCGGCAGGAGCGCCCCCAGATCGGCCTCGCGCAGGCGGACTAGCGTTAGCGCCAGGATGTCGGCGGCGGCGAAGGAGCCCGCCCAGGCGGCGATGGCCCAGAAGATGTCCAGGCGCCCCAGGGCCTCCAGGACCGCGACGGCGCCGAACCCGACGCACCCCTGCGCGATGGCGACCGCGCTCAGCGCCACGAAGCGGCTGGACCCGTGCAGGAATGAAGTGAGCAGTACGTATCCCACCACCGCGGGCAACGCCGCCGCGTACAGCCAGAAGGCCCGGCCGGTGACGAACAACTCCGGCTGGTACGCGAGCCCCCAGGCCAGCACAAACGCCCCGGCCACGGCAGACGTGGCAACGAGGACGAAGAGGCTGCCGGAGAGCAAGACGCCGTAGGAATACGTGCCCTTGTTCAGGAAGTAGATGTTGCCCAGGCCGACGCCCAGGTTGGCCAGGCCCCCGGCCACCAGCACCGCCACGAAGAACAGCGAGTACGTGCCCAGGCCCGAATCGCCCAGGCCCCGCGCCAGCACCACCCGCAGCCCGAACGCCAGCCCGTAGATGAGGATCTGCGAAAGAAAGACCAGGTTGACGTTGAACAGGAAGCCGCCGCGGCCCTCGATGTCAGCCTGCATGACGCCTGCCGTCTGCGGCCCCCGCACCGCCGCCTCGACACGCGGCCAAACGTTCTGGTAGCATGCGCTTGGCCGCCGGCACTCCGGTGGCTCGCCTTGTCGCCCGCATGGGATAGAATGGCATTAGCAGGAGATCGGGGTGTAGCTCAGTCAGGCTAGAGCGCACGGTTCGGGACCGTGAGGTCGGCGGTTCGAATCCGCCCACCCCGACCATCGCGTTCACACCCGGCGTGCACCCGCCCACCACCGGCGCTGCCTTTCGCAAAACTTCCCACCCCTCTTTTTCGTTTATACCTGTAGATGGCCTGCTCTTCTGAACGCCTGACGGACCCCCCAGGTTGCGAGTTCTGTTTTTTAATTGTTCCTTAATGAAACCCTATTACGATTCGGTAACAATGGCAGCGGACATTCGTCTTTACATTGCGACGCGGGGAACTTCTCCCTGCAGACCTACGTTATAACCGATGTGTAACCAGACGGGTCTTGCAGAGGTGAGCGGTTCACCCGTACAATGCGGCAACATTGGAGTTGGTGAGGTTGATGGTATTCCAAGCTGAAGACCGCGCAAGAGCGAAGAAGCAGCAGGCCGAAGTGGCCATCCAGATGGCCCTCCAGGGACGCTGGACAGAGGCCGTTCAGCTGAACAAGGGCATCATCGAGTCCTTCCCCAGCGATGTGGACGCCTACAACCGGCTGGGCAAGGCCATGACCGAACTCGGCCGCTACGCCGACGCCCGTGAGGCATACATGAGGGCGCTCGAGGCCGATCCGCTGAACACGATCGCCCGCAAGAACCTGACCCGCCTGGCCACCCTGGGCGAAGCCGCGCCGCCGCGCGCCGCCAACCAGAAGCTCTCCCCTCAAATGTTTATCGAGGAGATGGGCAAGACCGGCATCACCACCCTCACCCGCACCAACATGGACGTCGTCGCCCGCATGACCGCCGGCGACCAGGTCCAGCTCCACCGCCAGAACGGCTCGCTCCTCATCCACAGCCTCGTCGGCGAATACCTGGGCGAGGTCGAGCCCAAGCTCGGCCAGCGCCTGATCAAGCTCATGGACGCCGGCAACGAGTACGTCGCTGCCATCTCCGGGCTGGACGAACACCAGGTCCGCGTCTTCATCCGCGAGACGTTCCAGCACGCCTCGCAGACCGGCAAGCTCTCCTTCCCGCCCACGGTCACAGAGTCCTTCCGGCCCTACGTCAAGGAGCGCCTCCTGCGCCAGGACGCCGACGACGAGACTTACTTCGAAGACGGCGAAGACCTGGAAGACTGGCCCCCCGGCCATGACACAACCGAAGAGACCGACGCCACGATCTACGAGTTGGGCAGCGGCAACGATGCCAAGCTGCGCATCGAGCCGGAGACCGAGGAAGAGGAGTAGGGGCGCTGCTTGCTGCGCCCAACGATCACGCCGGTTCCCGGTAGGGGCGCCGGCTTGCTGCGCCCAAAGCGCGCGCCCCGGCCTTTTTCGTTGCCGTCCTGCCGCCCCGCCGCTATCATCGGGGCATGACCGGAGAGCAGGACCGCCTCGTACCCCAGGACTGGCAGCGTGGGCCCCGCTACGGCGGCGCCTACACCTTCGCCCGCTGCCCCGCCAGCCGCGACCTCTCCCGTACGGACGTCGCCATCGTCGGCGTCCCCATGGACATGGCCGTCATGTACCGCTCCGGCGCCCGCTTCGGCCCCCGCGCCATCCGCGACGCTTCCGGCCAGCTGCGGCCGCACCACTGGGAGCCCGACAAGATAGAGCCGCCGTTCGATAAGCTCCGCGTCATCGACTACGGCGACATCGAGGTCTTCCCCGGCTACATCGAGCAGTCCCTGGACCACGTGCGGGCGGAGCTCGCCCCCATCGTGGCGGCCGGAGTCTTCCCGCTGGTCCTGGGCGGCGATCACTCCACCACGCTGCCGGCGCTGCGGGCCGCCGCCGCCCGCCACGGCCGCCTCTCGCTGGTCCACTTCGACGCCCACCCGGACTTCTGGCCCGGCACGCCGGAGCGGCCGTACCACCACGGCACCGTCTTCCGCCGCGCCAGCGAGGAAGGCCTGATCGATCCCGCCGCCTCCGTCCAGGTCGGCATCCGCGGCTCCATCTCCGCCGCCATCATCCCGGAGGCCCGCGCCGCCGGCTTCCACCTCATCACGGCGGAGGAGTTCGCCCGCCGGGGCGTGAGCGCCACGCTCGAGGACATTCACCGCATCGCCCGCGGTCCCGTCTACGTCTCGCTCGACATTGACAGCGTGGACCCCGCCTTCGCCCCCGGCACCGGCACCCCGGAGGTGGCCGGCCTCACCAGCCGCGAGATAGTCGCGCTGGTGCGCGGCCTGCGCGGCCTGCCCCTCGCCGCCTTCGACATCGTCGAGGTCGCGCCCGCCTACGACTCCTCAGAGATCACGGCGCTGCTGGCCGCCAACTTGGTCTACGAGTTCCTGCTGGCGCTCGCGGACGGGCGCAGGTAGCCCCGAACCTCTTGACCGTCGCCCGGGGCCACGGTATATAGCCAGTGTATATAGACTGAAAGCGCCCCTTCCAGGAATCCGGCCGCGCCACTTTGATGTACAGTCAGCCTCTTCCCCTGCGGGCCACTCCCTTCGTCCTGGCTGCGGCCGTCCTCGTCGTCGCCGCGCTCGCACTGCTGGCGTCGCTCGGTGATGCCCGCGCCGGCGTCCTTCTCTCCGGCGACGTCGACTGTTCCGGCGGCGTCAGCATTGCCGATGCCCAGAAGCTGTCCCGCAGCCTGGTGGGGCTGGCCGTCACGCAGACGCCGCCTTGCCCGGGCATCGGCGACGGCGTCCCGGGCTTCGGCTTCGATTGGGGAGACGTTGACTGCAGCGGAAGCGTCAGCATTGGCGATGCGCAGAAGATAGCGCGCGATCTCATCGCGCTCCCCGTGAGCATCAGCCCGCCGTGCCCGCAGATTGGCGACACGCTCGGCGAAAGCGGCTCGCCCACGCCCGGACCGACCGGGTCGCCGCCGCCCACGAGCGAGGCGCTGATCGCCGCGGCTCTGGAGGCCGACGACATCACGTACGAGGAATCGCTGCTGTACCGCGCCTACGCCCTGTACGCAGACGCGCGTCTGCCAACGGAGTTCAGCAGTCCCGTCGTGGACTGGGAGGCCGGCTCAGACCTCTTCTTTGAAGTGGACCAGAACGAGGCTCAGCTCAGCCCGGAGCTCCTCGCCGGCCTCGCCCCCTTCCGCGCGCGCCCCAACGACCCCATCAGCATCTTCAACACCCTGCCGGAGGGCGCCGGGCTCGCGGCGCTGGGACCCGCGCTGGCCTGGCGCAGCCTCCTGGTGGCAAACACCAACGCCCGCGTGTGGCTGAAGGCGACGTCCGACGCCGAACTAGAGCGATACGTGAACGCCGTCTCGCAGGCATGGTCTGCCCTGGGTGCTTCCCCAGGCAAGGCCGCCATCTTCCGTTACCCCAATCCGGATCAGGCCGAAATCCCCAACCTCGAAATCAACCCTGACTCTGCCATCGATTTCTACTTCCTCGACAGGAGCGCGGTCGACCCCCGTTGGGACGGCTGCGTGATCATCCCAGACGAGCCCGAGTGCACTCTAGCGACAGCAGCAGCCTCAGGCATGGCACAACGAGCTGCGGAGTTTGTGGACAACAAGTCCTCAAGCTACCTCATGATCGACAAGGACATCTACCAAGAAAGCCTCATCTCCGTAACCGCCCACGAACTGACTCATGCGGCACAATTTGCCTACGACACCGGCGAGACGAGCTGGCTCATGGAGAGTACCGCCACCTGGGCGGAACACCAGGTGATGAAACGGCTCGGCAAGATTCCTTCTTACCCTTACAGCTACCTGGCGGACTTCTTCAAGGGGCTCGGTCAGACGCTCACACGCGAGACCGAATCCGACAAGAACGCCTACGGGTCGTGGCTCTTCTTCTTCTTCGCGTCGATGAAAGAAGGAGACGGGATCGTCACATCCGTTTGGCAACACGCGGCCACGCCCGGCGCCGATGGCATCACAGCGGTGGACGACGCCTTCAACCTCGACGAACACTTCGACGATTTCACCGTCAGCAACTGGAACCGTGACCCGGTCCGGGAACCAGACCAGTACAAGACCGCGGACGACACCTTCAAGTCCGGCCTGGAACCCCCCACCGACAAGGTTGAAAATGCCACTCCCAACGTCTACCTCCTGGACTCCCCCGTCCCCGGTCTTGCCTCCAAGTACTACTCCTTCAAATTCGACCCCAGCGTCCGCAAGGTGACCTTCGAGAACCTCCTCCACGGTGTGCAGTACGCACACGTCTGGGCCATCAAGCAGATCGACTTCTCGTGGAAGGAACCGGAGGACTGGACCGGCGCGGAGCGGAAGAAGTTCTGCCGCGACATCGAAGAGGAAGACCTCACCCAGCTCGTCATCATCGTCAGCAACAGCCATCCGACGGACTCGCTGCCCTTCGACCCCGACCCGCGGGTCAAGGCGCAGGCGCCCGGCTGCAGCGGCTGGCGCGGCACTGCGCACTCCACGCTCACCGAGCCAGCGACAGGCGGCGTCCGGGTGGTGATGAACGACGCCATACTCCTCTGGGAGTACCACGACCCGGAGGAAGACAACGGCCACTACTACTACCATTGCGAAGTTGAGCCTGAGCCATGCCTGCTCTACATACCGAAGGGCGACATCGACTGGACCTACTCCTACACTCGAATGGGCGGGTCTCCATGCAGCGAGGAGTACTCCGGCACAATTCCGGCAGGCAACGTGATCGCCCGCTATGACCAGGAGCTTCTGCTGAGACCGGACGGCGACGGCGGCTACTTCTACAGCGGGAACGGTCTCGATCCCACGTTCTTCATCGAGATAGTGTGCGAGGCTACAGGCGGTTATGCCCCCGTCCACTACTTTGCAGCGCCCGAATCGGAGCAGTTCCGCGTGGGCGAAGACGGCCGGACGATCTCCGGCAGCTATTCGTACCTCGGCTCCGAAGGCAGGGGGACGTTTGAGTTCGAGTGGGATCTCCACCGGTTGGGGCCGGGTCCGCCCAATTGAGCGACCGGCTGGACGGAAGCGGCTCAGGGCGCTTCCAGAGGAAGAGGAAGTAGCGTCATGCGGCTGATCCTCGTGGCGGCCATTCTCGTTGCCGGGCTCGTCGCGTTTGGCGGCGAGGCCCACTACGACTTCACCTGGCAGTTCCGCGAAGTGGGCGACTCCACTCCATAGGCAGACGCCGGACGCCAGCGGTAACACCTGCTTCCACACCACCTGGCAGATCGACGCCACGGCGCACACGATCTCCGGCAGCTGCCACAGGTACTACGACAGTCCTGACCTCTTCGAGAAGTTCGAATGGAGCTTCACTAAGGTCGGCGACGACCAGCCCAATTGACGCCGCCGCGCTGCGTGGAGGGCTGAAGCGGCGCCTGTTGGGCTTCGAGGCGCAGCGGCTCCACCCCCAGCGTGTCGCCAGACCCGCCTTCGCATGTCGAGAGCCGGTGCGAGAAAGAGAGGGGCGCTTGGGTCAGCGAGGGCGACCATGGCGGGAACGCTGGGGCATCGTATCTGCATCGATGCCACGCCCTTCAGGGTGTGGTGCACTGGCCGACCGCAACCGCCTGGCGGCGCGACTTGCTATCATGGTCTCGCTGCCCCATGCCCGACATCATCGTCGCCCGCGACCTGACCAAGCGCTACGGCGATTTCACCGCCGTAGACGGCATCTCGTTCTCCGTTCGCGCCGGCGAGTGCTTCGGCATCCTGGGCCCCAACGGCGCCGGCAAGACCACCACCATCCGCATGATCTCCTGCGTCTCGCCGGTGACCTCCGGGGAGCTGCTGGTGGACGGCATGCGCGTGCAGGACCAGCCCCGGCGCATCAAGTCCATCCTGGGCGTCGTCCCGCAGGAGAACAACCTGGACCCGGACCTGACCGTACGCCAGAACCTGCGCGCCTACGCCCGCTACTTCGACCTGCCGCGCCAGGTCACAGAGGAGCGCATCGAGGAAAGCCTGGCCCTGCTGCAGCTCACCGAGAAGCGGAACGAGCGTATCGACGAGCTATCGGGCGGGCTCAAGCGGCGGCTCACCATCGCCCGCGGGCTTCTGAACGCGCCCCGGATCATGGTGCTGGACGAGCCGACGACGGGCCTGGACCCGCAGGCCCGGCACCTGGTGTGGCAAAAGCTGCGCTACCTGCGCTCGCAGGGCGTCACCATGCTCCTCACCTCGCACTACATGGACGAGGCGGAGCGCCTGTGCGACCGCATAGTCATCCTGCACCAGGGGAGGATCATGGCGGAGGGCACGCCGCCGGATCTCGTGCTCCGCCACGCGGGCCGCGAGGTGATCGAGGTGCACGTCGGCGAGGAAGACCGCGGGCCCATCCTGCAGCAGCTCGCCAGCCGCAACGGCGTCACCGTGGAAGAGGTGGAGGACATCCTCTACGTCTACGTCCGCGGCGACGACGGCCTGGACGCCGCCTCCCTCAAGGTGGACGCGGACAAGGTGGTCTACCGCCGGGCGAACCTGGAGGACGTCTTCCTGAAGCTCACCGGCAGGGGGCTGGCGGGGGAATAGTCGCACGAGTACAATGTAGTCACAAAAGAGACCACATGGAGGAGTAGCGATGGCGGAAATCGGCGTCCGGGAACTAAAGCAACACATCAGCGAGATCATGCGCAGGGTGCGCGAAAAGAAGGAGTCGTTCGACATCACCTATCGGGGTCGGGTCGTCGCCTGGCTCGTCCCCGTTGAAGCGCCTGAAAAAAAAGAGGACTGGCGTACTGTCTGGGCAGAAATGGACGAGACCGCAGCGGAGATCGCAAAACGTCTGCCACCGGGAGTGTCAGCCGCGAATCTCGTCAGCGAGCAGCGCCGCTAATCCATGTTCGTGGTAGATGCCAGCGTTTGGGTATCTCGGTATATTGTTCCAGATGTGAACCACGCTGCCAGCTACCGCTGGCTGAACCATGTTCTGAACCAGCAAGTCGAGCTCATCGCGCCCACATTGCTGCTTCCGGAGGTCACAGGTCCCCTCTCTCGAGTTGCCAGTGAGCTGCACGCCCGACGCGCTCTCTCGCAGATAGTGAACCTCCTCCAGGTCCACATCGTTCCCCTCGGACACGAGCGTGCCCGGTTGGCGGCGCAGCTTTCCGCACAGTTCCGCCTGCGTGGCGCAGACTCCGTCTATGTCGCCCTTGCGCGCGAGTTGGGCCTTCCACTCGTCACCTGGGATCGCGAACAGAGGGAACGCGCCACAACAGTGGTAACCGTGCGCACTCCAGCTGAGCTGATGGCCGCTCCATGATCGCCGTCGCCCTCCCCCGCCGCGCCATCGCCCTGCCCAGCGTCTCCCACCTCGCCCTGCGCGTCTGGCAGCGCAACCGCGACGTCTACTTCAACATCTGGCGCTCGGAGGTCGTCTGGCCCATCGTCGACCCCCTCATCACCCTGGTGGCTCTGGGCCTCGGGCTGGGCGGCTTCGTGGAGCTGCCGGTGAAGCAGAGCTACGTGGACTACATCGCCCCTGGGCTGCTGGCCGTCTTCCCCATGTGGGTCGCCGCCGGCGAGACCGGCTGGGGCTCCTTCTTCCGCATGGAGAACCAGCGCACCTACGACGCCATCGTCTCCACCCCCGCCAGCATCGACGACGTGGTCACCGGCGAGATCCTCTGGGCCGCCACCCGCGCCGCCGTCAGCGTGGTCTACATCCTCGTGCTGGTCAGCGCCTTCGGGGCCGTGGAGTCGCCGCTGGCCGTCCTCATCCTGCCCCTGGCGCTCCTGCCGGGGCTAATGTTCGCTGCTATCTCCCTCTGCTACACCTCCATCGCACGCTCCATCAGCACGCTCAACTACTTCTTCGCCGCCTTCATCACGCCCCAGTTCTGGCTGGCGGGCGTCTTCTTCCCGCTGGACCGCCTGCCGGAATGGGTGCGCGTCGTCGCCTGGTTCACCCCCGCCTCGCACGTCGTCAACGTCTACCGCGGCCTCGTGCAGGGCGACCCGCACTGGGGCCACCTGGGAGACATCGCCTGGATGCTTGTGGTCACCGCCGTCGCCTACACCGTCGCCGTCTACGCCATGCGCAGACGGCTGGTCAAGTGAGGCGGCCGGGGACAGCGTCTCGCTGGTTGCTGCGCCCCGCGGGCAAAACCACACCCTGAAAGGCGTGGCATCAGCCGGCGTCGCTGCCGCAGCCCTCAGACCGCGGTGTTGTATCATACTGCCGTCATGTCGCGCCGCCCCCTCATCGCCGTCCCCCACTGGCGCGCGCCCACCTGGGAGCGCACGAAGTACTACTACGACTCGCTCCTCGCCGCCGGCGCGGAGTACGTGCTCGTGGACAGCGCGGATTTGCCCGCCGGCGCCCAGGGCCTCCTGCTCACGGGCGGCGCGGACGTGGACCCCAGCCTGTACGGCGAAAAGCGCCGGCCCGGCACGGACAGGCCCAACAAGGAGCGCGACCAGCACGAACTCGGCCTCCTGCGCCGGGCCCTGGAACGCGATCTCCCCGTGCTCTGCATCTGCCGCGGCCACCAACTGCTCAATGTCGCCCTCGGCGGCGCCCTCTTACAGGACATCCAGAGCGACGGACACAAGTGGCTCGCGGACAGCGCCTCCAGCTGGCACGAGGTCACGCTGGACGGCCCCCGCAGCCGCCTGGCCGCCGTCTATGGCCCCGGCCGGACCCTGCGCGTCAACTCCCGACACCATCAGGGCGTGACGCCGGACCGCGTGGCAGCGCCGCTGGGCGCTGTCGCCCGCTCTCCCGACGGGTTCGTGGAGGCGGTGGAGGCCACAGACCGCCGCTGGGTCATGGGCGTGCAGTGGCATCCGGAACGCCCGGAGATGCGGCCGGACGCGGAACCGCTGTTCGCGGCCTTCGTGGCAGCCTGCCGCGAGCCATAGGCCCGGGCGGCAGCCCCCGATGCATCGGGGCGACAGTCATCTGGCCGTAAACAACCTGTGTGCGAGCTACAGCTAGCGCCGCCCCGGCGAGCCGGCGGCAGCGGCCGCTGAGACTAAAGGATGGGCCCCCTTGCGGGAGAGCATTTCGACGAAGGCCTTAACAATCGTGGGATCAAACTGAGTGCCGCTGTGGGTCTTCAGTTCGGCGATGGCCCTTTCGACGGACATGCCCTTCCGATAGGGACGGTCCGTGGTCATGGCATCGAAGGCATCAGCTACCAGCATGATCCGGGACTCTATGGGGATATCCTCGCCCGCGAGCCCGCCGGGGTAGCCCGACCCGTCGAAGTGCTCGTGGTGATGGAGGATGGCAGGCACGGCCTCGGCCACGGAATCTATGGGCCCCAGGATATGCAGCGCATGAGTGGGGTGTTGCTTCATCTGGGACCACTCCTCTTCCGTGAGCGGGCCGGGCTTGCATAGGACCTCTACGGGCACAACAAGTTTCCCGATATCGTGCAGCAGGGAAGCCAGGCGCAGGATGGAGACCTCCCGCTGGCCGAGGCCGAGCTCTTCCGCAAGCTGGGCGGTGTACCTGGAGCAGCGCTCGATGTGGTCGCGCGTCAGAGGGTCTTTGGCAGCCAGTGCGGAAACCAGCGAGACGACGGCGTCGCGTATCTTGCCGTCGCGGTAACCGAGGCGGTTCGGCACCGACCCGTTGCTGCGGTGGGCCACCAGGCCGTCCCAGTCGCCGACGCGGTTCTTGCCGGTGGACTTGGCCCAGTACATCGCCATGTCCGCCCTGTAGATGAGCTCCTCCGCCGAGGC
This sequence comes from Dehalococcoidia bacterium, assembly GCA_030649945.1. GTDB lineage: Bacteria > Chloroflexota > Dehalococcoidia > SM23-28-2 > RBG-16-64-32 > JAUSFE01. Next base: position 44,252 of record JAUSFE010000083.1, on the reverse strand, counting down.
GGCCGTCTCCGGGAAGCTCGCGACCCCCACGCTTACGGTGACCTTTAACCCGTCAACGGTGGCCATGCGCTCCATCGCCACACGTAGCCTTTCGGCGGCCGCAGCCACCCCGCGCAGGTCAGTTCCCGGCGCCACGATAGCGAACTCATCCCCGCCGTATCGGTAGGCGTCGTCGCGCTTGGTCGTGTCCGCGAGGGTGATCGCCACCTGGCGCAGGATGTCGTCGCCGGCCAGGTGGCCCAACGAGTCGTTGAACTCCTTGAAGTTATCAACGTCGAAGAGGAGGAGCCCGACGGGGGTGCCACCGCTCTCCGCTTCGGCGAACTCTTCTCTGATCCTCTTGTGGAACGACCGGTGGTTGCCCAGGCTGGTGAGGGCATCGGTGGTTGCCTGGGCGCGGGCGTCCGTTAGCTGCGTGTTGCGCTCGCTCAGCTCTTCGTAGGCCGCCGTCAGCTCGCGGGTGCGGGCCTCCACCGCGGACATCATATGATTGAGGACCGACCCCAGATGGGCCAGCTCCCGCGGCCCGGTCGCCGGCGCCCGGGCAGACAGATCGCCTTTGGACGCGGCGAGCGCCGTCGCCTCCAGGGACGAGAGCGGCTTGATTATGGATCGGGCGATCAGGACGGATCCCGCCATCCCGATGGCAGCGCCGATAGCGCCCGACAGGATCAGAAGCCACAAGACCACAGCCCCGGCCTTGTCGGCTCTGGCGCGCAGGTCCGCGACGTTTTGGGTCTCCTGTTCGGTGTCGGCCTCGAGCTTGAGCCTGAAGTCCCGGAACACAGGGACGATTTCTTCCATCGCTGCCGCCGCGGCCTCCTGATGGCCGGCTTGCCGCAGAGTCGCGATCTCCCCGGCGCCCTGGGCCAGTCTGACTCCCGCGCTGGCGATCTCGCTGTCGCCGCTCGCGCCCGAGAGGAAGGCGGCCTCGGCCAGGCTGTCCACGGCCGCAGCAGCATGGGTCTTGATCTCGGGGATCAGAGTGTCATCGCCGGCGATGACGTAGCGCTGCAACAACAGCGCGGCGGCCCCGCCCTGAGCCTCCGCCTCCTGCAGCAGCGTCGCCGTGCGCGAGTGGGACTCCAGGTCGTCCAGGTCCGACTGGTGGACGCGGGCCTGCCAGGCCGACCCACCCGCCACAACGGCGAGGATGATCGTGAACAGCGCGAAGCCGGCGATCATGCGCGCTTTTACGGAGGCCAGGGGGTTTACCACGGACCACACCCCGCCGGCTTGATCGCTTCGGCCATACTCTCGCTCATCTTGCCTGACCGTCCCTTCTGACGGGCGCCCGGCTCACGCTTAGATCGGAGAGGCTGTCTTCGGGGTCCTGCGTCCGAAGATGGCGCCGGTAGCGAACGCCACGGCGCCTATCGCCACAAGTCCACCCGCGATGAGGCCGGCCAAGAGAAGCCGTGACGACAGGGCGTCCGCACTTGCGGCGCTGTCCTCCAGGGTAGCGGCCTTCCCCTGTTCCGCGACGATGGCGTTCTCCAGCTCAACCGAGAGGCCCTCGAACGCAAGCGACATCTGCTCCATAGCCGCAGCCGCGCCCTGGACGTCGCCGACCTTGCGCAGCGCGATGACCTGTCCCGCCGACTCGATCAGCCCCGAGCCCTGACCGGCGATCACGCGCGCGCTCTCGGCGCCCTGGGCGGCGGCCCCGGTCACGCCCTCCAGTGCCACTGTGGCGTGGCTTTGGAACTGCGGCAGCAGCGCTTCGTCGCCTGTCTCCACGTACGTTCGGAGCAGCTCAGCGCTGGCTCTAGCCTCCACCCCTGCCCCTTGAAGGAGGGCAGCGGAGGCCGCGTGGGACTCCATCTCGTCTGCCCTGGAGCGCTGTACGTCCGCCTGCCACGCGGCCAGCGCACCCAGAGCGACCGCTGCTATTGCGCCAAGGCAGATGAAGCTGAAGAGCCACCGGCCAGAACGGCGGTTGGTTCCTATCGCGTTGTCCATGATCTTGTTCCTCCTGTACCGCCAGGCGTCGCTATCCCAGGGGATGTTGCGAGCATGGCCATGAATTCGTGAATATAGATGGCTCGAAGCCGCGAAATGTTACCAAAATGGGCCTCGTTGCTCGACGACGAGACCGTCGCCGCCTGTCGCGAAGCGTAGGGGCTACCGTCCGGTCGCCCCTGCAAGCCCCTGGCTACATTCCCCCGCGCTGGCCTCCGCCGCGCACTTTTGCTGAACTTATCGGCAGTTTCAGATATAATGTTTGCGTGACTGTACGATTTGTCGCGGCCGGAGGCCTGCCGGCCTTGCGGGCAGCCCGCCGGACCCCCAGCCGCGAAACCCCCGCGCAGCGTCTGCCGTCCCCCAGGCCGGCCGTCTGTAAGGAGTTCCCATGACCCTCGACGCATTTGCCATGGGCAACGTGCGGCACACCAAGATCGAGGAGGAGATGCGCTCCTCCTACCTGGACTACGCCATGTCCGTCATCGTGGCGCGCGCCTTGCCCGATATCCGCGACGGCCTCAAGCCCGTGCAGCGCCGCATCCTCTACGCCATGCACGACATGAGCCTGGGGCCCGGCTCCTCCTACAAGAAGAGCGCCCGCATCGTCGGCGAGGTCATGGGCAAGTACCACCCCCACGGCGACGCCCCCGTCTACGAGGCCATGGTCCGCCTGGCCCAGCTCTTCAGCCTGCGCTACCCCCTCGTGGACGGCCAGGGCAACTTCGGCTCCGTAGACAACGACCCCCCCGCCGCCATGCGCTACACGGAGGCGCGCCTGGCCGCCATCGCCATGGAGCTGCTGGCGGACATCGATAAGAATACGGTCGATTTCGTCGCCAACTTCGACGACTCCCTGAAGGAGCCCATCCCCCTGCCCGCGCGCCTGCCCAACCTGCTCGCCAACGGCGCCTCCGGTATCGCCGTCGGCATGGCCACGAACATCCCGCCCCACAACCTGGGCGAGCTCTGCGACGCCATCGCCCTCCTCATCGAAAACCCCGAGACGACGATGGAGGAGCTGAGCGACATCGTGCACGGGCCGGACTTCCCCACCGGCGGCGTCATCTTCCGCTACGAGACCGTCCGCCTGCCCGCTACCGACGGCCAGGGCCCCACCACTGAACGGCGCGACGCCATCCGCACCGCCTACGCCGACGGCAAGGGCCGCGTCGTCCAGCGCGCCCGCGTGCACATCGAGGAGATGGCCAAGGGCAACCGCAACCAGATCATCGTCACGGAGCTGCCCTACCAGGTGAACAAGGCCGCGCTGATCGAGAAGATCGCCGACCTCGTCCGCGCCAAGCGCATCGAGGGCATCGCCGACCTGCGCGACGAGTCGGACCGCCACGGCATGCGCATCGTCATCGAGCTCAAGCGCGAGGCCCAGCCCAAGCAGCTGCTCAACTCCCTCTACAAGCACACGGCCATGCAGACGGCCTTCGCGGTCAACATGCTGGCCCTCGTGGACGGCCAGCCCCGCACCGTCAGCGTCAAGAAGATCCTGGAGTGCTACATCAACCACCGGCGCGAGGTCATCCGCCGCCGCTCCGAGTTCGACCTGGAGAAGGCGAAGGACCGCGCGCACATCCTGGAAGGCCTGCTCAAGGCCCTCGACATGCTGGACGAGGTCATCAAGACCATCCGCGGCGCCGATTCCGCCGAAGACGCCAAGGCCAGGCTCATGGCCGCCCCCTTCGGCCTCAGCGACCGCCAGGCCCAGGCCGTGCTGGACATGCAGCTGCGCCGTCTGGCCCGCCTGGAGCGCCAGAAGATCCAGGACGAGTACGCCGAGCTGATCAAGGAGATCGCCTACCTGGAGGACCTCCTGGCCAACCCCCGCAAGATCGACTTCCTGATCAAGGACGACGCCGTCGATCTCAAGAAGAAGTTCGGGGACGAGCGCCGCACGATGATCATGGAGCAGGAGCCCGAAGAGTTCTCGGAAGAGGACATGGTGGCCCACCAGGAGGTCGTCGTCACCATCTCGTCGCGCGGCTACATCAAGCGCATGCCGCTCAGCACCTATCGCGCGCAGCGCCGCGGCGGCGTCGGCATTATCGGCATGAAGACCCGCGAGGACGACGCTGTGCGCCACCTCGTAGTGGCCGATACGCACGACAAACTCATCTTCTTCACGGACCGCGGCCGCTGCTTCCAGGTTAAAACATACGAGGTGCTGGAGGAGCGACGCGAAAGCCGAGGCCAGTCCATCATGCAGCTCCTCATGCTCAACCAGAACGAGCGCGTGACCACCGTGGTCCGCGTCCCGCCGCACACGGAGCACGAGTACATGGTGATGGCGACAAAGCTGGGCGAGGTAAAGAAGACCCCCATGAAGAACTTCGCCAACGTCCGCCGCGACGGCCTCATCGCCATGGACCTCGAGCCTGCGGACGAGTTCGTCTCGGCGAAGATGGCGGCGGAGGCAGAGGACGCCATCATCGTCACCACCCGCGGCCAGGCCATCCGCTTCGCCGTGAAGACGCTGCGGGCCGCCTCCCGCCTCTCCGGCGGCGTCAAGGGCGTCCGCCTCCCCTCCGGCGACAAGGTCGTCGGCATGGACATCGCCAAGGCGGACCAGGCGCTGCTCGTCGTCACAGAGTTCGGCTTTGGCAAGCGCACGCCGGTAGAGGACTACCCCCGCCACGGCCGCGGCGGCCAGGGCGTCATCACCTTCAAGACCAACCCCAAGACCGGCGAGCTGATCGCCGCTCGCCTGGTCGAGGCGGAGCACGAGCTCATGCTCATCTCCGAGGGCGGCATCGTCCTGCGCACCCCTGTCGCCCACATCTCCCTCCAGGGCCGGTCCACCCAGGGCGTCACCCTCATGGACGTGGGCGACAACGACCGCGTGGCGGCCGTGGCCGTCATCGATATGCGCCGCGAGTTCGGCGTAGGCGATGAGCTGCCCACGGGCGCCGAGGTGAAGACGGACGCCAAGGCGCCGAAGACGCGCAAAGCGCCCGAGGCCCCGAAGGGCGCTGCCAGGCCGCGCCGCCGCCCCGGCGGCAACGGCGCCCAGCCCGGTAAGGGCAAGTAGCCCCCACGTGGGACACGTAGAGAGCCGCCTCCAGGAGCTGGGGCTCCAGCTCCCCGCCCGGCGCTCTTACGGCCGGTACGTGGGCGCCGCCCGCTCCGGCAACCTCGTCTTCCTCTCCGGCGCCGGCCCCATGCGCGCGCAGGGCGCCGTCTTCGGCAAGGTCGGCGCGGAAGTCGATATCCCGCAGGCGCAGGAGGCCGCCCGGCTCTGCGTCCTCAACTGCCTGTCCGCGCTCAAGGAAGAGGTGCCGGACCTGGACCACGTCTCGCGCATCGTCAAGCTCCTGGGCTTCGTCAACAGCGCGCCCGGCTTCAACCAGCAGCACGTCGTCATGGACGGGGCGTCCGCATTGCTGCTAGAGTTGTTTGGTGACGAGAAGGGGGCCCATGCCCGCAGCTCCGTGGGCATGGCCGAGCTCCCGCTCAACATCGCCGTCGAAGTCGAGATGATCGTGGAAGCCCCGGCCCCCACTCCCTAGGCGCAGGGACAGCAGCAGCGGAGGTGGCCCATGCCCCGGCAGACCGCAGCAGATATCTTTTCGCAGTTTGAGCACATCCGCGAGCGGATGGAGCAGGCCTATCAGCGGGTGCTGGGCGCGCCCGGCCGCCCCGGCTTCTGCGAGCCCTTCATGGAGCCGCCCGTGGACGTCTACGAAACCGAGACCGAGGTCATCGTCGTCATGGAGATGGCGGGTATCGCCGAGCAGGAGATCGACCTGCAGACGGACGGCGCCACGCTCTTCATCCGCGGGCACCGCCGGCCCCTCCTCGGCCGGCCGCAGCGCGTCTACTCGCAGATGGAGATCAGCCACGGGGCCTTCCAGCGCGAGCTTGTCCTGCCGGCGGAAGTTAACTCGGACGGGGCCCAGGCCGTCTATAAAGATGGCATCCTGGAGATATCGCTGCCAAAGGCGTCACCCACCATCGGCCGCCAGCTGCGCATAGTCGTCCACTAAGGGCGTCTCTCCCCTCCAGCCGATGCCGCAAGAAGAGGACATGAGCGACGCGAGCAAGACAGCCCCCGCCGCCGGCGCGCCCGGACGGCAGCCGCCGCACGCGGAAGAGGTGCACATACCGGACGTCATCCCCGTCATCCGCAGCGGGGCTAACATCATGTTCCCGCAGCAGCTCATGCCCGTGCTGGCCACGGAAAAGCGGGATATCATGGCCATCGACGAGGCCGCCGCCTCCGAGGTCAAAACGCTCGGCATCTTCCCCCAGGAAGCGCTGGAGGAGGGCCGCTTCGAGGGCGCCCTCAGGAATACCGGCACCGCCGCCACCATAGTGCGCATGGCCAAAGCCCCGGACGGCTCCGTCCACGCCATCCTGCAGGGCCTGGCCCGCGTCCGCCTTGCCGCCCTGGAGCAGGAAGACCTGCCCGTGCGCGGCCGCGTGGAACGCCTGGAGGAGCGCGTAGACCGCACCCTCGAGCTCGAGGCGATCATGCGCGAGGCCGGCGAGACGTTCGGCCGCGTCGTCACGCTCTCTGACAACCTGCCCGCGGAGCTGCAGTCCGCCGTCTCCAGCATCACCGATCCGGCGGCGCTCGCCGACTTTATCGCCGCCAACCTGCAGCTCGCGCCGGACGACCGCTACGCTGTGCTCCAGGAGCTGGACGTGAACAAGCGCCTGGCGCACGTCCAGGAACTGCTCCGCCACGAGATCGAGGTCCTGGAGGTGCAGTCCAAGATCCAGTCCGACGTGCGCGGCGAGATCGACAAGCGCCAGCGCGAGTTCATCCTGCGCGAGCAGATGAAGGCCATCCAGAAGGAGCTGGGCGAAGGCGACATCACCCCGGAGCTCGCCGAGCTGAAGAAGCGCCTGGAAGAGGCCGGCCTCCCGGAGGGCCCCCGCCGCGAGGCGGACCGCGAGCTGCAGCGCCTCAACGCTATCCCCACCATGTCGCCCGAATACCAGGTGGCCCGCACTTACCTGGAGTGGCTCGCGGACCTGCCCTGGAGCAAGACCACCGAAGACAACCTGGACATCGCCCGCGCCGAGCAGATCCTCGACGAGGACCACTACGGCCTGGAAAAGGTGAAGCGCCGCATCCTGGACTTCCTGGCCGTGATCAAGCTCAAGCACGGCGAGACCCGCGGCCCCATCCTCTGCTTCGTCGGCCCGCCCGGCACCGGCAAAACGTCCCTGGGCCAGTCCATCGCCCGCGCCCTCGGCCGTAAGTTCATCCGCATATCGCTCGGCGGCATCCGCGACGAGGCGGAGATCCGCGGCCACCGCCGCACCTACGTCGGCGCCATGCCCGGCCGCATCATCCAGGAGATCAAGCGCGCCGCCTCCCACAACCCGCTCTTCATGCTGGACGAAATGGACAAGCTGGGCGTGGACTTCCGCGGCGACCCGGCCTCCGCCTTGCTGGAGGTGCTGGACCCGGCCCAGAACTCCACCTTCACGGACCACTACCTCGATGTCGCCTTCGACCTCTCCCGCGTCTTCTTCGTCGCCACGGCCAACCTCCAGGACACCATACCCGGCCCCCTCCGCGACCGCATGGAGATCATCGAGCTGCCCGGCTACACGGAGCACGAGAAGCTGGAGATCGGCAAGCGTTATCTCCTCCCCCGCCAGCTGCGCGAAAACGGCATCCCCGAAGACCAGCTGCGCGTGACGGAAGCCGCCATCCGCGAGATCATCCGCTCCTACACCCGCGAGGCCGGCGTCCGCAGCCTGGAGCGCGAGCTGGGCAGCGTCTGCCGGGGCGTGGCCCGCCGCATCGCCGCCGAGGAGCACGAACAGATCGTCGTCACCGACGAGACCCTCGCGGAGTTCCTCGGCCCCCTGCGCTTCCGCTGGGAACTGGCGTCCGCCAGGGACGAAGTGGGCGTGGCGACGGGCCTGGCCGCCACGATGGCCGGCGGCGACGTCCTTTTCGTGGAGGCTACGACCGTGCCCGGCAAGGGCCGGCTCATCCTCACCGGCAAGCTCGGCGAGGTGATGCAGGAATCCGCCCAGGCCGCCCTCACCTACGCCCGCTCCCGCGCCGGCCTGCTGGGCGTCTCCAGCGGCTTCTTCGAGAAGAACGACATCCACATCCACGTCCCGGCCGGCGCCATCCCCAAAGACGGCCCCTCGGCCGGCGTGACCATGGCCACCGCCCTCGTCTCCGCCATCACCAGGCGCCCCGTGCGCAAGGAGGTGGCCATGACCGGCGAGATCACCCTGCGCGGCAAGGTCCTGCCCGTGGGCGCCGTCCGCGATAAGGTGCTGGCCGCCCACCGCGCCGGCAGCAAGCGCGTGATCATCCCCCGCGACAACGAGAACGACCTGGTGGACGTGCCCGAAGAGGTGCGCCGCGACCTCGAGTTCCTCCTCGTCGAGCACGTGGACGAGGTGCTGGCCGCGGCCCTGCACCCGGAGCGCCAGGAAGAGCAGCCGCGGCTGGAGCCCACGCAGGCGGTCCCGCCGGAGCGCCCGCGCCCCGTGCAAACAGCGTAGGCCGACAGCACGACAGCTTAGGCCAGCAACAAAGCCTCAGGCATGAAAGCGAGTCCATTCGTCCAACGTCCCGCGCCAGTACAGGTTTTGTGGTCCTCTTCACTTAACATAGGTTTGGCGAGTTCGACGCGTTCTTCGTTGCCCCAATCGCGGAATTTGAGGCAATCGCATGGGCGAAGAATAGCGCTTAATCGCCGCCGCTAAGGAGTTGACGAGATCAGCTTTCTAGGCCGTACATCTACCTAGCACTCCACCTCCCACCTGCCTCTTTCTGCGGCCGGACGGCGTCCCAGGTCGAAGATGACGCCTCGGAAGGGGCCGGTTAGTATCTCCTGTCGGTCAAAGAATTGCCAATGAACGACGCCACGAATCCGGCTATCATCACGCCGAGTCCTGTCCATAGTAAGGGCAAGCCATGAACGCTCAATCCGCGGATGAGCCCGATCAGGGCCAGTATCAATCCCGTCCAGAAAGGCACGCCGCCCCAGGCCCTATGAATGGCTGTGCTAGCCACAATCCAGAGGAATGCGCCCACGCCAAAGATTGCGAGACCGACCCAAAGCAGCCACCAGAAGTCAGCAGCAGCACCCACGGCCCAGCCTATCAGCGTCAGTAGAGTACCAAACATCCCGAGGGCCACCCCGTTGGCATACAGCTTTGAGACAATTGGTGACAAGTTAGACCGCCTTGCTCACAAAAGCAGCCATCGGTTCAGTTGCCAAGGTCTGCCCGTAGGCCCAGTCGCAAACGTTCTTGAAGTTTCTCGGCGAACGGCACGAGGGTGTCAATGTTGACCGGGCGACCAATCGTGCCGTAGTCGAAACTGGCGATCGCCCGATTGACCAGCACGAGGGCCGTCACGTCGAAGAACGTTTTCTCTTCCCCGCTAGGACGGTGTAGGATGCGCTCCGAAATCTCCACGCCGAAGGCGTCGCCTGCGACAGGAACTTGCAGAAGTCGGGCGGCCCCATCAAGGCGTTCGAAATCAGGGTCGTTGGGGAGGTGGCGGCCGCCTTCGGTCGATGCCGTCCACTGCTCAGCTGTCTTGGACTTCATCGCTGTGTAGAAGTCGAGGGCTTGATCGGCGGTCTCAAAAAGATAGAGGTCGACTTCGGCGGTAAGTGGCTGACCGCCGGACAACCCCTCGTCCGCTGACGCTTGTTCGTTAAAGTACCGGGCGATGTACAGACTGGATCCGCTGACATCGGTGGTGTCTTCACTATTCAGTTGGAATCCCGGCGGAAGATCCTCCTCGGTCAGCGCGAGCTTCTTGAGCAGATCGTCGTTAGCGGACGTCCCGCCACTGCGGATGTCGCCCAGTATCGGCGGGGTCGTGTCCTGTGCGGAGGGTCCAGAAGTTACCGTGCTGTTTCCTGACCCTCCGTCGCTGCTGCAGGCACCCATTACCACCGCGACCACAAACAGGAACGCGACCGCGAACAACGCCGTGGGTACCTTCATGGCTGCGATTCTAGCGCTCGCGTCGCCGTGGCCGAGCTGGTAAGCGCTGCTGCGCGCTCGGGCCGGAGGTGTCGCTGGGCTCATCGGCTGGACTTCTCCTCGCCCCAATGGAGGACCTTAGCCATCAGCATGAGGACTGCGGCAATCGGCAGCATGACCCACGTTAGGCCGAAGGCGACAAGGGAGACTGTAATCGGGCCGATTAAGAACATCCAGAGGAACAGGATCAAGATGCTATTTCCCCAAGCGATGAGGGCGACGAAGCCACCGAAGTAGATGATGAATCCGAGCGGGATCATCAGACATCCCCGAAGCTGCCCGGCGGCTAAGCCGGTTTCCCGCCAGTAGTCGATTGGGTTTGCCGGACCGCGTGCCTGATCCAGCGCCTCCCAGTCGAAGGTGTTTTCTCTTATCTGGCGCTGCTGTTCTAGTTCGAACTCGTCGCCGCTGTCTTCAGGCCGTCTATCCACAGGAGCACGTCCTCTCGCGGGGCTGGGCTGGCCCTGAGCATTCACTGCCGCTCTTTCTCGTTGATGTAGTAGACACCAGCGATCGTCCCGCCGATCCAGAGTGCGACGACGGCAACGAACTCCACCCAGCCCCAGGCTTCGTAATCGAGGTTGCCGTTCGATGCGACGTATGTTGCGCTGGCCGAGAGAACTATCGCTAGCAAGATGATGAGGACGACTGCCGCCTGGAGTTTATAGATTGGCGCAACCTTAGCGCCGGCCACGACGTAAGCCATTGGCGCCAAGAACGCCACGGCAAGGCGTTCCAGCGTTTCTGGTGGTAAGTCGGTTATTCCAAAACTCCCATCCTCTTTTGATCCGCTAGTAATCATCAACACCGCCCAGTGAATCGGGAAGGTGGCAACAATGAGAGACAGGACGGCCGCTGGTAGGACAGCCAGCCAGCGACCCCAGAACGTTGCCGTCTCGGCGAATGACCTACCTGGCTGCCCGATGGAAGTCGTCACGGCCATTTCACCAAGAGGGTTCGAGCGGTCGACGCTGATACTTCCATCGGCGTACCGCTACTCTTGGATCTGCAGAAAGCGCTCGGGCAAGGCATCTTCATTTGCAGTAAGTCCATCGAATTTCGACAACTGCCGGTAGAAGTCATCGATGTCACCGCGCGGCAAGCATGACGAGGACGGCTGCAGTTGAAATGAACGCTGGCAGGCGCATACGTCTGGAACCCCCCTTGGTTCTGGCCGCCGATTATAGCACGGCGTCCGGCGCCGTGCTCGCCGAACTCGGCGCGAACTTAACCGTTCGGCTCAACCGCCCACACAACCCCATCCCAAAGCCAATCTGCGCCAATCTGCGCTCAATCTGCGTAATCTGCGGTTAAATTTTCGGCGGGCGGCCTGATCAGTACCCCCGCTCCGGGTCCACCACGTTCAGCAGCGGCCGCCCGTCCAGGTAGCGGCGCAGGTTATCGCAGAACAGGTCCACCGCCCGCTCCATGTAGCGCGGCGTCCCCCCGCTGATGTGCGGCGTCAGCAGCACGTTATCCAGCGCCCACAGTGCGCTCTCCGCCGGCAAGGGCTCGCGCTCGAACACGTCCAGCGCCGCCCCCGCGATCCAGCGCTCCTTGAGCGCCCTCGCCAGCGCCCCCTCGTCGATCAGCGCTCCGCGGGCGATGTTGATGATCACCGCCGTCGGCTTCATCGCCCGCAGCTCGGCCTCCCCGAACATCCCGCGCGTCTCCGGCGTCAGCGGCGCGGCCACGACCACGTAGTCGCTCTCCGCCAGCAGGTACGGCAGCTCAGACGGCGGCAGCAGCTCGTCCACGCACGGGTCTCCCGTCTCGCCGCCCACAAGCCGCCGCTCGGCGGAGCGGCGCATCGCCAGCACCCGCAACCCCAGCGCGCGCGAAAGCTGCGCCACGCGGCGGCCGATCGCCCCCATGCCGGCGATGCCCACGGTCTTGCCTTCCAGCTCCTCGGGCCAGAAGGGGCGCCACGTGCCCTCCGCCTGCGCCTTCAGCGCCCGCGGGAACCCCTTGGCGAACGCCAGCATCGCCCCCAGCACGTACTCGCTGATGGGCACGGCGTGGATGCCGCTGGCCGTGGTCACCGTGACGCGCGAGCGGACCACGGGCGCGTCCAGCAGGCGGTCCACGCCCGCGCTGGTCAGCTGCAGCCACCTGAGCTTCGGCGCCCGCGAAACGATGCCGTCCGGCACCACGGGGTTGCTCAGAATGACCTCCGTCCCGGCCAGGACCTCCTCCAGCCGCGCCTTCGCCTCCTCCTCGCTCTCTTCATCCGCCAGCGCCGGCTCGGCGTAGCCGGCCCACAGCGGCCGGCCCTCGCGGTAGACATGCCGCTGCATCCGCGTCAGGGCGGTCACCGCCAGGCGTTGGTCCACGGCGCGGATCCTCTCCTGCAGCTCGCGGGCCACCGGCAGAGCCAGCGCCACCTTCACTTTTCCGCTCATGTGCTCCTTCGGGATTATAAGCGCCCCCGCGCTGGCGGCCATCCCATTGGCGTATCAATCATCCGCCGCAGACTCCCCAAAAGCGGCTCTTCTTTACCGGTCGTTAACTGACATTGCAAACCGGCGCGCGTAACCTGATGGTGCAAGGAACAGACCGGACCACCGCAGGTCCGGCTCACGCACACAGCACTGCCGGCAAGTCTCAGCTTTCTGGGACGGGCCAAAAAAGGTGGGAGGGACCCGCAAATGGCCTTTCAGGGCCATCCCGCAGCCGGGAATAGCGCCGTGACGAACCCAAGGGGAGGGTGGACCACGTCACGCCGTTTCTGGCTCAACTGGGCCGCGATGGCCCTGCTGGCAATCGCCGTGGCGGCGGCAACTGCCCTTCTGGCGGCGGCCGCAGGCCCGGCCGAGCCGGCCGCCCTGACCCGCCCCGCCGGCGGCGCCCAGCCCGCCGCCCCGGCGCGCTTCCAGTCCGTCGAGCCCGCGGGCGCAGCCGCGCTTTCCGGCCCGGCGGCGCCACCGCAGGCCGGCGCTCTGGCAGACGCCCCAGCCCTTCAGCCCGGGGCAGTGGCCGCTCAGCCCGGCAGCGCACCCCCCGTCGTGTCATCATCGGCCGCCCTGGACGCCGGCACGGCCGCCAGCTCCTGGTCCATGGCGCCCATCCCCGTGGCGCCCGCTCCCGCGCCGACCCTCGCCCCGGCGGCCGCGACGCTGGCCGCGCAGGCAAAGGCCGCGTACGGCATTGACATCGTGCTGGACGGGCAGGACTGGGGGACGGACGAAGCGCCGCAGTTACAGAACATCGGCGCGGTCATCAGCGCCATGGACCGGCTGCCGGTCACGGTCGCGTCCTCCATCGCCAGCAGCCCGGCCGGGCCGCTGGCCGTGCTCTCGAACACGCAGGGCCGCACGCAGGACGGCTGGCAGCCGTACGGTGACGCCGCCCGTTCCTTCTACACGAACTCGGACCAGGGCCCCGCCGGCCACCGCGCCGCGCACGAGATCGTTCTCGCCGCCGGCGCCGGCCCCCTCTCCGTTGCCCACGAGCTCCTGCACGCCTACCAGTTCCGCGACGTGGCCCCCGGCGAGTACGTCCTCGCCCTCCTCGGCGGCGAGATGCGCTCCTTCATCGCCGCCACCGGCTGGCGTCCCCTCGCCTCAGACGAAGCCGTCCGCGCGGCCGTCCACGAGCCCTGGCAGACCATCGACAGCCTCTACGTGTACGAGGGCCGCGCGCTCACCTACGTGGACGAAAACGGCGCCGCGGTCACCGTGCGCCCAGCGAACCCGCTCGAAGCGTTCGCCATCGCCGGCGCCCTCTACTACGCCCGCCCCGGCACGATGCCGCTCCCGGATTGGCCCGAGTACTGGGCCTGGTTCGACGCCCGCCTCGGCGCCCCCCGTCTGTCATCGTGATCGCAGCGAAGGACCCGGCGCCTCACCTCCTCCCTCCCTCCCGTCCCCGTCACCTGCCCAGCGTTAGCCTATCGATCAGCCGGCGCGGCAGCTCCTCCTCCTCCATCCGCTTCTGCGTAGTCGCTATCTCGTACTCCACGCGGTGCAGCGTAACGCCCGCTGACTCCGTGTCGTAGACGGCGTAGGCTGCGCGCGGGTCGCCGTCCCTGGGCTGGCCCACGCTGCCGGGGTTGATCACCAGCCGCCGCTCGCCGCTCAGCTCCACGCTCTCACCGTCCCCAAAGCGGTACAGCTCGCACCCGTGCGGTGCGCCGGCGTCCTCGATCACGATCAGCGGGACATGCGTGTGCCCCACCAGCCCGAACGGCGAGCGCTGCAGCTGCAGGTGTCCCATCGCCGCCTCGTGCGAGTAAAGATACTCCCAGATGGGCTGCCGCAGCGTCCCGTGCACCAGCGTGAAGCCCGCCCTCGATGCCCCAGCCTTCAGGCTGGGGTCTGCAATAGGCCCGCTCGCTGCCCCAGCCTTCAGGCCGGGGTCTGCAACAGGCCCGCTCGCTGCCCCAGCCTTCAGGCCGGGGTCTGATGCCGTCTCCTCCGCCACCTCAGGCAGCGTGTCCAGGAACGCCCTCTCCTCGGGCGAGAGCCGCTGCTTCGTCCACTGCGCCGCTGCCGCCGCGTCCGGGTTGAAGTCGTCCGTGCCGATCGCCCCCGTGCACGCCCGCTCGTGGTTACCCGCCACCCACAGCGCCTCCATCTCCCGCAGGCGGGCAATGCACTCGCCCGGGCGCGGCCCGTAGCCCACGCAGTCGCCCAGGTTCCAGAGCGCGCCGATGGGCCCGCCCGCTGCCGCGTCCCGGAGCACGGTCTCCAGCGCCACCAGGTTCGCATGGATATCGGAGACGATGAGCACCCGCATGAAGCGAGTATACGAAACCGGACCCTGGTTGCGCCCGCATATAATGGCCCCGTGAAGGTATCAGACCTCGGCTAACTTGAGTATGCATCATGCACGGATTGGATAGCGCTTATGAGAGGGTCAATGGGGCACGCGAACGCCTAGATGAACTGAAACCCGAAATCGAGGCTTTCCGAGCCGACATACGTCGTGGCATTGCCTACGAGCGCAGGCCAGAAACGATTATCCTGGATGGCCGTCAACAAAGGGTGGTCAGAGGCAGCTTCACTACTCAAGTGCGTCCGGCCCCGCTTAAGGTGAGTAGGCTCATCGGGGAGGTCATCCAGCACTTGCGCATCGCCCTGGATTATTTGGTCTATGAGTTGACCTGCTTTGATGCCAAGGGCAACGTAGGCCGCACACAGTTTCCTGTCGCAGATTGCGAAGAAGAGTTCAAGAAGCTGCTCAAAAGGTACAACTTGCGCGGCAACCTCAGCGGCGAACACATCGCAGCCATCGAGCGACTGCAACCGTATAAGGGATGCCAGTGGACGAAGTGGCTCACCACGTACTCCAACCCCGACAAACACGAGACCCTCACGACAGTCTCTCGCCCCGTAATGGTCACGCCGTCTCCAGGTAGCACAGAAGCAATCCTGGCCGGCAAGGAAGTGGAGATGGAGCGAGAGATTTCCATCGGCATAACGTTCAGCGATGGTACGCCTGTCATTGAACACCTTGAGCAACTGATTTCTCAGGTTGCCAAGACCCTCCGTGATTTCGAGTCTGAGTTCAAGCGGTAAGTTATTGGCGGCGTTGACATCGCCTTCGTCGCCAGGAGGCGGCATATGGTGCAGAGCGAGATCATATTCGACGTTTCGGAGTCCCCAGAGGGTGGATACGAGGCCCGCGCCTTGGGCTATTCGATATATACACAGGCGGACACGCTCGATGAGCTGAGGGAGATGGTCCTGGATGCGGTGCGCTGCCACTTCAGCGAGGATTCGAGGCCACGCCTGATCCGTCTGCACCTGGTGCGGGATGAGGTTATCCCTGTTTGAAGCTGCCGCGAGACCTGTCGGGCGCGGCATTCGCCTCTCTCCTGCGTCGGCACGGATACGAGATCACGCGCCAAACGGGTAGCCACGCCCGTCTGACCTCCACGGCCAAAGGCAACGAGCATCATGTGACTGTTCCTCTTCATCGAGCCTGCGCGTCGGAACCCTGAGCAGTATGCTGGCGGACGTAGCGCTCTATCTGGAGACGGAAAAGGAACAGCTGGCCGCAGAACTCTTTGGAGCTGAGCAGTAGCCGCCTGTCGCGATTGGGGACCAAAGAGCCGCCCGCATATAATGGCCCCGTGAAGGTATCAGACCTCGGCGAGTTCGGCCTCATCGCCCGCCTGGCGGCCGCTCTCGGCGATAACGCGCCTCCAGAGCTGATTCTCGGCATCGGCGACGACGCCGCCGTCTGGCGTTTCACCGGCGGCTGCCTGCTCGCCACCACCGACACGATGGTCGAGGGCGTGCACTTCCTCCCCGCCGCCGCCCCCTGGGCGGACATCGGCTGGAAGGCGCTCGCCGTCAACATCAGCGATGTCGCGGCCATGGGTGGCACGCCCCTCTTCGCCCTGGTCACGCTCGCCCTCCCCACGGACACGCCCGTCGCCGCCATCGACCAGCTATACGCCGGCCTCCGTGAGTGCGCCCGCGAGTACGCCGTCGCCATTGCTGGCGGCGACGTCGTGCAGGCGCCGCAGGTCGCCGTCACCGTCGCCCTGCTGGGCCGCGCCGGGGAACGCGAGGGCCGGCCGCTCCTGCTGCGCCGCGACGCCGCCCGCCCCGGCGACGCCATCGCTGTCACCGGCACCCTTGGCGATGCCGCCGCCGCCCTCCGCCGCCTGCGGGAGGGAGCACCCCCGGACGGCCCCCTCGCCCGCGCCCACCTGCGCCCGCGGCCGCCCCTGGGCGTGGGGCAGCGGGCGGCCGCTCTGGGCATCGTCTGCGCCATCGATGTCTCGGACGGCCTGTTGCAGGATATCGGCCACATCTGCGAGAGGTCCGGCCTCGGTGCCGATATCTGCGCCCCGAACGTCCCGCTCAGCCCCGCTCTGCGCGAAGCCTATCCGGACGACGCCCTGGCGCTGGCCTGCAGCGGCGGCGAGGACTACCAGCTCGTACTCGCCGGCCCCGCCGAGCGCATCCAGCAACTGCGGGCGCAGTCCGATACGCCCGTCACCATCATCGGCGAGATGCGGGAGAGCGAGAGCCGGGCGCCCCGCCTGCTGGACGAAGCCGGCGGCGCGATACACCTTCCGGCCCTCGGCTGGGACCAGCTCCGGCGGCCATGAGCGACGCTCGGCTCGTATCCCAGAGCCCGGACGAGACGCGCCGCCTGGGCCAACGGCTGGGCGCGGCGCTGCGGCCCGGCGACGTGGTCCTGCTCGCCGGCGAGCTGGGCGCAGGCAAGACCGTCTTCGTCCAGGGGCTCGCGCGGGGCCTGGGCTTCGAGGGCCCCGTCTCCTCCAAGTCCTTCGTCCTCCTCGGCGAGTACGCCGGCCGCGTCAAGCTCTACCACGCCGACCTCTACCGCCTGGACACGCCGGAGCAGGCGCAGGATCTGGCCCTGGAGGAGGTCTGCGCGGACGGCGCGCTCGCGGTGGAGTGGCCGGAGCGGGCGGAGTACGTCCTGCCTCAGGAGCACCTGTGGGTGCAGTTCCAGGTGACGGGGGAGAACAGCCGGATGTTGCGGCTGGAGGCCAGAGGCGAGCGGGCCAGGGATCTCCTAAATAGCATAACTCAACACCTTGCCACACGGCATCGAGGTGTCTAGTGCCTGTCGGGCGTTACATGATCATCTACTACTCGGTTTGTGCGTGCTACGCAGCCGTTTTCATCTGGTTGGGAGCACCACAGATGGGTTTTCTCGAGACTCGCTACGAAGTCAGTGGGGTTGTGGGTGGAGTTGTGTCCTGGCTTCTCTTCGCCGCCGCCTTCACATACGCAGCAGTCGCCGTGCCGATGAATGTGCGGGTCCTGCGTTTGGTGTACCAAAGAAACGCTCCCGCCCGGCATCTCCTCGTCCTTTCCATAGCTTTCGCCCTGATTCCAGGCTCGATGGGGATGTTCTTCTACTTTCTGACGGGGAATCCCTACATGGCACTTGCTTTCGACGCCCTCACGTTGGCCCTCGCTCTCTACTACGGTAGGTATCTCGTACGGCTCTTGCCTCTAGGCAGCGCCAACGGGTCAGGTCCATAACGGTATGGAGCTCTCCATCGACACCGCCTCCGGCCTCGCCTCCGTCGCCCTGTCCCAGGATGGGCAACTCGCCGCCGAGATCACCTGGCGCTGCCACCGCAACCACACGGTGGAGCTGCTCCCCACCATCGAGAAGCTGCTGGCCCAGGCCGGCGCCGCGAAGGAGGACCTCTCCGCCGTGTTCGTCTGCACCGGCCCCGGCATGTACACCGGCCTGCGCGTCGGCGTCAGCGTCGCCAAGGGCCTCGCCTACGCCCTCGCCATCCCAATTCTCGGCGTGGGCCGGCTGGAGCTGGACGCCCACGCCCACGCAGCCTTTCCCGGCCCCATCGTCGCCATCCACCGTGCCGGCCGCGGGGAGCTGGCCTGGGCCGCCTATGCGGGCGACCCCTGGCGGGAGCTGAGCGCGCCGCGCCTCTCGGCTGCGCCGGAACTGGCGTCCGGGACGCGGGAGCGGACGCTGTTTGTGGGCGAGATCGATGAGGAGCTGGCCACCCTGCTGCGGGAGTTCGCACCAGGTGGGGCGGTCATCGCCGCGCCCGCCGCATCCCTGCGCCGGGCCGCCGCCCTGGCGGAGCTCGCGCACGCGCGCCTGGCGGAGCGCGGGCCGCAGGACGCCGGGTCGCTGCGGCCGCTCTACCTGCGCCCGCCCGCCATCGGCCCCCAGCAGCCTCGCACTTAAGGGGCCGGGTGCTACAATTGCGCCAGGTATGGAACGCACTCTTGTCCTCATCAAGCCGGACGCGTTGCAGCGCAGCCTGGCCGGCGAAATCATCTCGCGATTGGAGCGGCGCGGCCTGCGCATCGCGGCCCTGCGCCTCTTCCAGATGGACGAGGCGCTGGCCCGGCGCCACTACGCCGAGCACGAGGGCAAGCCCTTCTTCCAGGGGCTCATCTCTTACATCACTGCCGGCCCCCTCGTCGCCGCCGTGTTCGAGGGCACCGGCGCCGTGGACACGGTGCGCAAGACCATGGGCGCCACAGACCCCGCGAACGCCGGCCCGGGCACCATCCGCGGCGATCTCGCCCTCGAGATGGGCCGCAACCTGATCCACGGCTCGGACTCCCAGGAGTCTGCGCAGCGCGAGATAACGCTCTTCTTCCCGCCGTCCGAGATCCACTCCTACCAGCGCGACAGCGACCGCTGGATCTTCGAGAAGCCCGCCTAGCCCCTTCGTCCAGTGGTCAACCAGGCCGACAAGCTACGCCTTCCCCTGGAAGCCCTGCACCGCGCCCACGACGCCGCCGCCTTCCCGTTTGAGTGCACCGATGAGCTTTCGCCGCTGACGGAGTTCGTGGGGCAGGGCAGGGCGCTGCGGGCGCTGCAGTTCGGGCTGAACATGGACAAGGCCGGCTACAACATCTTCGTCACCGGCCTCACCGGTACCGGGAAGGCGACGGCCATCCTGGACTACATCCGCCGCGAGGTGGAGGAACGGCGCAAGACCGGCGAGCTGAAGCGTCCGGACGATTGGTGCTACGTCTACAACTTTGAGGACCCGGACCGCCCGCGCGCCATCAGCATGGCCCCCGGCGGCGGCCGCCGCCTGCGCGAACACCTGGATGAGCTGCTGGCCTCTGTCCGCGGCAACCTCACACGCGCCTTCAGCAGCGAGGAGTACGAACACCAGAAGCGCGCGGTGTTCGAAAAAGGCCAGCAGGAGGCCCAGCCCCTGATGGAAGAGGCGCAGAAAAAGGCCCAGGAAGCGGGCTTCTGGCTGCGCTTCGCGCCCACCGGCGTCAACCTCGTGCCCATGCTGGAGGGCCGCCCTATGGAACCGGGCGAGTTCGCCGCCCTCAGCGTGGAGGAGCGCCGCCGCATCGCCGAACGCGAGCAGCCCATCGCCGAGCTGGTGAACGAGGCCGGCGAGAAGCTGCGCGGCATCGAGCGCGAGGTGGCCGAGGCGTTGCGCCTCCTGGACCGCCGCATCGCCGAAGCCATCATGAAGGGGTCATTCGACCGCATCATGGCCGCCTACCAGGATGACGGCACGGTCCTGCGCTTCCTCCAGCAGTTGCACGAGTACACGCTGGCCGGCGCCGACCTTATCCGCGAGCACGACGGCAGCCAGCGCGAAGGCGTCTTGCCCGGCCTGATGCCCTCGGTCCAGATCGACCCCTTCGCCGCCTTCCGCTGCAACGTCTTCGTGGACAACTCCGCGACGGAGGGCCCGCCCATCATCGTCGAGGTCAATCCGGGCTGGACAAACCTCTTCGGCCGCATCGAGAGGCGCGCCTACCTGGGCACCTACGTTAGCGACCACACCATGCTCAAGCCCGGCTCCGTGCAGCGGGCCAACGGCGGCTACCTCATCCTGAACCTCGTGGACGTCATGACCAAGCCCGGCGCCTGGGACGGCCTGAAGCGGCTGATCCGCACCAAAGAGGTCCGCCTGGAGGATCCCATGGAGCAGTACGGCTACCTGACGCCCCAGACCCTGCGCCCGGAACCCATCCCCGTGGACGCCAAGCTCGTCATTACCGGCGACCCCATGGCCTACTTCCTCCTCTCCGCCTACGACGAGGAGTTCTGGGAGATGTTCAAGGTCAAGGCGGACTTCGACTACCAGATCCCGCGCACCCCGGAGAACGCGCTGGCCTACGCCGGCTTCATCTGCGCCTGCTGCCAGCGCGAGGGCCTGCGCCACTTTGACCGCACCGGCGTCGCCCGCCTCATCGACCACGGCAGCCGCATGGTGGACGACCAGGAGAAGCTCTCCGCCCGCTTCGGCCGCCTGCGCGACGTCGTCGTCGAGGCCGACTACTGGGCCCGCGCCGCCGGCAGCGATCTGGTGACCGCGGCGCACGTGGAGCAGGCCGTCAGCGAGCGTACCTACCGCCTCAACCTCGTCGAGGAGCGCATCCGCGAGATGATCACCCGCGGCACGATCATCGTCGATACCGAGGGCGCCGTCGTGGGTCAGGTCAACGGCCTCTCGGTCCTGGACCTCGGCGACTTCAGCTTTGGCCGGCCCTCCCGCATCACGGCGCGCACGTTCCTGGGACAGCGCGGCGTCGCCAGCATAGACCGCGAATCGCAACTCAGCGGCAAGCTCCACGATAAGGGAGTCCTCATCCTCAGCGGCTACCTCGGCTGGAAGTACGCCCAGGACAAGCCGCTCTCCCTCTCCGCCAGCATCTCCTTCGAGCAGGGATACGAGGCCGTGGACGGCGACAGCGCCTCCCTGGCGGAACTCTGCGCCATCCTCTCCAGCCTGGCCGATGCGCCCATCCGTCAGGACCTGGCCCTCACCGGCTCCGTGAACCAGAAGGGCGAGGTGCAGCCCATCGGCGGGCTGAACCAGAAGGCCGAGGGCTTCCACGACGTCTGCCAGGCCTTCGGCTTCAGCGGCCGCCACGGCATCGTCATTCCCGCGCGCAACCGCAGCAACCTGATGCTGCGGAAGGACGTCCTGGATTCCGTGGCGCGCGGGGACTTCCACGTCTATGCGGTGAACAGCGTGGACGAGGCCATCGAACTCCTCACCGGCACGCCCGCCGGCGAGCGCGGGCCGGACGGCGCCTACCCGGAGGGCAGCATCAACGCCCGCGTGGACGCCCGCCTGCGCGAGATGGGCGAGGCCATGCGCCACTTCGGCCGCCGCCCTCGCGACGGCGCCACCCCCGACAAGCCGGAAGAAAACGGGACGAACGAAGAGAAGACGCCGTAGGGCTCCGCAGCACCGGGGGGGCAGGCTTCAGCCTGACACCGGGGTGCCGCGGGCGGGCAACCGCAACCGGGGGGGCAGGCTTCAGCCTGACACCGGGGTGGTGCGGGCAACTGGAGGGGCGCCCCTTGCGCGCGCCCAAGCGCGCCGTTACTGGATCCGCACCACCGGCGCCGCCGCGCTCCACAACCCTTCCAGGTCGTAGTACGCCCGCTCTGCCGGCGAGAACAGATGCACGATCACGTCGCCGTAATCCAGCAGCACCCACCCGGATTCCGCCTCCCCCTCGTGGCCCATCGGCTGCACGTGCTCCTGTCCCAGCGTCTCGTCCACCGCCTCCAGCAGCGCCTGCGTCTGACGGACCGTGGGCGCGCTGGCGATCACAAAGTAATCGGCGAAGGACGCCACCTCGCGGATGTCCAGCAACAGGATGTCCTCCGCCTGCTTATCGGAAAGAACCTCTATTATCTTGCGCGCCAGCTCTTCGGCCTGCAGATGTCCTCCAGGGGGAGCGACCAGGTTTACGACAACGGAGCACTCCCCGGTTCTGGACCCAGTTTACCAGCCCCTTCCGATATCTGCGCAAATGATAACATGGCCACAGATATGCCTCAGCCCAGAGTCGTCGTCGCCATGTCCGGGGGAGTGGACTCCTCCGTAGCCGCCGGCCTGCTCCTCGAGCAGGGCTACGAGGTCATCGGCGTCACCATGCGCCTGTGGACCGCCGAGGACGCCGGCGCCGCCCGCCACCATAAGCGCTGCTGTTCCGTGGAGGACACGGACGACGCCCGCGCCGCCGCGGACGTCCTCGGCATCCGCCACTACGTCCTCAACCTGGAGCGCGAGTTCGCCGAGGGCGTCGTCGCCCCCTTCGTGCGGGAGTACGCCCGCGGCCGCACGCCCAACCCCTGCCTGGCCTGCAACGACCGCGTGAAGTTCCGCCCGCTGCTGGAGCGCGCGCTCGCGCTGGGCGCCGGCTTCCTCGCCACCGGCCACTACGCCCGCGTCCGCCGCCGGGACGGGCGCCCTGCCCAGCTCTGGCGCGCTGCCGATCCGTCCAAGGACCAGTCCTACGTCCTCTACACGCTGCGCCAGCCGGAGCTGGAGCGCACCCTCTTCCCCGTCGGCGAGTACACCAAGGCCCACGTCCGCCGGCTGGCGCGCCGCTGGCGTCTCCCCAACGCCGCGAAGCCGGACTCCGCAGACATCTGCTTCATCCCCTCCGGCAATTACCGAGCGTTCGTCCGGGACCGCGCAGAGACGCGCCCCGGGGACATCGTGGACATCGAGGGCAGGACGCTAGGCCGCCACGAGGGCATCGTCAACTACACGGTCGGCCAGCGCAAGGGATTGCCGGCTCGCGCCGGCGCCGGGCCTCTCTTTGTCACCGGCCTGGACGCGGACGCCGGCCGCGTGGTCGTCGGCCCTCCCGAGGAGTTGATGGCGGAAGGCCTCCTGGCCGATGAAGTGACGTTCGTCAGCGGCCGCCCGCCTCAGGCGGGGACAGCCCGCATCGCCGCCCGCATCCGCTATCGCAGCGAGGCCGCCCCCGCGCGGCTCCGGCTCCTGCCGGACCGCCGGGCGGAGGTGCGCTTCGAGCGTCCGCAGCGCGCGGTGACCCCGGGCCAGGCGGTGGTCTTCTACCGGGGAGACCGCGTGCTGGGCGGCGGCGCCATTGTCGGGCGCCTGTAGAACAGTAACCTTCGTGCCTTCGTGCTTTCGTGCCTTCGTGCCTTCGTGGTTCCCCAGGCTCTTACGCACGGGCGCTAAGGCATGAAGCTTCGGCTGCACCTCCGCCGCATTCGGCCGTTCTGCTATAATGACCGCCGGTCTGCCGGGTCTAGCGCGAACCGCCCTACTTCAGACGCCAGGAGGTAACCGCCCCATGGAAATCGGCTATCTGGACACCCCGGAGGAGTGGCGCGACCTGTTCATCATGTGCTTCATGGTGGCGGGCACCCTCCTCTTTCTCGTGGGCACCGTCTTCACCATCATCCTCGGCGTGCTCAGCGCCGGCGTCGTCATGCGCACGCGCCGGCTCCTGAAGATGAACGTCCAGCCCGCCCTGGAGAACGTGCGCGAGACCACATCCACCGTCCGCGGCACCGTCACCTTCGTCTCTGACAACGCCGTCAGGCCGGTCGTCAAGGTCTACGGGGTTGCCGCCGGCGCGCGACGGTTCATCGCGGTCGTCGGCAGGTTCACGCGGCCCAAAGAGGCCGGATAGGGGGCGCTATGCGGTTTCTGATCGGTCTGCTCATCGGCCTCGCGCTGGGGTTCGCCGGCGCCATCCTGTTCGCTCCGGCCAAGGCAAGGGATAGCCGCAAGGAATGGCCGCCGGCCGGCGAGGCCAACGGCGCGACGGCCGCGCTGCAGCGCGCCGTCCACGGGCTGCGCGAGCGCGTGAACGAGGCGCTGACGGAGGCCAGGCAAGCCCAGGACGAAGCGGAGAAGGACATGCAGGCGCGCTACGAGAAGGTCGCCGGCAGGCCGTCCGGGAAGCCGCGGCCATAGCCCCGCCGCACCTCCCGAACAAATGCGCCAAATGTTACCATTGGTATGCCAGCCCGAGGCCTGGAGGGGTGCCGGAGTGGTTGATCGGGGCGGTCTCGAAAACCGTTGTACGTCTTTTGGCGTACCGTGGGTTCGAATCCCACCCCCTCCGCCAGCGATGCCTCTCACAAAGAAGGCCGGAGGTTAGAGATTAGAGGTTGGACGCCCAATCCAATATCCAACCTCCAACCTCCAACTTCCTAACCGAATCACGTGGAGGGGTGCCAGAGTGGCCGATTGGGCACGCCTGGAAAGCGTGTGTACCCTCACGGGTACCGTGGGTTCGAATCCCACCCCCTCCGCCAGCCTCCCCCTACAGCAGCTCTCCCTGAGCCGCCTCAGCCTCCTGCTCACCCCTCTCCTCACTCCCCAGCACTCCCAGCATCTCCCCTATCTCCCGCGCGTTCCGCACGGAATAGTCGCGGTGGCAGTTGTTCATCAGCACGTGCACCTCTCGAGCGTCCCTGGCCAGGTCGCGCACCTTCGGCGCCCACTCGCGCAGTTCGTCCGCGCTGTACAGGTAATCGAAGCGCTCCGCCGCGGTCGTCGCCTTCTTCGTCCACATCTCGCTGTTATGGCCGTGCATCCGTAGGACCGCCACGGGCGCCGTCACCGCCATCACCGGCGGCACGCTGCTCTTGAACCCCTGCGGCTCGTCCACGCACACGTAGACCAGGGCGTTCTCTGCCAGGAACCGCAACGTCCGCTCGCGGTCCGCCTCCTCCGCCATCCACATCCCGTGGCGGAACTCCACGGCCATGCGGTACTGGCCCAGCCTTTCGCGGCACTCCAGGATGTACTCGCGGTGGGCGCTGGAGGGCGCGAACCAGGGTGGGAACTGGAACAGCACCACGCCCAGCTTGCCGGCGCTGTCCATGGGCAGGAGCACGTCCACGAAACGCCGCCACAGCTCCTCGCCCATCTCCGGCGGCAGGTCCTTATAGTAGACGTTGCGCTTCTCCCGCAACCCCGGCGGCAGCGCCTCCTTCATCTCCCTGGGCAGCGCCGCCACGGCCGCCCCGTGCTGCGTGAAGAGGCCGTAAGACTTGACGTCGAACACGAAGTCGGCCGGCGTGCGCTCCACCCACGCCTGGGGGTTCCGCTCGCTCGGGATCGCATAGTACGTGCTGTCCACTTCCACGATCGGGAAGCGCTCGGAGTAGTAGCGCAGCCGCTCCTCCGGGCTCTTCGCCGCCGGTGGGTACCAGCCGCTGTCGATCAGCGTCTTGTCCGCCCAGGAGCACGAGCCGACAAGTATGCGCCCGCTCATGGCCCGATTATCGCATGGGATGACGAGGGCCTGACAGCGAGGTGTCCACCAGGTCACCGGCGTCCCGCCAGCCGCCGTTCGCAACCTCCCGCCCGGCGCCCGCGCGTGCCATAATCTCACTCGTGGTGCGACGCAGCCTTGAGCCCCTGGACGCCCTTCGCCTGCTGGGCGGCGGCCCGGTGGTGCTCGTCACCACCCGCTGGCGGGACCAGACGGACGTCATGCCCGCCATCTGGACCACTCCCCTCTCCCGCCGCCCGCCCCTCGTCGGCGTCGCCGTCAGCCAGGAGCGCCACACCCACGACATGATCAGCTTCTCGGAGCAGTTCGCGCTCAACTTCCCCGGCCGCGACCTCCTGAACCACAGCCACTACTTCGGCGTCGTCTCCGGCCGCGACGTCGGCAAGCTGGACCTCGCGAAGCTGCACACATTCAAGGCCTCGAAGGTGGACGCGCCGCTCATCGACCACTGCCTCGCCTACGTCGAGTGCGGCCTCGAGGACTCCCTCCGCATCGGCGACCACACGCTCTTCATCGGACGGGTACTCGTCGTGCAGGCGGACGAGGAGGCGTTCGCCGAGACGTGGCTGGTGGAGGACAGAGACTACCGCCCTCTGCACTACCTGGGCCTGGACCGCTACGCTATCCTGGGCCAGCGTCTCCAGGCCGAGCTCCGCACCACCGACGAAGGCGCCATCGAGCTGGCGGAAGCGCGGGATGAGCGCGAACGCCGCGAGGAAGAAGAGGCCCGCGAGCAGGAACGCCGCGAACGCGAAGGGGAAGAGGAGGCGTAGGGGCGCACCCGCGTGTGCGCCCCTACGCGATGGCGGCCACCGGCGGCAGCGCATCTCCGCCAACCTCCAACCTCCCGCCGTTGGCGCGAGAGGGGACAGGCGTAGCGCCCGCGACCATTACAGTTTTGTGTAACATATTCTTGTAAAGCACTTGACGTGCACGTTAAAGTTCGATAGCATAGGGCCGCGAGCGAGGAACCCAGACCTGCGCCCGCCAAGGAGGCCTAGCATGACGGGCAATGACGAAGCGCTGAAGCTCTCCGAGACGGTCCTCTCGGCCTGGAACCAGCAGGACGTGGCAAGAGTCGTCGCCTGCTACACCGAGGACTGCGTGTACCTCGACCCGAATACCCGCGGTCCCGTCATCGGGCGCGACGCCTTGCGCCGCTACCTGACGAAGCTCTTCCATCAGTGGACCATGCACTGGTCGCTCAAGGAATTTCGCTCCTTCGGCGGCGAGGCGGGCGGCGCCTTCCTCTGGCATGCCACCCTCACCCCCACCTCCGGCGGCAGGACAGTCGACATCGACGGGATGGACCTCGTGCTCCTAGACGGCGACCGCCTCAAGCGCAACGAGGTGTACTTTGACCGCATGGCCCTGTTCCAGGCCGGCTGACCCTCGCCGCCGCCCCGTCCGGCGGCCGGCCCGCGAGCACCTCAACCTTGACGCGCACGTTAGAGCCGCCATATTATCCACAGTGGCCGATGGTCTGAAAACCCCCGGCAGGCAGACTGCCGCCGCCTGACCGGCCCAGCGCACCGAAAGGAGCACGTCAATGGACTTTCGCTTCACCGCCGAAGAGGAGGCCTTTCGCAAGGAAGTCCATGACTTCATCGAAAAGGAGTGCCCCCCGGACCTGCGTGGCGGCGACGTAAACCTCTTCCAGCAGGCCGGCAACTTCCTGGCCTGGCGCAAGACGGTGGCGCAGAAGGGCTGGGTGGCCCCCGCCTGGCCCAAAGAGTACGGCGGCGCCGGCATGACCATCATGCAGCAGTTCATCTACAACTTGGAGACCGCCCGCATGCGCGCCCCCGCTCCCATCTTCATCGGCGGGCTCGCCGTCGCCGTCATCGGCCCCACCATCATCATCTACGGCACCGAGGAGCAGAAGCAGCAGCACATCCCCAGAATCCTCTCCGGCGAAGTCATGTGGTGCCAGGGCTTCTCCGAGCCCGGCTCCGGCTCCGACCTCGCCTCCCTCCAGACTCGCGCGGTCAAGGACGGCGACGACTACGTGATCAACGGCCAGAAGATCTGGACCACGCTGGCCCACATGTCGCAGTACATGCTGCTGCTCGCCCGTACCGACCCCGACGTGCCCAAGCACAAGGGCCTCTCCTACTTCATCGTCCCCATGAACGCGCCCGGCGTCACCGTGCGGCCCCTGTTCAACCTGCCGAACACGCACGAGTTCAACGAGGTCTTCTTCGACAACGTCCGCATCCCGGCCGAGAACCTCATCGGCGAGGAGAACCGCGGCTGGTACCAGGCCGTCACCACGCTCGACATCGAGCGCTCCAACATCGGCTCCGCCATCGGCCAGCGCCAGAGCGTCGAAGACATGCTCCACTTCGCCCGCGAGAACCGCGACAACGGCGTCGTGCGCCTCAACTCCGACCCCATGATCAGGTACGAGCTGGCGGACCGCTACGTGGAGACCGAGGCCTCGATGATGCTCTCCTATCGCCTGGTGTCGATGCAGCACAAGGGCCTGATCCCCAACTACGAAGCCTCCGCCACCAAGCTCTACTCCATGGAGCTCAACCAGCGCATCGCCAACACCAGCGTCAAGCTGCTGGGCCTGTACGGCCAGCTCGGCCGCGGCAGCAAGTGGGCGCCGAACAAGGGCCGCAGCGAGTTCCAGTACCTGCGCTCCGTCGCCAACACGATCGAGGGCGGCACCAGCGAGATCCAGCGCAACATCGTCGCCACCCGCGGCCTGGGGTTGCCGAGGGGGGAGTAGGGGGGCGGCGTCGCCCAACACAACGGGTCGACTGCCGGGGGGGGGTACCCCCCGAAGACGGAGCAACACCATGGACTTCCACGACTCACCCGCCGAAGCGGCCTTCCGCACCGAGGTGCGCGACTTCATCGCCCGCGAGTACCGCAGCGACGGCGACGGCGATATCGCCGATGCCCGCGGCGCGGCGCACGCAGCCACCCAGGGCGGGCCCGCCGCCATGCAGCGCTACCAGGCGTGGATGAAGAAGCTGGCCGCGAAGGGCTGGGTGGCTCCCGCCTGGCCCCAGGAGTACGGCGGCGCGGGCATGACCATCATGGAGCAGTTCGTTTTCAACGAGGAGATGGCGAAGGCGCGCGCGCCCCGGCCCGGCGGCATCGGCGTCGGCTTCGCCGGCCCCACCATCATCGTCTACGGCGCCGGCGAGCAGAAGACGGAGCACCTGCCCGGCATCCTCTCCGGCGACGCCGTCTGGTGCCAGGGGTTCTCGGAGCCGGGATCGGGCTCGGACCTGGCGTCGCTGCAGACCAGCGCGGTCAAGGACGGCGACGACTACATCGTCAACGGCCAGAAGATCTGGACCTCCGGCGCCCAGTACGCCCAGCGCATGATCCTGCTGGCGCGCACGGACCCGGCGGCGCCCAAGCACAAGGGCATATCGTACTTCCTGCTCGATATGAAGTCGCCCGGCGTCAGCGTGCGGCCGCTGGTCAACATGGCCGGCACGCCCATGTTCAACGAGGTCTTCTTCGACAACGTCCGCGTCCCCCGCAAAGACCTGCTGGGCGAGGAGAACCGCGGCTGGTACGTGGCGGCGACGACGCTGGACTTCGAGCGCTCGTCCATTGGCTCGTCGATCGCGCAGGGGCAGCAGGTGGAGGACCTGGTGCTGTGGGTGAAGGACCGCCGCGGCGAAGTGCAGCCGACGATCCGCTGCGAGCTGGCGGAGCGGGCCATCGAGGCGGAGACGGCGCGGCTGCTCTCGTACCGGGTGATCAGCATGCAGAACCGGGGCCTGGTGCCCAACCACGAGGCGGCGGCGGTCAAACTCTACGCCGCGGAGCTGAACCAGCGCGTGGCGAACACGGCGATCAAGCTCGCGGGGCTGTACGGGCAGCTCGAGGGCGACCGCAACGCCGGCGCCGGGTCCGCGATCAACCGCTACGCCCCGAACAAGGGCCGCTTCGCGCGCGCCTACCTGGGCGCCGTCGCCTCCACCATCGCCGGCGGCACCAGCGAGGTCAACCGCAACATCATCGCCACGCGCGGCCTGGGCCTGCCGCGGGACTAGGGGGGCTGGACCCACCGAAGCTGCGGGGGTGAAGCGGCCGAGGGCTCACGGGCCAACCTCTGATTGTCGTTGCGGCTGCGTATTCGCCGTTTGATTGTCACCCTCCAAGAGTTTGTTTCGCATTTTTCAGTTTTCCGGGCCTGCTATGGGGCGCGAAGCCCCGGGCTGTGGGGAGCCGTATTCGCCGCCGGAGAGCCTGGCGGCGGCCTGTGTGATTGAATCCCAATCATGGGCAGGGAGGTCGAGGTTCAATCCTTCGACCGGCGCCCCACTTCGCCCCGGGCCGCTCAGAACTGGTTCTTCGGCAGGCCTGCCGCGGGCGATCTGCTGAGCGTGCTCAAAGAGCCTGGTGAGGAGGAGAGCGGCGACCTCGTTGGCGCGCTGCCGCTTCAGGTTGTGCTTGCGGGCCATTGCAAGGAGGGCATCGCGAACCGCGGGGTCGGAGGCAAGGAGGGCGCCGACCTGTGCGAACTGGCGCGAGTAGGCGCCATGTTTGAGGGCGTTCATGTTGCCCCTGGGCGCGCCGGCGCCGGGGCGTCTTCCTCCCCTGGGCATGGGGACCACCTCCCGCGGTCAGCGTAGCGTGGCCGGCGGGGAGGTGTAAGGGGTGGATGGCGCGGGGAGGGCGGGTGACACGCCTGCGGCTCGCAGCCCACTGGAGGGCGACCGCAACGCCGGCGCCGGGTCCGCGATCAACCGCTGCGCGCCGAACAAGGGCCGCTACGCGCGCGCCTACCTGGGCGCCGTCGCCTCCACCCCCGCCGGCGGCACGAGCGAGGTCAACCGCAACATCATCGCCACGCGCGGCCTGGGCCTGCCGCGGGGGGAGTAGGCGGCGTAGCTCATTCTGTGATCGTCGGCCATATAGCCAGGTATCGTTCGACGTTGGCCTCGGCTCGTTTTCCCCGGACAGTCCTGCAATAGTAGCAACTCTGTACGGCCGCTTCCGTCTGACACCTAACGATTCCTAGCGATCCCCGATACTCTAGATAAATATTGGCCCGCCGTAGACCCGTCATCTCGGATAGGAACTCGGTGACACCCAACGACGCGATGACACCGTTTAAGGAGACCACGGCGGGGCCCGCTTGAGGAAGGGCACCGACTCGTACGCCGTAGATATTGTCTTCTTCTTCGGCCTGTTCGCGCGTTTCGAGTGCCTTCCTGATCGTGTTTGGCTCCAGCGCATCTAGACAAACCAAACATGCGCGCCCGTCGGTGAACACGATACGTCCACCGAAGGAGTGCTCCTTAGCGTCGATGTCCGTGGCCAGATCCATGTACGGCGTCTCGTATGCCTGACACAGTTCATTGAGCACGAACCGTATCGCATCGTCGTCCACGCAGCCAAATACGAACTGACTACCCAGAATTTCAGAAAATCCCCCGGCAGAGACTACGCTTTCCCGTACCTCTCTTACGATAGCGGCCCGAGAGACCTTCAGAATGGCATCCCGAGCGATTTCGACCTTTGCCCTACCTAGGTCATCTTCGCAAGCGCCGACCAGGCGGTTCAGATTCGACAGCTCCGCAAAGTCCCCGTCAACCAGAACGAACTTCTGGGTGCCAAGGTAAGTGAGTTGCTGCGCTACATGGCTTCCAAGTCCGCCCAGGCCAACGATCGCCACACGGCAACCTTCTATCAGTTCCTGGCCCTTCGTCCCAAACAGTAATTCCTGCCGGTGGTATCGTCCGTCACTCACTTGCCATCTTCTCCATTGCTGTGAAAGTCCGGCCCGTCGGACGGAACACCTGATCGTCTACGCGCATCTCTTCTAGAGCCCCGGGCGAAGCGTCCTTGGACGCCCAAAATAGCGCATCAAAGCCGTTTGGAGTCACAACTAGCGCCAGGTACGGTTGCCTAAGACGCCATGCGGCGTGGGGCGCAAACTCAAGAAGGCCCTCCATATCGGTTGCGGAAAACGCCGCAGGCCAGCTACCCAAATGGGCGTGAAGCTCAACGAGGGCGCATCCAGCGGTCCACGCCGACTGTAGAATTCGCTGCTGGGCCTCGTCGGTCAGCGCCACGTGGTACCACGAATGGTTCTGAAAGTCCTCGGGCGGTACAAGGTACCCCTGACGGCCAACCATCCGCACTCCGTTGGGATTCCTTTCAACGTGGGCGAGGATGAACGCCGCCTGCTCTCGACCTCCACGGAGTAAATGACCCCAAAGCCGTTCATGCATGCACGTCGAGATTTGAAGAATGGTCCGGATGATCACCCCCCCTCCTCCAGTCGCGCACGAAAGCTGAGCGCCCAATTCAGCAGGTTGCAAGCACCAGTCAGATCGTCCGTCGCGCGCCAATCCGGTATGTCCCACGAGAACTTCACCCACACTCCCTCGTACGGCGGCTCGGCCGACGGTGTCGTGTTTCTTACCTCACCACCAGTCATCAACTCGAACGGCTGTCTGATATAGAAGGCATACGGCTTCTGTCCGGGGTAACCTGTCGAGACCTGGAAGCATATGTCTGGCGCGGGATTCGTCCAAACAGCTGGTGGTCCCGGGTACTTTGCGAGAAGGAACCAATGTCCGTCTTCCCGGTACCCGGTGTCCGGGAACCGGGATCGAAGAAGCGCGAGTTCCTTCGCTAGGCGTTCCTCTAGCAGCCCCGCGCCCATCGGACTTTCTTTGAAAAGCCCACACCAGGCTTAACGTTGATAATCTCATCCTCCGCCAGCTGCCGCTGCTCGTTCGTCTTCAGGTCGATCTCTAGTACCGGCAATTCTTCGGGCAGCCCGCCGAGCTCGCGGATCTGCGGAACTGTTATGGTGGCCGCATCCCAGTCATAGAGCGTGCCCTCGATGTCCACTTGGTACTTCGCCTTCTTCATGGGTTTCTCCATTCCTTCGCCTGCCTGGTCGGTGGTTTGACTTCTCATGGTCCCTCCTCTCTGGTAATCCGCGTATCCGCCGATAAGCATACCGCATGCGAAAAAAAATTGCAACGCTTACGGCCCAGAATCGAACAATGTTGCAACTGGCTCGCCGGGCGTGACTAGCGTCAGCCGATAAAGCCGGACGCGCGCAGCCTCCTCCGACACCTGGAACGCTTCGTGGATCGCCCCTACGGCCTGTCGGCCTTCAACACTCTCGGCAAAGATTGGCTTAAAGCTCGTCGTGCCAAGCAGGTGCTCTATTACAGACACAACTGCGGTCTTCGGCATGAGGAATGCGCCGCAGGCATAAGCCGCCTGCCATTCCATCCAGTCTCCCTGGCTGGCGGATACGATCGCGCTGCGGTGACAGCGAGGAGAAGCCGAGCGGAGAACCGTTGCCGTCATCCTTCGGCCCACCATCTTCCAAAGGAAATTGTGGTAACGTACGTGCCCTAACTCATGAGTCAGAGTGGTTCGTAGGCGGTTGCTTCGGTATCCTTCTATCGTTAGATCCTTTGAAATCCGTACTACCGGCTTGCCCCGAATGTGGAACTCCGTAACGCCGTGTATCTCGTCCCCATACTCCGACAGATCTGCGTACTGGTCGAGTGCGTCTACAACGTCCTCCAACAGCACGGTCAAGTCCTCCGTATCAATCGGGTAGGACACTGTGCCGTGCCGTCGCCTCAGAAACGCTTCAATGTAGCCCTCGCAGTCGGCATCCAACTCCCTCGGATCATAGTGTGGTCGTTCAGGGAACCTGCCGGTCGTATCCTTCACCCACCTAACCATCGCGCTTCTTCCATGCCTTCCGGAACGCCTGGAACGCGCGCTGAAAGCGTGGAGCGTCATACGTTTTCGGACGCACATCGGGCGGGAACTGACCTGCCAAGAGGTATAGGTGATCACGGGGCAACCTAAGGATTCTGGACAGCTGATCGAGGATATATTCCGGTGCCGCTCGCCGTTCCAGCTCTATGTCGTTAAGGTACTGAGGCGAGATTGGCTCGCCATCCTCCTTCAGCAACTTTTCCGCCAGCTGCTTTTGACTCATCCCAAGTTCCTTGCGCCTCTCCCGTATGACTCTTCCGAGTGACATACGCCTCCTTCCGATAATCCGCTGATTAGCATACTGGCACTGTCCGGCCTTTGCGTCAACCTTGGGACCCGAGCTCACCCCCATTGCCATTTACCCCTCCCAGCTCCCCACCACAACCGCTATCCTCGTCTCAGCCACCTCTTACGCGCGCCCTGCGTCACCGCAGAAAAAACAACCAAACAAAACCGCCGGACGCAAATACAAACCGCCCCCAAAGCGAAACAAAATCGGGAAAACAACCAAACGCCAGATACCACCGCCGCGAAACAACCAAACGGTAGCAGCCCCGCCCCGCCCCGGTTGGAGGCACCTGAAGGTACCTCCCTACGGGAATCTCGCCTAGAGGTCCCGCAGCCCCGCCCGCGGCGCGCTCACCAGGGCCGCCATCACCCCCGGCGGCTGCTTGCCCTGGGACATCAGCTGGTGGCAGTGGCCTATCTGCTCGAAGGTGTACGTCTCGCCCAGGCAGGGGTCGATGCGGCCGTCGATGACCATCTGGTTGAACGCCCCCGCCTGCTCGTCGTTCGCGAAGTGGGAGCCCTGGAGCCGCTTCTGGCGCATCCACAGGTAGCGCAGGTCCACGACGGCGCTGTAGCCGCTGGTGCCGGCGCAGATCACCACCATGCCGCCCGTATCGCAGACGAAGATGGACGTGGGGATGGTGTCCTCGCCGGGGTGGTCGAAGACGATGCGCGGGTTGCGGCGCTCGCCCAGGACCTCCCAGAGCTTGCCGCCGAAGGCGCGGGCGCCCTGCACCCAGCGGTTGTAGGCCTCCGTGTCCGTCCAGTGCGGCGGCATGCCCCAGTGATCGAACTCCTTGCGGTTGATGCAGCCCTTCGCGCCCAGCTTCAGGCAGAACTCGAACTTCTCCTCGCTGGAGACGACGGCAACGGGGATGGCGCCGAACTCCCGCGCGATCTGGATCGCCATGGAGCCCAGGCCGCCGGAGCCCCCCCAGACCAGCACCACGTCCCCCTTCCCGGCCGTGTGCGGGGGCCAGGCGCGCAGCATGCGATAGGCGGTGGCGCCGACGAGCATGGGGGCCGCGGCCTCCTCCCACGTCAGGCGCGGGGCCTTGGGCAGGCACTGGTGGGCCTGCACCTTCGTGAACTGGGCGAAGGAGCCCCAGTTGGACTCGTAACCCCAGATCCTGAAGCTCGGGCTGAACATGGGGTCGTTCCCGGCCTTCACCAGCGGGTCGTCCTCGTCCCACATGCCGCAGTGGATGACCACGCGGTCGCCCACCTTCACGTTCGTGACGGCGCTGCCGGTCTTGTAGACGATGCCGGAGGCGTCGCTGCCGCCGATGTGGAATCCGGTGGTATCGCCCTCGCGCTCGCGGGCCTTGATGACGTTGAGCGGGATGCCGAGGGCGGCCCAGACGTTGTTGTAGTTGATGCCGGCGGCCATCACCAGCACCAGCGCCTCGTTGGGCTTCAGGTCCGCCGGCGTCTCCACCTTCTCCGTCTGGAAGGCGTTCACAGGCTCGCCGAAGCGCTCCGGCCGGATGACCTGGGCGTACATATACCTCGGCACTTCGCCGATGGCCGGTATCTCGCCGATCTCGTAGAGGTCCTTCACGGAAACCACGGGCGTCCTCCTGCAGTTGGGGCTATGGCAAAGATTAGCACAGCGGCGAGTGGGGGATTAGCCGCAGATGACGCGGATGGGGCGCGGATGGACGCAGATGTTTCGTGATGGAGTGGGACCGGACAGAATCCTCTTGTGGCTTTCTGTCTTTGTGTCTTATTTGGTAAGAGCGTCCACCTTGTGACAGGCTGTGCCGCCGTTGGCAGCGCCGTAGTAGAATGGGGCCGCCACCGGCAGGCGGCAGCCCGTCTCACTGAAGGAGAGTCGCAAGGAGTACGCCATGGACTACAGGTTCAGCCAGGAACAGGAAGCGTTCCGTGTGGAGGTGCGGGAGTTCCTGCGCAAGGAACTGCCAGAGGACAGGGAACAGGACGAGGAGGCAGACAGCGAGGAGGACTGGCGGTTCCGGCGACAGTTCCACAAGAAGCTGGCGGCGCGCGGCTGGCTGGTGCCGCACTGGCCCAGGCAATACGGTGGCGCCGACATGGGGATCCTGGAGCAGGTGATCATGCGCGAGGAGATGGCCTACCACCGCGCCCCCCTGCTGGACATCTTCGGTGTCAACATGCTGGGGCCGGTGCTCATGATGTACGGCACGGATGAGCAGAAGGGCCAGCACCTGCCGGGCATCGCCTCGGGCGAGGTGACGTGGTGCCAGGGCTACTCTGAGCCGGGGTCGGGGTCCGACCTGGCGTCGCTGCAGACGCGCGCGGTGCGCGACGGCGACGACTACGTGATCAACGGACAGAAGATCTGGACCTCGAACGCGCACCGGGCGGACTGGATGTTCCTGCTGGCGCGGACGGACCAGGAGGCGCCGAAGCACAAGGGCATCTCGTTCTTCCTGACGCCGATGCGGGCGCCCGGCATCAGCCACCGGCCGCTGATCAACCTGGCGGACCTGCACGGATTCAACGAGGTGTTCTTCGAGGACCTGCGTGTGCCGGCGAAGAACATCGTGGGCGACGAGAACCGGGGCTGGTACGTGGGCGCGGCGCTGCTGGACTTCGAGCGCTCGGGCATCGGCAGCTCCGCGCAGTCGCGGCGGGCGCTGAACGACCTCGTGGGCTACTGGCGGGAGACGTCTGGCAACGGCGCGGCCCCTTCGACTGGGCTCAGGGCAGGCTCCGCGCGCGTGCGCCACCTGCTCGCTGACCTGATGATCGAGACCGAGGTCGGGCGTTTCCTCTCCTACCGTGTGGCCTCGATGCAGGCGCGGGGCGAGGTGCCGAACGCGGAGTCGTCCGTGGCGAAGGTGTACCTCTCGGAGCTGTCGCAGAGGGTGGCGAATGCCGGCGTTCAGATTATGGGACTGTACGGGCCGGTGCGGTCCGAGTCGAAGAAGTGGGCGCGCCTGCGGGGTCAGTTTGCGTTGACTTACATGGTGAGGCTGGGCCAGACGATCGCTGGAGGGACGAGCGAGATCCAGCGCAACATCGTCGCGCAGCGGGGTCTGGGCCTGCCGCGGGCGTAGGGGAGGGCTATGTTCATCCCGTTCTTCAACCTGACCTGCACGCCGTGAGGAAGTGGATAGTTGATAGTTGATAGTTGATAGTTGATAGTTGATAGTGCCCCCCGCCCCGAGTGGCGTCGCCGTCTGCGACATTCCCGCAGGGGTATAATGGCTGCATTATCCGCAAGGGAGGTGCGTGGGGCACTTGGCGGGCCGCCTTCTTGGTCTTCTGGTCGCCGCATTGGCGCTGGCGATAGTCGCCGGCGTGCTGCCCGCTGCCTCGGCTCCGCCGGGGTTCGTCACGCGCAGCGGCACGCAGCTGCTGGTTGACGGCCAGCCGTACCAGTTCACCGGCCTGAACATCTACAACGCCAACAGCGACGGTTGGTGCTGGTACCAGATGCGCTCGGGCAGCGCGCTGGATGACGCGCTGACGGCGATAGGCGCGAACAAGAATGTCTTCCGGTCGTGGTTCTTCCAGCCGCTCGCGACTACGGGCGGCGTCCGCGACTGGAGTGGGTTCGACTACGCCTGGGACCAGAACTCCCTCCAGGCCAGCCTCACGGACGACCTGGGCAACCAGACCCAGTACAGCTACGACAACCTCAACCGCAGCCGGACCGAGACCAAGGGGATCGTCGTGGCGCCGGCCCTGGCCGGCCGCGACGACCCCGACACTACGATCACCTACGGGTACGACCGCGACGACAACGTCGTGCAGGTGACCGATGAGAACACCTCCGTCACCGCCTGCGCCTTCGACGCCATCGACCGCGGGACCTCCTGCGCGGTCACCCGCGGCGCCGGCGTCGTGGGGACGACGGCGACGACCTACCAGTACGACGGCCGCTCCCGCATGACCCGCGCCACGGACAACAACGAGCCGTCGCCCACAAGCGACGACTCGATCATCACGTATGCATACGACAGTCGGAGCCGCGCCATCGAGGAGACGCAGCAGATCGGTGCGCTGGCGGCCAGGGCCGTGTCCTCCTCCTGGCGGGCCGAGAACCTGCGCGCCAAGCTGACCTACCCGCAGACCGGCGCCTTCAGCCGCGAACTCGACTCCACCTACGACACCCTCGATCGGCTGAACACGTTGAAGGACACCGGCGCCGCCCAGGATATCGTTGACTACGACTACATCGGCGCGGGCCGCGTGCTCCAGCGATCGTATCCCATGAATGCCAGCCGCGAGACGTACCTGGACAGCTACGCGGGCACCACGGACGTTGGCTACGACGGTCTCGGCAGGGCCGTCGAGAAGCAGGAGCTACGCGCCGCCCCCGGCGATCGCGAGGACGGCGCTGGTCCCGGGACCTGCGCCGACGCGATAGACAACGGCCCCGATGGGTTCACCGACGCCGCCGACCCCGATTGCTCCCCGCTCATCGTCGGCTTCACCCACACCTACGACCGGGCGAACAACAAGCAGGGCGAGACGAAGCTGCACAACGCGGCCAACAACGAGGCCTACGGCTACGACTCCGGCGACCGCCTGCTCAACTTCGACCGCGCCGGCGGTGGCGCCGTCACGCCGCTGCACGACAACTGGAAGCTGGACGGCGCCGGGAACTGGGACGAGGTGCTAAGCACGGAGAGCGGCGGCCCCGTCACCGAGACCCGCGAGGACTCCTCGTTCAACGAGATCATCAGCCGCAACCCGAGCGCATCGCTCACAGTCCTCTCGGACAACAACGGCAACGAGACGGACGACGGCAAGCTGCTGATGACCTGGGACTACCAGAACCGGCTGCGCGAGGTCAGAAGGAAGAGCGACAGCGCCCTCCTCGGCACATACTCCTACGACGCCGCCGGCCGGCGCGCCCGCAAGGTGGTCACGAACTCCGGCGGCCTCAACGGCACGACCGACTTCTACCTGGACGGCTGGCAGGAGATCGAGGAGCGGAACGTATCGGACGCGCTGGTGCAGCAATACGTGTACGGG
The DNA here is from genome assembly GCA_030649945.1 of Dehalococcoidia bacterium. Lineage (GTDB taxonomy): Bacteria > Chloroflexota > Dehalococcoidia > SM23-28-2 > RBG-16-64-32 > JAUSFE01. Next base: position 5,811 of record JAUSFE010000083.1, on the reverse strand, counting down.
GCCTCCATCGACGAGCCGCTGGTGCTGGACCGCAACCTGGGCGGCGGCGACAGCGCTATCGGCACCGGCGACGACCGGCTTTTCTACCACCAGAACACGCTCGGCTCGGTGTTCGCCCTCAGCACCCGCACGGAACGGGGCGGGGAGTGCGCTAACGCTGCCGACGACGACGGCGACGGGACGGTCAACGACGGCTGTGCGGCGTCCGGGCCGCCGGAAGCCGGCGCGCAATGCGTCAACGCAGTGGACGACGACGGCGACACGATCGTCAACGACGGCTGTCCCGCGGCCGGCGGCGCCCGCAGGCTCGGAGGCTACCAGTACGAGGCCTACGGGCGGCCGGTCAGCTACACATCCGGCGCCAACGGCGTCGTGGACTTCGGCGGCGACGACGCCGTCACGGTCGGCGGCAACGGCACCGCCAACCCCTACCTGTTCACCGGCCGCCGCCTGGATGCCGAGAGCGGCCTCTACTACTGGCAGGCGCGCTACCAGGACCCGGTGAGCGGGCGCTTCATCAGCCGCGACCCGCTCGGAGTGTGGGGTGATCCGGTCACCCTCGGCAACGGGTACGCGTACACGGGGAACAGGCCAACGAACTTCGTGGACGCAGGTGGTTTCGCGACCACCGTCAAGGGCAGCAAGAGCAACAGTCAGGATCGCTGGGGCGGCGGCGGCGGCGGCGTGCCCATGTTCGCGACCACCGTCAAGGGCAGCAAGAGCAACAGTCAGGATCGCTGGGGCGGCGGGCCACCGGGCGGAGCCTTGTTCGCGACCACCGTCAAGGGCAGCAAGAGCAACAGTCAAGATCGCTGGGGCTTCGGCGGCGGGCTACCTGGCGGAGCCTTGTTCGCGACCACCGTCAAGAGCGGCAAGAGCAACGCTGATAACCGCTGGGGCTTCGGCGGCGGTGGGCCCGTGTTCGCGACCACCGTCAAGAGCGGCAAGAGCAACGCTGATAACCGCTGGGGCGGCGGGGGCGGCGGCGGGTCCATGTCCATTTTCAAGGACTGCGAGTCGTGCAACGAGGTTTGCCCTGGCGTGTGCTTTATGAATGCCGAAGACTGGGGATGCTTCTGCCTCTGGATCTTGGAGCCCGGGCGCCTCGGCGGCGGTTCTACTGGATGCGGTGGCGGCGGAGGGGGCATTTCTGCCAAGGGGAAGGACGACAGGAAGGACAAGATGCGTATCTTCTGCGGTCCGGGGCAGATCTTTGACCCGGCAACAGGCCGTTGCGTCGGAGGTGGCGACCCGCCTGCACTCAAGAAAAAGGCGCCGGATAAGGACAAGCGGTCATCGCTGGGCGGCGGCAGCGGCGTCGATCCGGTAGGCACCTTAGCGCAACTGGGTGGCTAGTGTAGTGTCTCAAGAGTGGCTTTACAGCGGCGCACCCTTGAAGAAAGAGACGGTACACCAGGGTTCGGGCGGGCCATCGTCTCTCGCGCTCGCAGGTCTGCCCCACCCCAGATCCCTTCGCGAAGCTGCGCAGAGCCACGTGGCAGATGTCGTCGCGCTCAGGATGACAACACGGGATGGGGCCGCGCTCAACGTACCACGGGATACAGTCAAGCCATTTGCGAGACACTACACTAGCAAACGGTAGGTAGTGACGGCGTCGGCCTAGCCTCGGCCCTGGCGCGCCACGCCGCGCGCTAGTGCCGGTGAATGAAGGGCCGAGAAGTTACAAAGGGGCCTGGCCCAGTGGTGCATCCCTCTGATATACCCTTGACATACCCCCGGCAAGCCCCGCACAACCTATTGACAAACCAACGTCCGTCTGCCGATAGTGAGGTACACCACAAAGTGGTACGGAGTGGGAGCTATACGGTTCGACGGCCATGCCGCAGCGACAAGTTGAGTAACAACCGCTGCGGCGTTTGTGTCTAGGACCAGGGAGTCCATCATGGTAAAGCCAAAGGCAACTATCAGGAAGGTCACGCGTAGCCAATTCGTAGGCCAGCTCAGGGCCAGAATTCGCACGTTTGAGCGACGCTATGAGGTATCCTCTGATGAGATGCGTTGGGCGGTGCGGCGCGGCTTCCATCCCGAAACTCGTGAGATTTCCAAATGGCTACAAGACGCTCAAATCCTAAGCACGTTGGCCGCCACGAATGGAACGCCTACGAAGACTACAAACGGGTCAATGAACGGAAATTAGCAGACTACCCATTTATAGAAGACATCGAACTGACCTTCGTGGAGATCGGCCACGGAGGTCAGTTGTTTATTCGGATGGACGCTATTCTGCGGCTGCCCCAAGGCGTCGTCCTGGAAGTAACGAAGTTCCTTGAGACCCAACGGCGAGGGGCCGGGCGCGGCAGAGGTTATACGTTCGCTGCATTTCGTATCGCTACAACGCCTGGATTGAAGGGCGTCACAATATACTGCGGTATGACAACGGTCATGATCTGGACGAGTACCACGGCCACCGCTGGGACAAGGATACCGGGGAGATCATTGAGCACTGGTCTATGTCGCGGGACGACTTCCCGTTGTTCTCAGAGGTACTTGACGAGCTTGATGCCTCCATGGGGTTCACGTCTTCTGGCTAGCCGGTCTGCCATAGGCGGCTTTTCTTGTTGTAACAGGCCGGCGCTGCCGCTCACTGGAAGACTATTTCGCGAATAGCTGTTCTACTTACAACACCCGTTTTTACCAAACGAATTACCAAACGAACTTCGCGCCCGCCGCGGCTCTACAGGTTGCACTTTACGTACGCGTCATGGTATCGTGACGCACGGCTTCGAACAGGCCTTAGCGGACAGTGGCGGGTGCGGTCTATCCACTATCCACTGTCCACTATGCACTAATCGCCATGGAGTTTCGCTTTTCGCCCCAGGAGGAGGCCTTCCGCCAGCAGGTCCGCGACTGGCTGGGGGAACACCTGCCCAAGAATTGGACGGGCGACCGCATGCCCCGCAGCGGCGATTACGAGACCCTGAACGTCTACGTGCAGTTCGCCAAGCAGCTGGCGAAGAAGGGCTGGGTGGCGCCCCACTGGCCGCAGCAGTACGGCGGGCTCGGCCTTTCGGTCATCGAGCAGCTCATCTTCAACGAGGAGATGGCCTACGCCAACGCCCCCATCGGCTACAGCGCCATCGGCGTCGGCTGGGCGGGCCCCACGATCATCGTCTACGGCACGGAGGAGCAGAAGAAGACGCACCTGGGCGCCATCACCAACGCCGAGACGATGTGGTGCCAGGGCTTCTCCGAGCCGAACGCCGGCTCTGACCTGGCGAACCTGGCGACGCGCGCCGTGAAGGACGGCGACGACTACGTGATCAACGGCCAGAAGATCTGGACCTCCGGCGCCCACTACGCCAACTGGATGATCCTCATCGCCCGCACGGACCCGGAGGCGCCGAAGCACAAGGGCATCTCCTACTTCCTCGTCAACATGAAGACGCCCGGCATCAGCACTCGCCCGCTGATCGACATGATGGACAACCACGCGTTCAACGAGGTGTTCTTCGAGAACGTGCGCGTGCCCCGCGACTGCCTCCTGGGCGAGGAGAACCGCGGCTGGTACATGGCGACGACGACGCTGGACTTCGAGCGCTCGTCCATCGGCGGCGCGGTGGGCGCCAGCAAGATGCTGGAGGACCTGGTGGCCTACACGCGCGAGACGAAAGTAAACGGCCACGCGCTGGCCGCTGAGACCCGCGTAAGGGTGCGCCTGGCCGACGCCGCAGTGGAGGCGGAGCTGGGGCGGCTGCTCTCCTACCGGGTGGCGGCCATGCAGGCGCGGGGCCTGGTACCGAACTACGAGTCGTCCATCGCCAAGCTCTTCAACACGGACATGCAGTTGCGCATGGCGCGCGCAGGCATGGAGATCATGGGGCTATACGGCCAGCTGGGGCACACGTCCAAGTGGGTGCCGCTACGGGGCCGCTTTGAACGGCAATACCTGTGGCAGACCGGCCTCGCCGTCGGCGGCGGCACCACGGAGATCCAGAAGAATATCATCGCCATGCGGGGCCTGGGCCTGCCGCGAGGATAGACATGAAGCAAGCACCCTCGAAGCGCCGTCCCCGGGCCAGCAGAAAAGGAACGAAAGTGGGTACGTTCAGGTACCGGTTTGAGATCGCAGCCGCCGTCGATGGCCCATTTCAGGCTATCGACGGCCTGGTGGATACCGGATCTCTGTACACGTGGATCCCGCGTCCGACGCTGGCTGCACTTGGCGTCAAACCCACCGAGCGACTCGAGTTCCTCATGGCGAACGGAGAGAGGGTATATCGCGACGCTGCCGAGGTGGTCATACGACTCGATAACCGTTTCCGGCACAGTATTTGTGTCTTCGGAGATGGCAAGGACTTGATTCTCCTTGGAGCCTTGACGTTGGAGCAATTTACCCTCGCCGTTGACCCGGCTAACGAGCGCCTCGTTCCGATGCCAGCCATACCGGCCGCGTCCACAGAAGGTGGCGCGAGGACCATCAAATAGGTTACTCACGAACGCGAGACCAGAAGGAGGAACGCCCCAGATGGATTTGGGACTTGACGAACAGCAGGATATGCTCAAGAACTTCGCCCGCGACTTCCTGGAGAAGGAATGCCCGGAGTCGCTGGTGAGGGCGATGGAGGAGGATGAGAAGGGCTACTCGCCGGAGCTGTGGCAGAAGATGGCGCAGCAGGGCTGGATGGGCCTGATCATCCCCGAGAAGTACGGCGGCACCGCCATGAACCTGTGCGAGCTCGTCGTCCTCCTGGAGGAGTTCGGCCGGGCGCTGGTGCCCGGGCCCTTCATCTCCACCGTCGTGCTCGGCGGTGTGCCCATCGCGGAGTTTGGGACGGAGGAGCAGAAGCAGCAGTTCCTGCCCAAGATCGCCTCCGGCGAGACCATCATGACCATGGCCCTGACCGAGCCTTCCGCCAGGTGGACTGCGGACGGCGTGGCCCTGGAGGCGAAAAAGGAGGGCGGCGACTACGTCCTCAACGGCACCAAGCTCTTCACGCCGGACGCCCACGTGACCGACTACATGATCGTCATCGCGCGCACGGGCAAGGGCGCAAAGCCCGAGGACGGGATCACGGTCCTGATCGTCGATTCGAAGTCGCCCGGGATCAAGTACGAGGCGCTGAAGACGATCGCGGCGGACAAGCAGTGCGAGATCACTTTCGAGAACGTGCGTGTGCCCGCGGCCAACATCCTGGGCCAGGAGGGCAAGGGCTGGGCCGTTGTCGAGAAGACGGAGAAGGTGGCCACGGTGGCCGCCTGCGCCTACCTGGTCGGCCTCTCGCAGATGGACTTCGACGTGACGCTCAACTACGCCAAGGAGCGCGTGCAGTTCGGCCGGCCCATCGGCTCCTTCCAGGCCATCCAGCACAAGCTGGCGGACGCGGTGATCGATGTGGACGGCTCGCGCTTCATCACCTACAAGGCGGCGTGGAGCCTGCAGGAGGGCGAGCCGGACGCGGACATGATGATCAGCATGGCCAAGGCCTGGGCCTCCGACGCCTCGCGCCGCGTCGTCGCGCACGGCCAGCAGATCCACGGCGGCATCGGCTTCACGAAGGAGTACAAGATCCAGCTCTACTTCCGGCGCCAGAAGTGGATGGAGCTAATGTGGGGCGACGCGGACTTCCACCGGGAGCGCGTGGCAGAGATGCTGGAGGTGTAGGGGGGCGCTTTCGAGGTCAGACACGCGCGTAGGGGCGGTTCGCGAACCGCCCCTACGTTTGCCTTCGGCGCCAGGCCGAGGCGGACGCAGATTGCCGGTGGTCTGCCGGCCTCGCTCGGGCGTTTGCCCCGCCCCAGATTCCTTCGCGAAGATGCCGTGGCTCGCCGTGCGAGTGCTGTCGCCGCTCA
>JAUSFE010000062.1 GCA_030649945.1 Dehalococcoidia bacterium | reverse complement strand
TCTTCCTCGCCCTTCCATACCGCGGCCGCACCGTAGCCGCATACTCGTACAATGTCAGCCGAGTCACGTCGCCCCCTTTCGGTAACCCTACTTTTGAGGCAACGCTTTTCCTTCGGTAACCGTTTGCGTGAGGCAGATCGTTGAGTGGACAGCGCCAGCCGCTCCCGCTACACTGAGACCTTGGGCCTGCCTGGGGCAGGTCTGATTGTGTCCGAGGAGGAAACCCATTTACGCCATAATCCGCACCGGCGGCAAGCAGTACCGGGTTGAGCCCGCGCAGGTTCTGGACGTTGACCGGCTCCAGGCCGAGGTGGGCGCCACCGTGGACCTGACGGACGTGCTCTTCATCGGCGGCAACGGCGAGGCGCAAGTCGGCGCGCCACGCGTCGAGGGCGCGCGAGTGGTCGCCGAGGTGCTGGACCACCTGCGCGACGACAAGATCCACGTGTTCAAGTACAAGAACAAGACCCGTTACCGCCGCCGCTACGGCCACCGGCAGCCATTCACGCGGCTGACGATCCGCGAGATCGTTGTCGGCGGGCAGACGTTCGCCGCCCCCGCAGAGAAGCCGAAGCGCCCAGCCAGGCGCCCGAAGGCCGCCAGGCCCGAGGCAACCGCCGAGACTCCCGATGTCGGGACGCCGGTGACGGCCGAAGAGCCGGTGGCCGAGGTTCCGGCGGCGGACGAGGCGGCGAAGCCCAAGCGAGCGCGGGCACCGAAGGCAGCGGCCACGGCGGAGGCGCCGAAGCCACGCCGCGCGCGGGCCTCGGCAGCGAAAACACCGAAACCCGCCGCGACGAAGAAGACAACGGCGCCGAAGGCTGCTGCGCCGGCGAAGCCGAAGGCCAAGCCGGCCCGCCCACCCCGGGCGAGCAAGCCCAGGGCAGCGCCCGAAGCAACGACCGAAAGCGGAGAGTGATCAGTAATGGCACACAAAAAGAGCGGCGGCAGCGCCAAGAACGGGCGCGACTCCCACGGCCAGCGGCTGGGCGTCAAGCGCTTTGACGGCCAGATCGTCCTGCCGGGCACCATCATCGTGCGCCAGCGGGGGACCAGGATCCACCCCGGCGTCAACGTCGGGATGGGGCGGGACTTCACGATCTTCGCCAAGACACTGGGGACGGTGAAGTTCGCGCCGTACGCCAAGGACGGCCGCAAGAAGGTGAGCGTGCTGCCGCTGGCAGAGGCGGCGGCCTAGAGCAGCGAATCGCATTGCAACGCCGTAGCTCGGGCCTTCAGCCCGGGCGCCCGGGCTGAAGGCCCGGCCGGCAAGTTACGAACTAACGGAGTGGGACTGGACATGAAGGCGAAGATACATCCCGAGTACGTAGAGGCCACCGTGCACTGCGCCTGCGGCACTGAATGGCAGACGAAGGCGACGAAGCCGCAGCTGCGCGTCGAGGTGTGCAGCCAGTGCCACCCGTACTTCACGGGCGAGCAGCGCATCGTGGACACGGCCGGACGCGTGGAGCGCTTCAAGCGCCGCTACGGCATGAAGTAGCCGGGGGCAGCGAACCCCAGAGGGCCGAAGCGTTTTCCGGCCCTTTTTTCATGCCCGCGCGGAGAAAAACGTCTCCTGGCGGCGCACTGGCGGGTTCCTGCGGGCGACGGTCCAGACCGTCGAGCGCATCGTGCCCTGCAACCCCTGGAACCCCCGGGGGCCCACGCTGGACCCGCCCTGAGCCCTGCCGAAGGGCCTGTCCTGAGCCTGCCGAAGGGTGCTCTCCCGCTGCGGCGCGGGATAGAATGGCCGTATGGCGGAGAAGCGCACCCTGCGGCGGAACCCGGGACGGGTCTACTACGGCGGGCAGGCCGTGATGGAGGGCGTGATGATCCGCGGCCCCCGCAGCATGGCCGTCGCCTGCCGTCGCCCCGACGGCGAGATCGTTGTGCGCACAGAGCCGCTGGGCGGCGTCTACGCCGGCCCGGTGCGCCGCATCCCCTTGCTGCGCGGCGTCATCGTCATGTGGGAGACGCTGGCCCTGGGGCTGCGCGCCCTCGTCTTCTCCTCAAACGTCCAGCTCGGCCAGGAGGAGAAGGACGTGCAGTCGGGGCCCATCTGGAGCACCGCGATTGTCTCGCTCGTAGTCGTGGCCGCCGTCTTCTTCGCCGGGCCGCTACTCCTCGCCAACGTCCTGGAAGACCTGCTGGACAGCCACCTGCTCGTCATCATCATCGAAGGGCTGATCCGCCTGGGCGTCGTCGTGGGCTACGTGGGGATCATCGGGCTGCTGCCGGATATCCGGCGCGTCTACGCCTACCACGGGGCGGAGCACAAGAGCATCCACGCGCTGGAGAACGGCGACCCGCTGGAGGCGGCCTACGTCCAGCGCTACCCCACGGCGCACGTGCGCTGTGGCACCAGCTTCCTGCTCACGGTCGTGGTCGTCAGCATCATCGTCTTCGCCGCCGTCGGCACCCCGGAACTGTGGCTGCGCATCCTCTCGCGCATCGTGCTCATCCCCGTGATCGCGGGCATCTCCTACGAAGTGATCCGGCTGGGAGGGGCGTTCGAGTCCAGCCCCATCACGAAGGTGCTGATGTGGCCGAACCTGGCGCTGCAGACACTGACCACGCGTCAGCCGGACGACGCGCAGGTGGAAGTGGCGATCCGCGCCCTCACGGAGGTGCTGGCGGCCGAGGGCGCGCTCGAGGCGCCGGCGGCCGCGCCCGCGCCGGAGGCGGCGCCGCTGGATTAGCCGTCCGCCTACCCCGTCCCCAGCTCCCGGTAGAAGCAGCTGCGCTCGCCGGTGTGGCACGCGGGGCCAAGCGGCTGCACCCGCACCACGAGCGCGTCTTCGTCGCAGTCGTAAAGCACGCGGCGGACGTTCAGGAAGTGGCCGGACGTATCGCCCTTCTGCATCAGCTGCTTGTGCTGGCGGCTGTAGCGCCACACGCGCTTCGATTCCAGCGTGCGGCGGACGGCCTCCTCGTTCATCCAGAACAGCGTCAGGACTTCACCAGAGTCGTCGTCCTGGATGATGGCGGGGATCAGGCCCTTGTCGTCGAATCTTAGTGTCATCGCACGTCCTAACGTCTCGGTTTGTTGGCTTGCCGGTTTGCCGGTTCGCCCAGCTACAGCCTCACCGGCACTCCGTGCTGCGCCAGGTACTCCTTCACCTCACGTATTCGGTACGTCCCGAAGTGGAAGATGCTGGCCGCCAGCACCGCGTCGGCCTTGCCTTCCGTGATCGCCGCCAGCAGGTGCTCCGGCTTGCCAGCCCCGCCCGAGGCGATCACCGGCACCGATACCGCCTCGGAGATAGCGCGCGTCAGCTCAATGTCGTACCCCGCCTGTGTGCCGTCGGTGTCCATGCCAGTCACCAGCAGTTCGCCGGCGCCCAGCTCCACCGCGCGCACCGCCCACTCGAGGGCGTCCAGGCCGGCCGGCCGGCCGCCTCCGGCGCCCCCGTACGTATGCACCTCCCAGCGCCCGTCGTCCGTGCGCTTGGCGTCGATGGCGACGACGATGCACTGCGAGCCGAAGCGGTGCGCCGCCTCTGACAAGAACTCCTCGTGCTCGACGGCGGCGGTGTTGATCGAGACCTTGTCCGCACCGGACTCGAGCATCTTGCGCACGTCTTCCACCGTCCGGATGCCGCCGCCGACCGTGAAGGGGATGAACACCTGGTCCGCAATGGCGCGCACCATGTGCAGCGCCGTCTCCCGGCCCTGCGGCGAGGCTTTGATGTCAAGGAACACAAGCTCGTCCGCGCCCTCCGCGTCGTAAGCGCCGGCCAGCTCCACCGGGTCACCCGCGTCGCGCAGGTCCAGGAAGCGGATGCCTTTGACCACGCGGCCACCCGCGACGTCGAAGCAGGGGATGATGCGCTTCGTCAGCATGCCGGCCCTATCGTAAGGCATAACACCGGCACGTGACACCAGCAGGGCTAGGCGAGATGGATGACGGCGCCGGCCAGGACCGCCGCGCTGGTGGCGACGAGCACCGCCAGCACGGCCAGCCGGAAGCGCTCGCCTTCCAGGTGCCGGCGCACCTGCGCGCCCGCCAGGATGCCCAGCGCCATCGCCGGCAGGGCGGCCGCGCTGAGAATGAGGACATCGTCCGTGAGCCGCCCGACGATGGCGAAGGCGGCCACGATGAGGGCGTTCGCCGGCAGGAAGAAGGCGAGGATCGTCGCGCGGAAGGAGGCGTTGTCGCGCTCGCGGCCCAGCAGGTAGAGGACGACCGGCGGGCCGCCCATGCTGGTGCTGGAGCCGATGGAGCCGCTGAGGAAGCCGGCGGTGACCCGCAGGCCGATGCTGTCCTCGCCGCTGTGGACGGCCGGCATCCGCGCCATCACGACCGCCGCCAGAATGACCGCGCCGGCGACCAGCACGCGCAGGGCGTCGTCGTTCAGGCGCTCCAGCAGGAAGACGCCCGGCGCCAGCCCCACGACAAACCCGGCCAGCATCCAGCTGACCCGCCCGGGGGAGACGCTGCCGCGCACTTCCGCCAGGAGCGGGAAGAGGATGACCAGCCCCAGCACCATGCTGGTGGCCACCGTGGGCTTGACGTCCCAGACCAGGGCCAGGAGCGGCGTCATGGTGAGGGCGAAGCCGAAGCCGGTAACGGACTGGCAGGCCGCCGCCAGGAAGGCAATGGCGATGCCGGCGGCGATGACCTCAGCGCTCATACGACAGGCTCGCAAAGAAAGTGTAGGGGCGACCGGCGGGTCGCCCCTACACTCTGCCCACTATTCACTATCAACTAGAACGCCGTATCGCCCCGCAACATCTGGCGCGCGATCGTGCGGCGCTGGATCTCGCCGGTGCCGTCCGGAATGCGCAGCGTGCGGGCGATGCGGAAGCCCTCGTTCAGCGACAGCTCGTTGCTCAGGCCTATGCCTCCGTGCACCTGGATCGCGTGGTCGTAGCACTCCTGCGTCTTCTCCACGGCATAGGCCTTGGCGATGGATATCTCCTTCACCGGCATGCGGCCCGTCTGCGGAAAGCTCTCCACCAGCGCTGCCGTCTGCAGGATCATGTACTTCATGGTGTAGATATTGATGGCCATGTCCGCCAGCATGAACTGGATCGCCTGGTACTCCGAGATCGGCTTGCCGAAGCTCATCCGCTGCTGCGCGTACTCCAGCGAGCGGTCCAGCGCGTACTCGCTCATCCCTATGCAGTTGGCGGAGATGGAGATGCGCCCCTCAGAGATGCCGAACATCGCGATCTGGAATCCCTGGTCCAGCGCGCCCACCAGCCGGTCCGCCGGTACCCGCAGGTTGTCGAAGCTCATGGAGCCGCAATCGCCGCCCACGTGCCCCATCACCGGCAGCACACCGTCGAAGGTGTAGCCCGCGGCGTTCGTCTCCACGAAAAACGCGCTGATGCCGCCCTTGCGCTCCGCCACCAGCTGCTCGTTGGTGACGGCGAACACCACGGCGTAGTCCGCGTAAGGGGCGTTGGTGATCCACTGCTTGCTGCCGTTGATGATCCAGTCGTCGCCGTCGCGGCGGGCCTTCGTCTGGATGCCCCAGACATCGGAGCCGGCGTTGGCCTCGCTCAGCGCGAAGCACACCATCTTCTCGCCTTTGGCAATGCCCGGCAAGAACTCCCCGCGCACGCCCTCGCTTACCGCCACCAGCATGTGCGAAGGGCCGTCGACGAAAGAGGCGATCGTGGGCTGGCTGAGGAAGCCCTTGGCCCAGGTGATGAGCGGGCGCCCCGGCCCGTACTTGCGGTACATCCCCTCTTCCACGAAGACCATGCTGCGCACACCCAGGCCGCCGCCCCCCACACTCTCCGGCGCGAACATACCGTAGTAGCCCGCGTCCGCGGACTTCATGCGCACCTGCTTGCGCGCCTCCAGGACCTGATCCGTGGCGCGGCCGTCGTCGCGGAAGAACTTCCGCTCATCGCTCAGAATCGGCTGCAACTCCCGCTCCAGGGGCAGGACTTCGGAGTCGATGAACTGCTGGATGCCGGTGACGGAGGCCTTAACGATGTCGCGGATGTCTTCCGGGATGCCCACGTCTGTTGCTGCTGCCATTGGTGTCCTCCTTCGTGGCCGTGCGACGCCTCCCCGGGCCACTTCCGGATGGAGGCTGAGGGCCTCCGCTGCACCCCGGGCGCGCCGCTATCAGTATAGCCATGGCGGCTGGAAGGCGCTACGTGAGCGCCCGCTAAGGAACCGCCGCCAGCGCCGCGCGCAGATCCAGCGCGCCCGTGTACAGCGCCTTGCCGACGATGGCGCCTTCGCAGCCGATCGCCGCCAGGCGCTGCAGATGCTCGACGCTGGAGATACCGCCCGCGGCGATGACAGACAGCGGCGACGGCAGCCCCGCGGCCACCTCAACGATCTCCGCGATAGAGGCGAAGCCCGGGCCGGCGAGGAGGCCGTCGTGCGCGATGTCCGTGTAAATGATACGCGCGACGCCGCAGTCCGAGAGCTGGTGGACCAACTCCGCCGCCCAGAAATCGGAGCCCTCGCGCCAGCCTTCCGTCATGACGACACCCTCTCGCGCGTCCACGCCGACGACGATGCGCTCGCGGAACAGCGCGATTGCGTTGAGCAGCGTCGTCTGGTCCTTGACGGCGGCGGTGCCGAGGACGACGCGGTCCGCGCCGACGCCGAGGTAGCCCTGGATGGTGGCGATATCGCGGATGCCGCCGCCCACCTCGACGGGGACCGGCACGGCGGCGATCACTCCGTGGATGACATCTGCGTTCACTGGATGGCCCTCGCGGGCGCCGTCCAGGTCCACCACGTGCAGACGCCGGGCGCCCGCCTCGGCCCAGCGCCGGGCCATGGCGGCGGGGTCGTCGCTGAAGACGGTCTCACGCTCGTAATCGCCCTGGTCCAGGCGCACGCACCTCCCGGCACGGATATCGATGGCGGGGATTATCTCCACTGCACTGACATTCTACCGGAGGCCGGCGCGGCGGGTTCCCTTGTTGACGGTAATGTCACCGAGCAGCGGTTATCGTTGGGTTAACTTATGTCGCGCGGCGGCGTCGTAGTTGGTATGAGAAAGTTCGATCTACTGCCCGCGGCCCTGGCGTTTTCGCAGTTCCTGTTCGACCATCCGGCGCTCGGCCTCGCCGCCCAGCACGGCATCGAAGACCCAGACGTTCAGGAAGTGCAGCGCCAGGATGATCCCCCAAATCAGCGCCACCCAGTGCACCCAGAACTCGTCCGCGCCGGTCACGATATCGATCGCCAGTAGGACCAGGAGCACGCTGACGAACGTGCTCAGGTGCCGGTAGAAGCCCATCACCCGGCGCACGCGGCGCTTCGCCCGGCGAAGGTCCTGGTCCGCCTCCTCCTGCCAGCCGCCGCCCTTGCCGGCGCGGAACGAGCCGATGGGCGTGTGGAACTCCACTCCCTCGAACCCCTCGTCATCCTCAATCGTCATCATGTGACAAGCGCCCCGGACGCTATGCGCAGGAAGTTCGCGTACATGCGCAGCCCCATCTCGCCGCTCTTCTCCGGGTGGAACTGCGTGGCCACTATGTTCTCCCGCGCCACCACAGACGCGAACGTCACCCCGTAGTCCGTCTCGCCGATGATCACCGAAGGGTCCGCGGGCTGCGGGTAATAGGAGTGGACGAAGTAGAAGAAAGCGTCGTCCGGGATGCCGTCGAAGATGGGGTGCGGGCGCACCTGCCGCACCTGGTTCCAGCCCATGTGCGGCACCTTAAGCCCTTTGGGCAGCCGCACGACGCGCCCCGGCAGAATGCCCAGGCACTCGTGCTCGCCGCCTTCCTCGCTTAAGTCGAAGAGCGCCTGCTGGCCCATGCACACCCCCAGGAACGGCCGCCCGGAGGCGATGCAGTCCCGGATCGGCTCCACCAGGCCGTGCTCGCGCAGGTTGCGCATGGTATCGGCCGCCGCGCCCACGCCGGGCACTATGACGGCGTCCGCGCTGTCCAGGTACCTGGCGCTGGACGTGATCAGCGGCCGGATGCCGGCGTGGGTGACGGCGCGCATAACGCTGTGCAGGTTGCCGGCGCCGTAGTCTACGATGACCAGCTTCACGGCGCCATTTTAGCACGTGGGCCGTGTCCGGCTGTGACGGGCGTCACATGCCGCCCCTCCCACCTCCCCTCCGAGCATTGGGGCAATAGAGCATGGGAGCATCCCGCGCACTCCGAATATGCGTGGCGAGGGTGCGCCGCGCGGCGTGGTGCGGGCGCAGCACATGCGGGAAACAGGTCTCGTCAACCGGGCCAAGCACACGCACACAAGAAACCACCCACAAGGGCCTGGGGTGCTGCGCCCCTACGCGGGCAGGGGCAGCGCAGCCTGCATCACCGCGACGTCCAGCCAGCGCTCGAACTTGTACCCCACCTCTCGTTCGCGGCCCACGTGCACGAAACCCAGCGACTCATGCAGGCGCACGCTGGCGGGGTTATCGTCCGCTATCCGCGCGATGATGGTGTGGAAGCCGTTGGCGGTGGCCGCCTCGATGAGCGCGACTAGTATCTGGCGGCCGAGCCCGCTCCGGCGCTGGTCCGCGCGGACGTAGACCGAGTCCTCTGTCGTGTACCTGTACCCGGGCTTGGCGCCGCCCGTGGTCAGGCAGCCCCAGGCCAGGACCTCGCCACGGCGTTCCGCCACCAGCAGCACGTACGGGTGCGAGAACTGCTTCACCCACTCCCGCTGCGCCGCCGGCGAACTCGGCTCCAGGTCGAACGTCGCGGTCGAGTTCAGCACCTGCTCGTTGTAGATGTCGAGGATGGCCGGCAGGTCCGCGTCTGTGGCCGGGCGGGTCGTGGTCGCCATGGGTACAGGATAGCGCCGGCGGGGCGCGGCGGCCGGTCTTAGCTGTTAAGTTCTCGTTACGCAGGGCCTGTCGCCGGATGGAGAACGGACTAACGCACGGCCAAGCATCCCCACTCGCGGTGACGCCCGCTGCCAGGCGCCGCTTTGCCGAGAGTGCGCCGCCGTTATACCCTGAGCCTGCCATGTCCTGTGGAATTGACCACGTCCAGGAGGCGAAGCTCTCGGCGGAAGAGCTCCGCTCCCAGATCAACTACCACGATTACCTGTACTACGTGCGCGACGCCCCCGCGCTGAGCGACGCCGAATACGACGAACTCATGCGCCGCCTGCGCGCCATCGAGGCGCACTACCCGGAGCTGATCACCCCCGACTCGCCCACCCAGCGCGTGGCCGGCGCGCCGATCGAGGCGTTCGGCGTCGTCCAGCACCGCGAGCCCCTGCTCTCGCTGGCCAACGCCTTCAACTTCCAGCAGCTGCAGGCGTGGTACCGCCGCGCCACGACGATGGCCGGCGCGGACCACTTCGACATGGTGGTAGAGCCGAAGATCGACGGCCTGGCTGTCTCGCTGGTCTACGAGGACGGGCGCTTCGTGCAGGGCGCCACCCGCGGCGACGGCTACCGCGGAGAGAACATCACGGAGAACGTGCGCACCATCCGCAGCGTGCCCATGCAGCTGCGCGGCGGCCTCTGCCCACCGCAGATGGAGGTGCGCGGCGAGATCTACATGCCGAAGCCGGCCTTCGAGCGCCTGAACAACGGCCGCGCGGACCGCGGCGAGCCGCTGTTTGCCAACCCGCGCAACGCCGCCGCCGGCAGCGTGCGCCAGCTGGACCCGCGCGTGACCGCGTCCCGCAAGCTGGACATCTGGGTCTATCAGCTGGGCTGGACCGAGGGCGGCCAGGCGCCGGCCACCCACTGGGAGACTCTGCACTGGCTGCGCGAGCTGGGCTTCCGCACCAACCCCGAGATACGCCGCTTCGACGACCCGGGGCGCATCGAGCACCACTACCGGCAGTGGGTGGAACGGCGGCACGGCCTGGAGTACGAAGTCGACGGCATGGTGGTGAAGATCGACCAGAAGCACTACTGGGACGAGCTGGGGTTCGTGGGCCGCGAGCCGCGCTGGGCCATCGCCTACAAGTTCCCGCCCATCCAGGCGACGACCACTCTCAAGAAGATCGAAATCAACGTCGGCCGCACCGGCAGCCTGAACCCCTTCGCCATCCTGGAACCCGTGCAGGTGGGCGGCGTCGTCGTCAAGCAGGCCACGCTGCATAACGAGCACGACATCCGCCGCAAGGACATCCGCGAGCGAGACACGGTGATCGTCCAGCGCGCGGGGGACGTCATCCCGCAGGTCGTCGGGCCGGTGGTCAGCCGGCGCACCGGCAAGGAGAAGCGCTACCGCCTGCCGAAGCGCTGCCCCGCCTGCAAGACCGAGGCCGTCCGGCCGGAGGGCGAGGCGATGGCCTACTGCCCCAACGTCTCCTGCCCCGCTCAGATCTACCGCTGGACCACGCACTTCACCGGCGTCATGGACATCGAGGGTCTGGGCGAGCAGTGGGCCGGCATTCTCCTGGAAACCGGTTTGATCAAGGACCCGGTGGACATCTACTTCCTGACGCAGGAGCAGCTGGTAGAGCTGCCGCGCATGGGCCCCGTGCTGGCGGAGAAGATCCTCAAGAACATCGCCGCCTCCAGGGAGCGCAGCCTGGGCACGCTCCTCTTCGCGCTGGGCATCCGCCACGTCGGCGGCGAGGTGGCGCAGGTGCTGGCGGAGCACTTCCGGACGCTGGACGCCATCGCCGTGGCGGGCGCGGAGGAGATCCGCGAGGTGGAGGGCATCGGCCCCAGGATCGCGGAGAGCGTCTGCGCCTACTTCCGCGACCCGCAGAAGCGGGAAATCATCGAGAAGCTGCGGCGTGCCGGCGTGCGCTTCCAGCAGCCGGAGCGCAAGCGCCGCGAGGGCCCGCTGTCCGGGCAGAGCTTCGTCTTCACGGGCACGCTGGCCGCCATGCCCCGCAGCCGGGGCGAGCGCCTGGTGCAGGACCTCGGCGCCGAGGCGGGCGGCAGCGTCACCCGCAAGACGACGTACCTGGTGGCAGGCGCGGACCCCGGCTCCAAGCTGCAGAAGGCGCAGAGCCACGGCACGGCGGTCCTGGACGAAGACGCCTTCCTGCGCCTCCTGCGCGAGCACGGCGTGGAGGTGTGAGCGGCGAATGTGACATTCGCCGCTTGGCCACGCATCAGGGACAGGCTATGCTGCGCAGTTGATGGTACTGGCGCATCGCCGGAGAAACTCGCTCCGCCTGCCGACTTATGACTACACGCTCCCCGGCGCGTATTTCGTAACGCTGGTCTGCAAGGACAGGGAGTTGCTGTTCGACTCGCCCCTATTTCGCCAGATCGCTCAGACGGCTTGGCTTGAGCTCGAAGCTCTGTACGAAGACGTCACTCTGGACACACACGTAGTCATGCCGAACCATTTCCACGGAATCATAGTGCTGGGCGCGCCGCGTAGGGGCGGTTCGCGAACCGCCCCTACGGCACCCCTTATTCGCAAGCCGCTCGGCAGGCTGGTAGGCGCTTTCAAGACTATGTCGACGAAGCGGATCAACCAGATTCGTGGCACTCCCGCCCACACGGTCTGGCAGCGCAACTACCACGAGCGGGTGATCCGGCATGAGCGCGAGCTGAACGCTGTCCGGGAGTACATTCTCGACAATCCGCGGCGCTGGGCTGAGGATGTAGAGAACCCGGATTATCGGCGCTGCCGATAAACGTGATTCCTCGTCTGCACTCCCTGTCCTTCCTCGCCGCCTGCATCCTCCTCCTGTCCGCCTGCGACTCTGATCTCCCCGGCTCATCCACGGCCACGCCCAGCAGCCCATCGCCGTCCCCGGCCACCACCGTCATGGCGTCGCCCTCATTCCCGCCCGGCCTCACGCCCGCCACCGTCATCCGCGTCGTGGACGGCGACACGATCGTCGTCAGCATCGAGGGCCGGGAGCAGAAGCTGCGCTACACCGGCGTCAACACACCAGAGACGGTAGACCCGAGGCGGCCGGTGGAGTGCTTCGGCAAGGAGGCGAGCGCCCGCAACCACGAGCTGGTGGAGGGCAGGACCGTGGGCCTGGAGAAGGACGTCTCTGAGGCGGACGACTTCGGTCGCCTCCTGCGCTACGTCTGGCTGCCCGGACCTGCCTCCGAACAGGCCAAGATGGTGAACGCCCAACTCGTGGCGGAAGGGTACGCCCAGGCCGCAACCTACCCGCCCGACGTCAAGTATGCCGAGCTATTCGGACAACTGCAGGGCGAGGCGCGCGCTGCGGGCCGCGGCCTCTGGGGGCCTGCCTGTGCGCCCACCCCAACGCCATCGCCTGCGGCCGGCGCCTGCCCGATCAAGGGCAACATCAGCGCGGACGGCGAGCGCATCTACCACCTCCCCGGCGGCGCATTTTACGACCAGACACAAATAGACGAGGCGGCGGGTGAGCGCTGGTTCTGCACGGAGGTGGAGGCCGTGGCGGCGGGCTGGCGGCGATCCTCGCGATAGGCGGCCGTACCGGACCATCGCGCGCGACGTTTGGATAGATGAACGGGCGCCCGCCCCGCTTTTGCCGTTGGCCGCCCGCTCGAGTACAATGCGCTAAGTACGACACCTGTCGTCGGGGAGGCGAGGTTGCCCTTAAACCCGTTCAACGCCCTGCTGGGCCTGTTTTCCCATGACATCGCCATAGACCTCGGGACCGCCAACACGCTCGTGATGGTGAAGGGACGGGGCATCGTCATCGACGAGCCTTCGGTCGTCGCCATCGACCGCGTCAACAAGAAGATCCTGGCCATCGGCAGCGAGGCCAAGCGCATGGTGGGCCGCACGCCGGCGGACATCGTGGCTGTCAGGCCGCTCCGGGACGGCGTCATCTCGGACTTCGCCGTCACGGAGAAGATGCTGCAGTACTTCATCCGGTCCGTGCACGACCACTTCGGCTTCGGCCTGCCCCGTCCCCGCGTTTCCATCGGCATCCCGTCCGGGGTGACGGAGGTCGAGAAGCGGGCCGTGCATGACGCCGCTCTTAACGCCGGCGCCCGCGCCGCCTACCTCATCGAGGAGCCCATGGCCGCAGCCATCGGCGCCGGCCTGCCCGTCATGGAGCCGGGCGGCTCGATGATCGTCGACATCGGTGGCGGCACCACGGAAGTCGCCGTCATCTCCATGGGCGGCATCGTCGTCGCCACCTCTATCCGCACCGCCGGCGACGAGATGGACTCCGAGATCGTCTCCTACGCGCGCCAGGTGCACAACATGCTCATCGGCGAGCGCACGGCGGAGGACGTCAAGATCGAGGCCGGCTCCGCCTACCCGCTGGAGCACGAGATCACCATCGAGCTCAGGGGCCGCGACCTGGCCACGGGGCTGCCCAAGGCCGTAGAGGTGAGCAGCGTCGAGATCCGGGATGCGCTGTCGGGTTCCATCAACGCCATCGTGGACTCCGTGCGCCAGACCATCGAGATCACGCCGCCGGAGCTCGTGGCGGACATCATGAGCACAGGTATCATCCTGGCCGGCGGCGGCGCGCTGGTGCGCGGCCTGGACCGGCGCCTGGCCCAGGAGACGCGATTCCCTGTCTACGTGGCGGAGGAGCCGCTGACCTGCGTCGTCCGCGGCGCGGCGGAAGTGCTGGAGGAGGCAGCCATACTGCAAAAGCTGCAGGCGCGGCTTAACACCAGAAAGGCGCCGCGCTAGGCAGCGAACGGTCGCGCCAGACACGCCTGCCGGTGGGGGGGCGGGCCCGCCGGCGGCGGGCGCGGAGGCTTGACAGATGCGAGTGATCTGGTGGTTGGCAACGGTCGTCGCGGTTAGCCTGATCAGCATCGTCTTCTCCCACCAGCGGACGCTGGACCCCCTGCAGAACCTCTCCCTCACCGCTACGTCCCCCCTGCAGAACGGCCTGCGTGACATCGCCAGCCCCCTCAACGACATCTACGACGGAATCATTGACCACGGCGGCCTGGTGCGCGAAAACGAGCGCCTGCGCGAAGAGGTGGAGCGGCTGCAACAGCAGCTGGCGGAGCAGCAGGACGCGCAGCAGCGCATCCGCGAGCTGGAAGACGCCCTGGAGGTGAAGCAAAGCCGGCCGGAGGACCAGCTCCTGGCCGCCAACGTCATCGCGCAGGACCCGTCGGGCCTGAAGCGGGCCATCGCCATCGACCGCGGCCAGGACGACGGCGTCGACGAAGGGATGGTCATCCTGTCGCGCAGCGGGGCCCTGGTGGGCAGCGTGTCGCGCGCCTACCGTGACTTCGCCTGGGTACGCCTGATCACGGACCCCGACAGCGCCGTCAACGCCCAGGTGAACGTGCAGGCGCAGCAGCCGCAGCCGGCCGCCACGCCGCAGGTGCTGACCGGCGGCACGCCCGCGGCCTCGCCTTCGCCCTCGCCCGCTGCCTCCGCGGCGCCGGCTCCTGTCGGGGCTGGCGGCGGGCCCGCGGCCGACGACGGGCCCGCGCGGGGCGTCGCCGCGGGCGACCTGAGAGACGACCTGGTGCTGGACCTCCTCCCAACCGACGCCCATATCGCCAAGGGGAGCCTGGTGATGACGTCCGGGCTCGGCGGCAACTTCCCGCCCGGCATCCTCATCGGCAGCGTAAAGACGGTGCAGGAACGGCCGCAGTCGCCCTTCAAGAAGGCCGGCCTGCTGCCGGCCACCCGCCTGGCCAACCTGGATACCGTGCTCGTGCTCATCAGCTTCAAGCCCGCGAGGCTAACCGCGCCGTGAGCTACCTGATCGCGATCGTCATCGCCTGGTTCCTGGCGCTGCTCAACGCCTCTGCGCTGCCGTACGTCCAGGTGCTCGGCGTCACGCCGGACCTCGTGCTCATCTTCGCCGTGTGCTGGGCCATGGTCCGCGGCCAGGACGAAGCGCTGTTCGTCGTGCCCCTCGCCGGCTTCCTGCGCGACCTGAACACCAGCGACCCGCTGGGGACGTCTGTGCTGGCCATGGCGCCCGTCGTGCTCCTCGCCGCAGCCATCCGCTTGCGGGCGCTGGACACTGAGTTCGTGCCCACCATTGCCGTCGTCGCCGGCGGCAGCCTTGCTTATGGCGTCATCAGCATGATGGTGCTCGCCGCCACGGGCCAGGACATCCAGTGGCTGGACGCCCTGCTCACGGTGACCCTCCCGGGCATGCTCGTCAACGCGCTCTTCACACCGATCCTGTACCTGCCTGTGCACTGGCTGGGCCACCGCCGCCGCGAAGGGCTGCAGGGCGCCGGCCGCCTGACCTCGCCGCTATAGGAACCACGCAGGGAATTAGATGGGACCGTTCGGAGACCGCAGACGCTGGCGCAGCAAGGAACCGCAGCGCGAACGCGACCGCGGCGGCCGCAACCCGGCGATGTTCGCGCTGCTGCGGGCGCTGGTCCTGCTGATGTTCGGCATCCTGGTGATCCAGCTCATCAACCTTCAGGTCATCAAGGGAGACGAGTACAAGGAGCGGGCGCAGATCAACGCCCTGCGCGAGGTGTCCGTGCCGGCCGCCCGCGGCCTGGTCCTGGACCGCAACGGGCAGCCGCTCGTGCAGAACTCCGCCCGCTTCGCCGCCGCCATCGTCCCCGGCGACCTGCCGGAACGCGGAGACGTGGGCATCTACCGCCAGCTCTCCGCAATCATCAAGATGCCCGTGGAGGAGATCCAGGCGAAGGTACAGGACGGGATCAAGCGCCAGGGGGCGTACTCTCCCGCAGTGATCAAGGGGGACCTGGACCGCGACACGGCGTTGGTGCTCCTGGAGCTGGAGCCGCACGCGCCCGGACTGAAGGTGCTGGTGGAGCCATCGCGCCGGTACCTCACGGGTTCGCTGCTCTCCCACGTGCTGGGCTACGTAGGGCCCATTTCCGCGGAGGAGTACGCCGGCCTGCAGGCGAGCGGCTACCTGTACCAGGACTTCATCGGCAAGAGCGGCGTGGAGTCGAGCTACGAGGACGAGCTGCGCGGGAAGCCCGGCAAGAAGCTGATAGAGGTGGATGCGGCGGGCCGCGAGCTGCGGGTTATCTCCGAGCGCCCGCCGGTGGACGGGGCGAACCTCGTGCTCAGCATCGACGCCGGCCTGCAGCAGAAGGTGGCGGAAATCCTGCAGGAGTACGCCAGGAATTCCGAGAACGCCGCAGCGGCGGTGATGGACGTCAAGACCGGCGAGGTCCTGGCCATGGTCTCCCTGCCCACATTCGATAACAATATCTTTTCCGGGCCCCTCTCCGATGCCGACCTCGCCGCGCTCATCGATTCTCCCGGCAAGCCGCTCGTGAACCACTCCATCGCCGAGCGTTACCCTCCCGGCAGCACCTTCAAGACGATCGTCGGCTCGGCGGCGCTGCAGGAGGGCGTGGCCTCGGCCGCGACCACGATCACCAGCCGCGGCTACATCACCGTGGAGAACGAGTTCGACCCGAACGTGGTCTACGTGTACCCGGACTGGTCCGCGCTGGGGGCGATGGACTTCTACAGGGGCCTGGCCATGTCATCCAACGTCTACTTCTACTACCTGGCGGGCGGCAAGGCGGACGAGGGCTTCCGCGGCCTGGGCGAGGAGCGCGTCGCCCTCTACGCGCGCGCGTTCGGCCTCGGCTCGCCGACGGGCATCGACCTGCCCGGCGAATCGGCCGGGCTGGTGCCGGACGCCGCCTGGAAGGAAGAGACCGTGGGCGAGCCGTGGACGCTGGGCGATACGTACAACTTCGGCATCGGCCAGGGGTATGTGGCCACCACCCCGCTGCAGATGCTGACGGCAGTCTCAGCCATAGCCAACGGCGGCACGCTGGTGACGCCGCACGTGGCCAGGGAGTTCCGCGACAGCCATGGCAACGTCCTGGAGGCCGTCCAGAAACCGCCGCGCGGCCAGGTGCCGGTGGACCCGCAATACCTGCAGGTGGTGCGGGACGGCATGCTCCAGTCCGTGACCTCCGGCGTGGCGAAGAACGCCGCCGTCTCAGGGATAGACGTGGCGGGCAAGACCGGGACGGCGGAGTTCGGCCCGGACCTGGGCAACGGCAAGCACGCCACGCACGGCTGGTTCGTGGGCTTCGCCCCGTACGAGGACCCCGAGATCGCAGTGGTCGTGTTCGTGCAGCGCGGCGGCGGCGGCAACGACGCCGCCCCGGCCGCAGCCAGGATCCTGGACTACTACTACCACGGCCCCCGTCTCGCCGCAAAGCCGGGCGGCGCCCCGTGATGGACTCCCGCGCCGTCCGCCGGTTCGACTTCGTGATGATCGCGCTGGCCGCCGCCCTGGTGATCTTTGGCGCCATCCTCATCTACAGCGCCGCTCTCAGCGCCTATCCAGACGGCATCACCGCGGATCACCCGCTGTTCAAGCAGATCATCTTCGCGCTCCTGGGCCTGGGGGTGATGGTCCTGGTCACCTGGCTGGACTACCGCATGTTCGGCCAGATGGCCCCGGCCCTCTACGCTCTGGCCGTGCTGATGCTGGTGGTCGTCCTCTTCATCGGCGACTCCGCGTACGGGTCCACGCGCTGGTTTTCGTTCGCGGGGCAGCAGATCCAGCCCTCGGAGATCGCCAAGCTGCTCACGATCATCACCCTGGCACGCTACTTCGCCGACAGGCAGGCCCGGATGCAGGAGGTCAGGGTCTTCCTGGAATCGCTCGCCCTCGCCGCGGTCCCCGCGGTCCTTGTGCTCGTGGAGCCGGACATGGGGACGGCGCTGGTCTTCGGCGCGGTCTGGGTGGGGATGGTACTGATGGCCGGCGCGCCGCCGCGCTATGTGCTGGTGCTGCTGGGCTTGATGGTCTCGTTCATCCCCTTCGGCGCTCTGGCCGTCATGGGCGACTACCAGCGCGAGCGCTTCACGACATGGATCGACCCGAACTCTGACCCGCTGGGCGGTGGGTTCAACATTCTGCAGTCGGAGATCGGCGTCGGTTCCGGCGGCTTATTCGGGAAGGGCCTCACGCACGGCACGCAGACGCAGCTGGACTTCCTGCAGACATCCACCACGGACTACATCTTCAGCGTGCTGGGCGAAGAGCTCGGGCTGGCGGGCGCGCTGCTGCTGCTCGCGCTGTTTACGGCGCTGCTCTACCGCGGCATCCGGGCGGCCGGCCTGGCGCAGGACCCGTTCGGGCGGCTGCTGGCCACGGGCATCGTGGTCATGGTGCTCTTCCAGGTGTTCATCAACGTGGCGGTGAACGTCCGGCTGGTACCGGTGACGGGGATCCCGCTGCCCTTCATCAGC
Source organism: Dehalococcoidia bacterium (assembly GCA_030649945.1). GTDB lineage: Bacteria > Chloroflexota > Dehalococcoidia > SM23-28-2 > RBG-16-64-32 > JAUSFE01. The sequence goes on along the minus strand of JAUSFE010000062.1, from coordinate 10,681 downwards.
CAGGGGGGCAGCTCCCTGATCATGGTCTTCGCCGCGCTGGGACTACTGGAAGGCGTAGTCCTGCGTCATAAAAAGATCGAGTTCTGACCCGTCGCCCGCGCCGGACAGCCCGCGCATGGCGCGGCGTCCGTCATCCTTCAACCGGTAGACGTCGGCGAAGTAGATGCGCCCAGCGTACTCGTAGTTTTCGCTGATGAACAGCATCAGCTCCGGCGGGTGGAACTTGCGCCAGTCCTGGAATAGCGGCCGCTGGGCGGAGTCGATGATGTACACCGGCATCGCCTCGCGGAGGGCCTGCATGGTCGCCGGCAGGTTGCGCTCGTCGTACCAGTACGCCCAGTCGTAGAAGTAACGGACTGCCGGATCGCGGTCGGCGTAGGCGTAGATCTGCGCCTCGCGACCCCAGTTGAAGATCTTGTCGTCGGGGTCCGTCCTGGCCGCAATCCATTCGCCCAGCTTCTTGCTGTCTTCCTCCCACTGCTTCTGCTCATAGACGGAGGCGGCCACGCGCTGCTCTGCGGCGTGGGGCGCGATGTACAGCGCGGCGTTTGTGCCCACGGAGACGACGACCAGGAAGAGCGCGAGGGCCATCGCCGGCCGGTGGACGGGGTGCACGTGGCGTTCGCGCAGGCGGTGGTAAACCGCGACCGCGGCCAGCACGGCCAGCGCCGGCATCAGCTGCAGGAAGTAGTGCGGGAAGAAGCGCCCGCCGGAGGCCACGCCGACCACGGAGGCCAGGCCCCAGAAGATCAGCAGATACTCCGCCACGGAGCTCTTGCGGCGGACGATGATCATGAGCCCCATGAGGGCGCTGCCGATGAACGGCGCCGCGACGGCGGAGAAGAAGAGCAGCCCCAGGCCCAGGTCAGCCAGGCGCTGGCCGTAGGTGAGCACGCTCATGTACAGCCAGTTGTAAGAGAGGTTGGCGTACAGCAACTCGTCCAGGGCGCCCGTGACCGCGAACGGGACGGCGATGAGCGCCGTCGTGACGGCCGACCCGGCCAGCAGCGCCGCCGCCGGCGCCAGGCTGCGGCGCGTCAACCCCTCCCGCCGCCAATGCCACACGGAGACAACCGCCGCCAGCGTGATCAGGTTCCAGACGGCCACCTGCTTCGTCATCATCGCCACCGCCCCCAGCACCCCGGCCAGCAGGAACCAGCGCAGGCGCCCGTCCCGCATGCCGACGGTGAAGGCTACCAGCGAGCTCATCAGCGGCAGCAGCATGTAGGCCTCGGTATTGGCGTGTAGCGCGACAAACGGCAGCCCGGTGGAGAGGGCGAAGGCGCCGGCTGCAACGTACGCCACGCCCAGCGGGAACGCCATACGTGCCTGCTTGAAGACGAAGAAGGTGGTGCAGGACAGAAGGACGGCCGCAACAATCCGCGGCGCGATCACCGATTCCCCGAAGAGGAGGAAGCTGAAGGCATACCAGCCGTAGACGAGCGGCGGCTTGTTGTCGAAGAGGTCTCTGTACGGCACCTGGCCGTGGAGCACCCCCCGCGCGATGGTCGCGTAGACCCCCTCGTCGCGCTCGAAGGGCGCACCCAGAGATGGCAGGTAGAGGAGGATGGGAAGCAGGCAGAGGACGATCAGCGGCGCCGTCTCCACCCAGAAGCGGCGGTTCAGAACGGCGGCGGCGGTGGCGCTCATGGGGCGAAGCAAGCCGCGCTGCGCGAATCCTTCGCGCTCAGGAGCCGGGCGCCCCGTCGTGCCGCCATATCACCAACTCCTCACATCCGGGCCAGTATACCACGCTTGCGCTTCACTCCGGCTGGCTTTGCGCCCGTTCCGTCACGCCCCACTGCCGCCAGTCGTAGATGCGCAACGCCAGGGTCAGGCGGGGCTCCCAGCCTATCGGCTTGTACTGCGGGAACTTCTCCCGGATCATCTCCCACGCCCGCTCTTTCTCCTCACCCTCAATGGGCTCGGCATGGCAGCGCAGGAGCACGCCCTTCAGCCTGCTCCACTCGTCGTCGTACTCGTCGATGAGGACGGCGATCCGGCCGTTCGCGCGGACGCCCTCCGCCGTGGTGTAGCGGCCGCCGATGTCCACGTACAGCGTGGCCTCGCCGTCGAACACCGGACAAACGGGGATGACGTGCGGCTGCCCGGTTACCCGCACGCTGGCGATGCGGCAGACGCGGGCGTCGCGCACGAACTCGCGGACGGCGTCAGGCAAAGGTTCCATGAGCACGGTCCAGAATTGCGTGGAAACCCCAGGACGTGAATCCGACAACGGCGCCGAAGCACGGGCCCAGGGCGAGCGTCGCGATCGCGACCACCGATATGACGCCGCCCCTGGGGTCCCAGTCGCTCTGGGGGTCCGGCTGCGTAAGCATGACAAGGGCCACGAGCTCAGTAGCGGGAGGGATCATGAACAGCGTGAATAGTCCGGCACCCAACGATGCCGCCGCCACCGGCGAAGGCCGCCCGAGCAACAATCCCAGAGCCACCACGACGAGGGCACCGACCGATGTGAGGATCACAGCGACCGCAGCCCACCCGTTGAGGAGGCCGTGATCCCACGCCAAGACAACAACGGGCAAGACGGCGGCCGCGACAGCGAAGCACAGGACTATGACGCCGAATCTCCGGTGGACGAAAGTCATTGTCAACCGCCGCTAGAATCATAACGCTTCTATCACTCAAGCCCCAGCCTGATCGCCTCCCGGAGGGTGGGCGCAGGCATCAGCTCCAGCGCCGTGGCCGGCGCCCCGCCGCGCAGCGAGGCCTCCGCCAGCAGGCAGCGGCGGAAGCCCAGCCTCGCCGCCTCGCCCAGCCGGCGCTCCAGCTGCGAAACGGACCGCAGCTCGCCGGAGAGGCCAACCTCGCCCAGGGCCACGATGTCCGCCGCCACCGGCTTGTCGCGGCTGGACGAGACGATGGCCAGCGCCAGGGCCAGGTCGGCCGCGGGCTCGTGCACGCGCAGGCCGCCGACGACGGAAGCGATGATGTCCTGGCCCGCCAGCGAGAGCCCCAGCCTGCGGCTCAGCACCGCCGAGACCAACAGCAGGCGGCTGAAGTCCAAGCCGTTCGCGGTCCGCCGCGGCGCGGGCGTCACAGAAGGGCTGGTGAGCGCCTGCACCTCCACCATCAGCGGGCGGCTGCCCTCCAGGGCGGGCACCACCGCCGATCCGACGGCGTCCGCTGCCCGCTCCGCGATGAACGCCTGCGACGGGTTCTCGACGCCGCGCAGCCCCTCGCCGGTCATCTCGAAGACGCCGATCTCATCCACTGAGCCGAAGCGGTTCTTGACGCCGCGCAGGAGGCGGTAGTGGCTGAAACGCTCGCCCTCCAGGTACAGCACGACGTCCACTATGTGCTCCAGCAGCCGCGGCCCGGCGATGTCGCCGTCTTTCGTCACGTGGCCGACGATGAACACGGGCACGCCGCCGGACTTGGCCCAGCGCATCAGCTCCATGGTGCACTGCCGCAACTGGGCAATGCTGCCCGGGGCCTGCTCCGCCGCCGGGCTGTGCACCGTCTGGATGGAATCGACCACGACAAGCCCCGGCGAGATTCGCTCCACCTCCGCCAGGGCGGCCTGCAGGTCGGTCTCCGTCAGGACGAAGAGACGGTCCCCGGACAGGCCGAGGCGAGCGGCCCGCATCTTGACCTGCCGCGCCGACTCCTCACCGGAGACGTAGACGGCGCTGCGTCCGGCGGACGCCGCCAGCGCCGCCGCCTGCAGGAGCAGGGTGGACTTGCCGATGCCCGGGTCGCCGCCCACGAGCACCAGCGAGCCGGCAACAACACCGCCGCCGAGAACCCGGTCGAACTCCGGCAGCCCCAGCGCCACGCGCGGTTCCGAGTCGCCGTCCACGCACGAGAGTTCCACCGCAGCCGCCGGGGCACCGTTCACCCTCTGGCCCCCGGACGCCCTGGGCCTTTCCGAAAAGCTGTTCCAGGAGGTGCAGTCCGGGCAGCGGCCCAGCCACTTGGGACTCTCGTACCCGCACTCCGCGCAGGCGAAGACGGATCGGGCCTGCTTCGTGATGTTCATGCGCCTGCCCGCATTCTCGCAGGCACGGGCCGCCCCGCCAACGGGCAAACGTCAGTATCCACAAAATCACAGCAGACGGCCGGGCGGCAGTAGCTCATCGTTCGCGGTGCTCACTCCCAGGAAGCGCAGCCCTAGAGTCAACCAGAATGGGCGTAGCTCAAGCGAACCGCCGCGACCCCGCCAATCGCCTGGAGGTCCCGGAGGGCGGTTTGCGCGCCGGCGCGCTCAGGCGGCCCGGCGTAACGACCGGCTGACCAGGAACACGCCGGCCGCCAGCAGCACCCCTCCGGCGACAGTGGACGGGAGCGCTGACCTACCCCTAGCGGCGGGGCCGCCGCCGATAGGGAGGCTCCCGGGCGCAGGCGAAGGGGAAGTCTCCAACTTGGCACTGTCCAGGATGAGAAGCCGTCTGTTCACCTCGTCCGTAACGTACACGCGGTGACGCGCGGCATCGACCGCGATGCCCCTTGCCATCATCGGAAGGTTGCGCCGGGCCAATATCTCATGAGTTGTGCTGTCAATAGTGATTAAGCCGCCTGAACCGGCCTGGTAGACCCTGTGAGCCACAGTATCTACCGCGACGAAGGTGCACATGTAGTAGCACGCCAGGGCGTCAACGTTCTCGATAAGTTCGTTCTTCCTTCCATCGATGACAAAGAGTGACGGATTCGCGTCGGCCGTCACGTACACACGGCCGACAGTGGAGTCGACGGCGATCGAAAATGCGCCGTCGGAAAGTGCGATAGAATCGGCGGAAAGGACCTCGCCCGATACCCCATCGATGGGAATGATGCTGGCCTGGGAACCCACGAACACGCGATGCGTCTTTTCATCAACACCGAGTTGAAGCGATGACGGTAGCGATGGGAAAAAGCTTAGGACGTCCAGCGAATCAGCGTCGATCGCCGCGAGCCGCCGGTCGTCAAACCGAAGAGTCGAGTAAACTCGCCGGGCCGGATGGTCGACGATGATCGACCCGTCCATTGGCCACGCCCCCGCGCCCTCATAGAGTTCGATCCGCCCGACAACTGTATTCGTCCCCGTATCGATCACCGATATGTCGCCGCTTGTGTCCATGGCGAAAACACGGTTCGTCGCCTCGTCCACTGCCATCGCCTCCGGGCCCCAGCCGTCCACACGGCTGGGCGTCGGGATGCGCGTGACGAGCGTCCCATCCGGCTCGATCACGGAGACATCAAACTCCAGCCAGTTCGCGACGTACACGCGCCCCGTCTCCCCGTCCACCGCCAACCCGCGCGCGCCTCTGCCCACCGGCGCCACAGCGATAACGGCAGGGTCCGTGATATCGGGAGGAGGAGGATCGGCGGCGGCCCGCAGCACCGGTAGCAGCGCAAGGCCCAGGCCTAGCAACGGCAGGAACGCCGGTGATCTGCGCATGGTGTCCTCTCCGGTATGTTAACGCCGCCCGGAGCCACCCCGGTACGGGCCGTCAGGCCCACAAATGCAAGGGCCGCCCTCTCGGGCGGCCCTCTATTCCCGATGTTGAAGGGCTACGCCAGCGCCGGCTCCGAGATGTTCTGGAGGACGATCTCGCCGTTCTCCACGTCGATGCGCACGGTGTCGCCGGAGGTGAAGCGCTCCTCGAGCACAGCCTCGGAAAGCCGGTCCTCGATCTCGTTCTGGATGACGCGGCGCAGCGGGCGGGCGCCGAACACAGGGTCGTAGCCCTTCTCGCCGATCCAGTCCAGCGCGGCCGTCGTCATCTCCAGCTTTATGCCCTTGGCCGCCAACTGGCGCTCCACGCTCTTCACCTCGCTGTCCACGATCTGGCGGATGTGCTCCTTGGTCAGCGAGTGGAAGACCACCGTGGCGTCCAGCCGGTTGATGAACTCCGGGCGGAACACGTTCTTCATCGCGTTCAGCACCTTCTCCTTCATCTTGGCGTGCTGGTCCGCAACCTTCGCCGATTCCTCCACCTTCACGTTGAACCCCAGGCTCGTCTCCTTGCGGATGAGGTCAGAGCCCACGTTGGAGGTCATGATCAGGATCGTGTTGCGGAAGTCCACGCGGCGGCCCTTGGCGTCCGTCAGGTGGCCGTCGTCGAATATCTGGAGCAGCATGTTGAAGACTTCGGGGTGCGCCTTTTCGATCTCGTCGAGCAGGATCAGGCAGTAGGACTTGCGGCGCACGGTGTCCGTCAGCTGTCCGGCGTCCTCATAGCCCACGTAGCCGGGAGGCGCGCCGATGAGCCTGGAGATGTTGTGCTTCTCCATGAACTCGGACATGTCCAGCTTGATCATCGACTCGTCGCTGCCGAACATGAAGTCCGCCAACACGCGCGCCAGGTACGTCTTGCCCACGCCCGTGGGGCCCAGGAACATGAACACGCCGATGGGCCGGCGCGGGTCCTTCAGCCCGGCGCGGGCGCGGCGCACGGCCTTGGCGATGCTGTGGATCGCCTCGTCCTGGCCGACGACCCTTTCGTGCAGGACATCTTCCATGTGCAACAGCCGCTGCGACTCCTCGGACGCGATGCGCGTGACCGGAATGCCAGTCCACATCGCCACCACCTCGCAGATGTCGTCCGCGCCGACCACGGGCTTCTCCTCGGCGCGCTCCTGCTGCCAGCCCTCCTCCATCCCTTCCAGCTTGTCCTGCAGCTTTACCTCGCGGTCGCGCAGTTCCGCCGCGTACTCGTACTGCTGGGCGGCGATGGCCTCTTCCTTCTCGCGGCGCAGGCCGTCCAGTCCTTTCGACGCTTCCTGCACAGACGGCGGGGCATAAGACCGCTTGATGCGCACGCGGGAAGCCGCCTCGTCCACCAGGTCAATCGCCTTGTCGGGCAGGAAGCGGTCGGGGACATAGCGTGAGGCCAGCTCGGCGGCCGCCTCCAGCGCCTCGTCGGTGATGGTCAGCTGGTGGTGGTCCTCGTAGCGGCTCTTCACACCCTTCAGAATGAGGATCGTCTCTTCAAGAGTGGGCTCGTTCACGATGATGGGCTGCAGACGGCGCTCCAGGGCGGCGTCCTTTTCGATGTGCTTGCGGTAATCGTCCAGGGTAGTGGCGCCCACACACTGCAGCTCGCCGCGGGCCAGCGAGGGCTTCAAGATGTTGGCGGCGTCCACGGCGCCCTCCGCGGCGCCGGCGCCCACCAGCATGTGCATCTCGTCGATAAACAGGATGCAGTTGCCGGCGCTCTTCAGCTCCTCGATGACCTTTTTCAAGCGCTCCTCGAACTCGCCGCGGTACTTCGTACCCGCGACCAGCGAGCCGATGTCCAGCGTGACCAGGCGCCTGTTGAGCAGCATCTCCGGCACTTCGCCCTTGATGACGCGCTGGGCCAGCGCCTCTACGATGGCCGTCTTGCCGACGCCCGGCTCGCCGATGAGCACCGGGTTGTTCTTGGTGCGGCGCGCGAGGATCTGGATGACGCGCTCAATCTCCTTCTCGCGGCCGATGACCGGGTCCAGCTTGCCGGCCCGGGCGGCCGCCGTGAGGTCGATGCCCAGCTGGTCCACGGTAGGCGTGCGGGTGGCGGCGCGGCCGCCCTGGGCGGCGCCCTGGGGCATGCTCTGCGAGAGGATGCGGGTGACCTCCGCGCGCACCTTGTCCAGGCTCACGCCCAGGCTCTCCAGCACGCCGGCGGCGATGCCCTCGCCCTCGCGCACGAGGCCGAGCAGCAGGTGCTCTGTGCCGATGTAGTGGTGGCCCAGGCGGCGCGCCTCGTCCACCGCCAGCTCGATGACCTTCTTGGCCCGCGGCGTGAGACCGATCTCGCCCATGACGGCGCGGTCACCGCGGCCGATAATGAATTCTACTGCGGAGCGGACCTTGTTGAGCTCAACACCGAGGTTGGCGAGCACCTTGGCGGCCACGCCTTCGCCCTCCCGGACCAGGCCGAGAAGCAGGTGCTCCGTGCCGATGTAGTTGTGGTTGAACCGCAGGGCCTCTTCCTGGGCCAACGTGAGAACTCGGCGCGCCCTCTCCGTGAATTTATCGAATCGATCCGCCATAGCTCAGACCTGCCCCTCTATGAGATCAACTCTCCTCTACGTTATTCAACGCGTCCGGGGGCAGTTGCGTTACATCCGTCTCTGGCGCAGGGTCCTCTTCCGGCTCTGCGGCCGGCTCCCCTTCCCCCCCTGACTCCTCTTCCGCCGGCTGCTCAGCCGTGGCTTCCGCTTCCGGGGCCGCTTCGGCCTCGGTCACCGTTTCAGCTTCGATTTCCGCTTCCGCTTCGGCTTCTGGCTCCGCCGCTGCTTCGGGCTCGGCGGTTGCCATCGCTTCGTCTTCGGCAGCGTCCGCCTCGGGCTCCGGCGCCGGCTCAAGCAGCGCTTCGGCTGCAGCGGGCTCAGTCTCCAGCGCCTGCACACCCGGCTCCCCGGACGCGATCTCCGCGCCCAGCTCCGCTATATCCGCCGCCTGCCCAATGCCCGGGCTTGCGGCCTCGGCGCCATCATCTGCCAACGTCGCGGCTTCAGGCGCGCGGGCCACGGGGGCCTCAACGCCCAGGCGGTTCAGCGCATCAGCCGTCGCCTTAAGGACGCCGCCGGAGTCGCTGAACGTCCAGCCATCGTCCTCGGACTTGTCGCGCGCCTGGCGCAGACTCAGCCCCAGACGGTGGCGGTCGTGCTCGATACGTACGATCTTCACGGGGACCACGTCCCCTTCGTCCACCACTTCCTTCGGGTGGTTGATGCGGCGGTCTACCAGTTCAGAGATGTGGATCAGCCCCTCAATGGGACCCTCCAGACGCACGAACGCCCCGAACGGCGCGAGCTTGGTGACCTGGCCGGGAACGATCTGGCCCTCGCGGTAGCTGGAGACGATCTCTTCCCAGCGCTCAGGCTGCGCGCGGCGCACGCTGAGGGCGATCTTCTTCGTCTCGTTGTCCACCTTGAGGACGAAGACCGGCGTCTCGTCGCCCACCTTGAACAGCTCGTGCGGGGACTTGGGCGTGCGCTCCCACGAAAGCTCCGAAAGGTGTACGAGGCCGTCCGCGCCGCCGATGTCCACGAAGATGCCAAAGTCCCGGATGCTGGTGACGCGGCCGGTGCGCACGTCGCCTTCCCGCAGCTCCAGGAGCAGGCGCTCCTTCTCAGCGGCGCGTTTCTCCTGGACAGCCGCGCGCTCCGAGAGAATGGCCCGGTTGCGGCGGCGGTTCAGCTCTATGACCTTGAGCGTGATGCCCTTGCCCACCCACTGCGAAAGGGCGTGCTGGGTGTTCTCCGGCGAGCCGCGGTCGGGCCCGGCGACGATCTGGGACAGCGGGACGAAGGCGTTGACCCCCTCCACGTTGACCAGGAGACCGCCCTTGTTGCTGCCGGTGACGTAGGCTTCGAACCCCTCATTGGCGTCCATGTAGTCCTGGAGCACGCGCCAGCCGCGCTCGCCGCGGGCGCGGTCCAGCGAGAGGATGATCTGCCCCTCCGGGGACTCCGGCTGAACCACGAAGACCAGCACCTTGTCCCCGGAGCTCACGCCCGCCGAACCCTCCGGCTGCAGGCAGTGCATCTCATGGGGGGGGACTACCCCCTCAGACTTGGCGCCAATATCGACAAGGATGCCATCTCGATCCGTGCCGACGACTACCCCTTCGATGATTTCGCCGCGGCGAAGCTCAGGGTAGGCGGCGGTGTCCCCTTCGAGAAGAGCCGCCATAGACTCCTCCCCGGGGGCTGCTCCTCCTTCCAAATCTTCCGATGTCAAAATACAGTTACCTCCGATCGAGATGGGCGTAAGGGGCGCTGGGCTCCTCGCGATTCATTATATCAGAACGCGAATCTAGGAACACGTGCGAAGGGGGGCAACTGTGACGCCGCGGCCAAAAAGAAAAAGCCCCCAGCAGCGGCCTATTTTCCACACCCGGTCGCCCGGGCAGTATCGTGGGCGCTGAGGCGTTTCACTTCCGTGTTCGGGATGGGAACGGGTGGGTCCACCTCGCTCTAGCCACCAGGAGCCAGTTTCTTCAGTTGTCAGGCGTAGGGGCAGGTCTGCGACCTGCCCCTACGCGGGTTCGCGTTGGTAGCGGGGGTGGGACTCGAACCCACGACCTCCGGGTTATGAGCCCGGCGAGCTGCCGCTGCTCCACCCCGCGACGGGTAGCGAATTGAGAGTGATGACCTGTGATCCCGGATGAATGCTGGGATCCAACATTCATCTTAACACCTTCCATCGTTGTGAGGGCGGTGGAATGGTGGTGAAGCCCTCGGTCATTAGTACGGCTCAGCTGAATCCCTTACGGGACTTACACATGCCGCCTATCAAGCGGGTAGTCTTCCCGCGACCTTACCCGGTTAACCCGGTGGGAGACCTCATCTTGAGGGGGGTTTCGTGCTTAGATGCTTTCAGCGCTTATCCCTTCCGAACATAGCTACTGGGCTTTCTGCCTCTGGCGAGACAACCCACACACCAGCGGTTCGTCCACCCCAGTCCTCTCGTACTAGGGGCAGCTCCTCGCAAGTCTCCTGCGCCCACTGCGGATAGAGACCGAACTGTCTCACGACGTTCTGAACCCAGCTCGCGTGCCGCTTTAATGGGCGAACAGCCCAACCCTTGGGACCTACTCCAGCCCCAGGATGCGACGAGCCGACATCGAGGTGCCAAACCTCCCCGTCGCTGTGAACGCTTGGGAGAGATCAGCCTGTTATCCCCGGGGTAGCTTTTATCCGTTAATCCACGGCCCTTCCACACGGAACCGTAGGGTCACTTTGCCCG
>JAUSFE010000025.1 GCA_030649945.1 Dehalococcoidia bacterium | reverse complement strand
CCCGAGGTTCCAAGCCTGTCAGACCGTGCGCAGCAGAGACCCGCGCCCATCGGCTGATGGTATCCGGACTGAAGCCAAAGTGGCGGGCCGTGAGTCGTACCCTCCGTCCATGCTCGTGCTACCACTGGAGGACGTCCCATCGGCGCGCGGTTCCCGGCAGGACCGCCCCATACACGCTCATCATGGCACCAGCATACTGTCCCTTCATTTCTCTTGCTGGTGTCCGACATGTGTCTGACCCTAATCAGCAGCCGTGGGTGGCGGTGCTCTTGCATAGGGGTTGACCTTGAGCCATGTCCCAGCTCGGAAATAATGAACGACCAACCAAGACGCAAGAGAACCTGGGGAGGCAGGTCAATTGACACTGACATAACCCGGATGTATTATCGAGCGGCGTGACAAGTGGGCACCGCACCGGATGTTGCGCCTACGCGCTCGCCGCGGGTTCTCCTCCAAAACAGAGCAGTACCGAATGCTGGTTCTCTTGCATAGGGCTGACCCTGGGCCATGTCCCAGTTCGGAAATAATGAACGACCAACCAAGACGCAAGAGAACCCCTTAGCCCATGGACGCGAGGCCGCTTCTGTGGAGCGTGTCATTCACCGGACGCTCAAACTAACCAGAACAACGGAGGTGCTGTATGCGCAAACGATTATCAGGCAGTCTCTTGGCGATAGCCCTTGCGCTGGCTATGGTCGCGATAAGCTGCGCGCCCGTTGCTGCCCCCAGCGCGCCTGCTCCCGCCCCGCAGGCGACGCCTCGCGCGGCTGCGCCTGCCCCCCCCTCGACGCCGGCCCCACCCGCGCCGCCCTCGGCTAGCCCCACCCCGGCGGCTGCAAAGGCTGAGACGCCCCGGTACGGCGGGACACTCAGAATTGGCGCCATCGCCAACCCGGCCAACTTCGATGCCCAGCAGGACCCCTCCATCAATGTGTACATCGCCGTGACGCCCATCTACAACGGCATCGTCCAATATGACGACGAGACGGGCAGCAAGATCGTGCCCGCCTTGGCGGAGAGCTGGACTGTCAGCGGCGACAGTCTCACCTACACCTTCAAGGTCCGCCAAGGCGTGAAGTTCCACGACGGGACGCCCCTGACGACGGATGACATCGTTTACAATCTCCAGCGCGTCAAGAGCCCGCCGAAGGGAATTATCAGCAACCTCGGCTGGCTGCTGGCAGCGGTGACCAAGATCGAAAAAGTCGGCGACGACAGCGTCCGGCTGACGTTGGACTATCCCTTCGCACCTCTGATGACGGTGCTGGCCCACAACTCCTTTCCCATTTACCCGCGCCGCGTCGTCGAGGCAAAAGGGGATATGAAGACCACGGCCATCGGCACCGGCCCGTTCAAGTTCAAGTCCTACACCCCAGGCGTGTCCTTCGCGGTCATGCGGAACCCGGACTACTGGAACAAAGGACGACCATACGTAGACGCCGTAACGTTCCCTATCCTGTCGGACAGAGGCACGTACATAGCCGCCTTGCGGACCGGCCAGCTCGATCTCAGCGGCCGGTACTTCGCAGGGTTAAGCCCCTCGGAGCGGGACACCGTCAAGCAGAGCATCCCTGCCATGGCCATATACCCGGGCCCGACCGTCGCAGGCCCTTGGTACCAGTTCAACACGCGACAGGGATCGCCACTGAGCGACGTCCGGGTACGGAAGGCCGTCAGCCTCGCCTTCGACCGGCAATCGGCGCTGAAAGTGGTGGCCGAGGGCGCAGGCGCCCTCGGCGGCGTCTTCATCATGTACGAAGACTGGGGCCTGTCGCCCGCGGAGTTGACGCAGTTGCCTGGCTTCCGGCAGCCCAAGGACCAGGACATCGCTCAGGCCAGGAAGCTCATGGCTGACGCGGGCTATCCTAACGGCTTTGAGCTGACCATCCTGTCGCGCACCAACAAGGCGACACGAGACGCTTCGATTTTCCTTGCCGCCCAGCTTCAGCCCCTCGGCATCCAGTCGAAAGTTGAAGTTGTGGAAGACGCCGTGCATACCCAGCGCAGAATTGACAGCAATTTCCAGGTCTGGGCCTTCACGACGGCGAACGTCCTACCGGACCCCCACTGGATGACACGCTACTTCGTTCCAGGAAGCCCTCTCCACAGCACAGGTCTCAAGGATGCCAGGATCACAGAGCTGGCGGACAAGCAGGTCCGTGAGCCCGACCCGGCCAAGCGCAGGCAGCTTCTTCAGGAGATGGAACGCTATTTCCTCACGGAGGTGCTGGATTCACTCCCCGGCGTCAATCCCATCACCTTCCTCGCCGCCTCGCCGAAGATCAGGGGCTTCACCCCTGGGATTAGCGATTACGAGATGAACCACCTGGAGTCCATCTGGCTCGCCGAGTAAGCGTTCCCGGCCTTGCAACAGAACGGGCGGAGGGTTCTCTTGCATAGGGGTTGACCTTGGGCCATGTCCCAGTTCGGAAATAATGAACGACCAACCAAGACGCAAGAGAACCTGGGTGGCTGATAGTGAGGCGCGGACCGCCACCTTGTCACGGAGATACGCCATGTCTTTCGGCTGGGCGATTGTGGGTATTGGACGACACCCCGACCTGCGGATGGCGCCCGCCATTCGACAGGCCGACGCATCGGCCCGCCTGCTGGCGGTGTGCAGCCGCGACGCGGGCAGGGCCGGGGCCTTCGCGCGGAAGCACGGCGCGGAGGCGGGCTACGACGACTACCAGGCCATGCTCCGCCATCCCGGCGTGGACGCGGTGTACGTCGCGTCGCCCAACGCGCTGCACGCGGAGCACACCATCGCGGCGGCGCGGGCGGGCAAGCACGTCCTGTGCGATAAGCCTATGGCTCTGACCATCGCGGACGGGCGGGCCATGGTGGACGCCTGCCGCGCCTCTGGAGTAAAGCTGGGCGCCTGCTTCCACCTGCGTCACCACCCGGCGCACAAAGAGATGCGGCGCCTCATCCAGTCCGGGCGCATCGGCGAGCCGACCATGGCGGAGGCTCAGTGGGCGTCCGGCACGCGCGGCCTTGCGGGGCCGCCCCCGCGACCGGCGCTGCAGGGCTGGTGGGAGGACCCAGACCTGGTGGGCGGGGGAGCGACGATGGCGTCCGGCGTCCACTGCATTGACCTGCTGCGTTTCCTCCTGGGCAAGGAGGTCACCGACGTGGTCGCGCTGACCGACGGCCAGACGGAGGCCCGGCCCCTGGAGCAGCGCGCCGGCATTACGCTCCGCTTCCAGGGCGGGCTGCTGGCCCAGGTGTCCGCCGCGCGCATGGTGCCCGACCCGCGCAACGACGCCGTCGTCTATGGGACAAACGCCCGCCTGAGCGCCCTGGGGACGATGAGCATGGCCTTCGGCGGCGAGCTGGAGCAGGCCGACGGCGTCACGGTGGCCCACACGCGCTACCTGAAGGGGGACATGTACCAGAGCATGGTGGAGGCGTTCCAGGAGGCGGTGGGGCAGGGCAGGGAGCCGGACGCCTCCGGCCAGGACGGCCTGCGGTGCATTGAAATCACGCGCGCCGCGTTCGAGTCGGCGCGGACGGGTCGCGCGGTGCGCCTCAGCGGGGCCTAGAAGCTATTCCGAGAATCAGCTTCATGGTTCAACAAAGCCTGCCCTGATCCTTCCCTGGAAGGACGAAGGGCTCACTATGAACGGAAAAACCACCGCTCACCCTGAGCTTGTCGAAGGGTGAGTAGGCATTTTGGAATGACTCCTAGCGGCGCGCCTGTCCGCCCGAAGGGTTACGGCGCTTTGCGCGGCGGCTCCGGCAGGGGAGGAAGCCCCGCCTCGCGGGACGGCAGGATGACCGTGGCGTGCGCCGGGGCTGTGATGGCGCCGCGCTGGTTCTTGCACCACACGTCCAGCTCCACCACGCGCCGGCCCTCGACCTCGCTCTTGCCCACGACCATGCCCTCCACCCACGTGGTGTCGCCGATGTAGTTGAAAAGGCGGTACTGGTCGGTCAGCTTCCAGAGCCAGGCGTCGTCGCCCATCCAGTTCTGCACCTGCGTGCATATCCAACCAATGCGCTGCCACCCGAAGTCGAACGCGTAGGGGTTGCCCGTCCTCTGCGCCCAGACATCGTCCCAGTGGTTGCGGTCGGTGATGTCCGGCACGCCGAACTCGTTGGGCGCGAAGCGGCGAGGGTTGCGGCGCTGATGCGCCAGACGCAGACGGTGCGCCTGCACGTTGTGGCCGCCGAAGCCGGCGAGAAAGGCGATCATGTCCGTCACCAGCAGCGGCCCCCGGACGATGGGCGTCAGTTGCTCGCCCACCTGCACGTCCTCCCAGTAGCGAGGCTCGCCGCCGCGCCGCTTCTCCGCGTCGTAGGCCGCCTCGATCTCCTTCAACTGCTCCGGCGTATAGACGGGCCGGACGATGGGCGCGTACTTCTTGCGCTCGCGGGCGGCGTGCGCCTCCAGGTGTGTGGACTGCATCGTCCACGTCGCGACAGGCTCGTCACGCTGGTTCACATAGACGTAACGCCGCTTCACGATGACCGCCGTGCCCGCGAACTGGCTTGGTTTCTCCTCGACGCTATGGAGAGTGGCGCCGCTGGTCAGCCGGTCGCCGGGGCAGACAGGGCGGAACCATTCCCACTCGTCGCCGGTGTACGCGCCGAGCAAGCCCGCCAGCGTGCCCTTCATCTCCCGGGGCACGTGCGCCGGCTCCGGCACGCCCATTGTCGCGACGAACGTGGGCGGCGCGATAACGCTGCTCCAGCGCGTCTTTGCCCCGTACGTGGGGTCGCAGTGCAACGGGTTGTCGTCGCCGACTCCGTGGGCGAAGTGGCGGAAGGCGTCCACGGATGCGTATTCGTTCCAGGGAGCATGCAGGGGCACCCTCGCGCCGATGTGCTGGCGCAACGCTTCGACGCGCTCGGACGCCTTCGCCGGGTTGTGCGGCCTGTTTTGCTGGGGCGAGGTCATCTTGTGTGGCTCCTTCCGTGTCCCGTCGGGCGTCAGGTAGAGGCGCGCCATCCTGCGAGAGCATTGCAGATTGCCTCTCGGCGGAACATTTGGTAGAATAGCCTAGCCTTTGGGGATTCGTCTAGTGGTAGGACATCAGACTCTGAATCTGAGAACCGTGGTTCGAATCCACGATCCCCAGCCACGTGGCGCATTCGTCTAGCGGCCCAGGACACCTCCCTCTCAAGGAGGAGATCGCGGGTTCGAATCCCGCATGCGCTACCAAATCCCGCCTCCCAAATATAACACGGCCCCGGCGCCAACAACAGAAGATGGTTTATGGTCTCCTCCTTGGGGGTGATCTCCTCCTTGACGCGCGCGGCGCGGGCAAGGGCTTCCTCATTTCCCTGCGCGCGTCGAACAGGTTCTCCCCGCGCTACCTCGACGGCCTGGAGTTCAGCATCGCGCTCCTGGCCGACCACGCCGAGGCTCACGGCTGGCCTCCCGTCGCCCGTCTCACCACCTCCCACCTGGAGGAGTACCTGGCCGCGCTCCAGGTGCGGCCCCGCTGGTTCGCGGAGCGGGAGAAGGACAAGCCGCGCGGTCTCTCCCAGGGCACCATAGAGACGCACTACCGCCGCCTCCGCACGTTCTTCGGCTGGCTCGTCCGGCGCGGCCACATCGAGCGGAACCCCTTCGACCTGATTCCCCATCCGCATATCGACGAGGTGGATATCCCCATCGTTACTGAGCGCGAGTGCCGACGCCTCGTGCAGCTCGTGGACCCCCAGCTCGCGCGGACCCGCATCGAGCGCTTCCACCTCATCCGCGACCGCGCCGCGCTTTTCCTGCTGCTCGATACGCCCGGCCGCCGACAGGAGCTGGCCACGCTGCGCACCGCCGCGGTGGACCTCGACAGAGGCGTCGTCCACGTCATGGGCAAGGGCCGCAGGGAGCGCGGCATGCCCCTCGGCGCCGCCGCGACGCAAGCCCTCTGGGACTACGTCCAGGCCAGGGCGGCCATCAGGCCCGCGACAGACCTCCTCTGGACGGACGAGCGCGGGCGCGGCCTCAAGGAGACCTGGCTGTACCTCATGGTCCGCCGACTCGGCGTGCGCGCCGGCGTGCCCGGGCTCCGGCCCCATCGCTTCCGCCACACGTACGCGACGGCGGCCCTGGCCTCGGAGCAGATGTCCGAGCGCATCCTGGAGGTCATCGGCGGATGGCGCCGCATCCCGCAGACGTACCGGCGGCACGTCGAGCTCGCTCACGCCATCCCGCTGCACCGCAAGATTTCGCCCGCCGACAAGCTGACGTCCAGCGGCGAGCACACCGGCGTGGCGATGCCGCGTAGCACATCGGCGAAGCCGCGGCGCGGCAGGCTCTAGCGCAAAAGGAAGGGCCGCTCGCCGAAGGAGTGACGACGAGCGGCCCGGGATATGCCCGTCGACGAAGCGGGCAATTATTCTGGAATTATTCTACGGCGACGGCCACTCGACGATGTCCTGGCCCGCGGCGACGCGCACCGCGCTCTGGCCGACGCGGACCTCGACGGGCTCCTCGGCCTCGGTCAGCAGCTCCATGCCCCTGTCCAGGCCCAGGAGCGTGTTGGCGTACTCCGGCGCGCGGCTGTCGAACGTGTGCCACGCCCGCGCCGCGCGGCTCCAGTGGCGCAGCACGACGCGCGGCCCGTCGGGAGGGAAGTACTCGGCTGGCGCAGGGAACGGGTCGGCCAGGTCGTACACGCTCAACACGGAGCGCACGTCGTCGTCCGTCGGCCACATGTTGCCCGGCCCCCAGAGGTTCGTGTAGCGCATGATGCGCGGCGCGCCGCCTGGGTCCGGGTCAGGCGCGTTCGGCAGGACGTCGGCGAGTCCGAGGCAGTGCCCCAGTTCGTGCGCGACGGACTCCCGCGCCTGTTCGACGCTGGCGAAGCCCGACGCCCGCAGGTAAACCTCCGCCCACGCGATGCGCTTGTCCTCGATGGCGGGGTTTATGCGCTCCTTCGTTGCATTATAAAGGACGGCGGCGCCGAGCACCTGCAACCAGAGGTCGGGGCTGTTATGCACGGCCAGCGGCGGCGTCGCGTCTTGATATTCGTACAGGTAAATTGTAGGCCCCGGCTCACGCGGCTGCTGTGCAAGGTAGAGTCTGCCTTGCACGGCGTTCCAAACATTCACGCCCCACGCGCCCGCGTCGCGCAGCGACGTCAGCGCGTTCGTGACGTTGATGCCGACCGCCCGGCCGTCCCAGTGCGTCCAACGCGCGCCAGGAACAGCAACAAAGGCATCCGCATGGCCAGAGCAGTTGGCGCAACCAGCGGTCATCGGCTACCCCCTCTACTCAGGCACGACCTGGCCGACCGTCGGCAAGGCGCCGCGCTTCCGCGTGTCCCACAGCAACGACTTCCCGTGCGGCTTTTCCGCGTCGCCTAGCCAGACAAGCGCCTGCTCGGGTATGGCCTGGCTCGGCTGCACTGCCGTCACGGCCAGCGTGCGCTCGCCTCGCGGGTCCGTCATGGCGTCACCCGCCGGGCGGCCACGCCGGACGCGCAGCCACGTTGAACACGCGGCTCCGCGTTACGTCAATGGCCGCTCCCATCGCCAGCGCCGATGCCACGGTTATGTACCACGGCACGCCCGTCATCGGCAAGCTGTCCTGCCCCAGCGCCAGCACGACGCCGCTCAGCAGCGACGTGATGCACGTGCGCCAGAACTTCGCCCAGCTCCACGGCTCCGGCGCGGTCCCCGCCGCCGTCTTCGTCCGCTGGTCCAGCCAGCCGAGCACGCCGAGCAGGATTGCCCCGACCGTCGCCGCGAGAATCACCAGCAGAAACAACATGGCCCTGTCCATACGGTGTACCTCCTATCCTTTGCCGACGAACTTCAGCACCGCGCCACTGACGAGCGTGACGATGATGCTCGCAACCGCTCCAATTATCAGCATGGCCCCAACCCAGCGGGCTTGCTGTAGCTCGATTGCGCTAATGCGCCGCGTATGCGAGCGCTCATCCTCCGAGTTGACGATGGTCTTGAGCGTAGCCAGTTCGACGCGCGCGACGTTCTGCTCCGCGCGGAACTCGCGGAAGTCTCTCCGGAACTCCTCAATCTGCTGCGCCATGAGGGTGTTCGCGGATGCCGACGTGACGGCGGCGGTCGCGGCGGCAGTCGCGGCGGCAGTCACGGCGGCGATTTGCCCCTCCAGCTTCGCGATAGCCGATTCCGCGTCGAGTACGCTCATTGGCCCCTCCTCCCTAGTTGATGTTGTTGCGACGGAGCTGCTGGACGATGTCCATGCTCTCGTCGTTCGGCGTCACGGTCAGCGTGTCCGATAGCGCGTCGTAGCGCGTCTGCTTCGCGGTCAGCGTGCGCAGCTCGTCGATGGTGGGCGCGGCGCCCATCAGCGCCGTGTCCGGCGCCAGGTCGTCGATGCGCACCAGGTGGCCGGCGCGCACCCGCCAGGCCGGGGCCTCCGCGCCGTACGCCGTGTACACCCGCCCGCGTATCGTCAGCGCCTCCGCCATCGCCGTCGCGACGCCGCTGTGCAGCGTGACGATGCGGCTGCCGTCGAGCAGGTCCGCGCGCTTGACCCGCCAGTCGAGCGCCGTGCTCGCCGCGAACGTCGAACCCGCGTCGAGCTGGCACAGGAGTTCGACGCCGCCCGTGGTGAGCGTGCGGTCCAGCACCGCGCCCTCCCACAGCACGGTCAGGCCCTCGCGGATGCGGATGCCGTAGTCCGCGCGGCGCTTCGCCCACTCCCAGGCCTTCCCCAGCGGCACGGCCAGGTCGATGCGCGCCAGGGTGTACTTGCCGGTGAGCTGCGTCTCCCAGCTCAGCGCGACGATCTGCCCCGTGATGTCCTCCACTTTCGTGGCGAACGCGTCCGTGAGATAGACCCCGACGTTCAGCGGCCCGCGGTACCGCTGCCCCGTCCGCGGATCGCCGCGCGTCCAGATGATCGGGAACGTGTAGGGAAACGACATCTTAGCCCACCGTCAGGTAGCGCGGCGTGATCACCGCGCGAATCGGCAGCGTCGTGTTGA
>JAUSFE010000057.1 GCA_030649945.1 Dehalococcoidia bacterium | reverse complement strand
CCTTCAGGAGGGACTCCAATCCCTCAAAATTGTTCTCCACGTTGACCGATCAGCTCGACGACTAATCTGAATACTTTCGGTAACCCTACTTCTTGAGGCAACGGCTCTCAGTTCGGTAACCATCTTAATGAGGCACATCGCATGCACGCAGGCCCGCCGCCACATTCCCAGCTTTGAACGCGTTAGCCGCTTGGGAAGCATGGAAATCTGCGGCGGCGGCCGCAGCGATAGTAACACGCCGGTCCTCGTTCGACAGGTGCGAATCGAGCGGTGGCCCAAGGCGCGTCGGGTCGGGACATGGTGGGCGGCCGAGGGCCAACTGCAGGTTGACGAAGGCCAAGTGCACTGCCTGGGCGAGCCCGACCAAAGACGAGCTGTGTGACAGGCCGTCTTCAACGATGGTTTCCAGTAGGATTCCTTTGAGGCGGCCCTTGTTCAGTTCCTCGTTCCAGCACTTAACCATCCTGATAGTGGGCAGAAGTAGCCCATCCTGCTTCTGATTTTGAGTGCTCAGGCGGCGCTGGTCTTCCTTGGGGTTCGTCCTCTTCCATGCGTAACTGGATTGACCCATCGGCATGTAGTAGCGATCTATCGTGTTCGTGAATTTGGCCCACACCACAGGACTAACATCTACGTTCACACCGCCAATCTTGATATAGGCACACTTGCGCTTGTCGTTGATGCCAACGGCGAGGCCGTTCTGCCGGACAAGAGGCAACAGGCGAAGTCCACTCGCGACGCGTTGAAGAACCAAGTCCGCCGACACCCAGCCAGCCAATCGGAGCGTCGGGTCGTCGGTGATTGGCCCCTGCATGCGTCCCTCAAGGCCCCACCACTCCTGGTCATCGGCGTCCCAAATCTGTAGGCCTCCAGCGTTCATGACGAGATAGAGATCAATGTCGTTCAGTGGCTGCGCCTGCGTTTGCCGTCCGAACGACCCGGCCAAGAAGCTCTGCCCGGCCAGCACAAGCGGGAACCCGTTGGAGCGGAACGGGGATTCGCACTGTCGGATGACGATGTCGCGCACCTCTCTGCCGAAGGTCATATCCTTCTCGGAAAGGTCGACGTGTTGCTCGCGGAAGGCTTGGAGCGCAGAGTTCTCCATCGAGTTGTAGGGGTGTTCGGTCGATGTGGCTGCGTCGAGTAGCGTCACCATGGCGGCAGTATCCTCAACCTCTTTCTGACTTCCCCGGCGAATTCCGCCACGGCGACGCCCACCTTCGCGCGGTCAATGCCAAGGTTGCCGGTGTTCATATCTTTCGGGGCCTGGACAGGGGCCGACTCCCACGCTTTCCGCGTCGCATCCAGCGCGGCACTCCGTGCCTCAGCGACAAGCTGCTTATAGAGAGGATGCGCAGTCGGGACTTCGATTCTCAGCCAGTTCTCGTGGAACAGAAGACGTTCGTGGAGCACGTGGAACCTTTCCGCCAGTGCATCCAGCGTCGCCTTGTCGTCGCCTTGCCGTCTTCGTACCCGGTATGGCAGCTCAAGCCAAGCGATAGCGTCCGCCATTGCTCCGGCGCAGGAGATTCGCTTTCTCTCAACCTCAGCAGCCTTTCGGTTCAACCAGAAGACGGCGACAGCCGGCAAGAACGCGACCGAGGCAGCGATTACCGACGCACTCGCGGGAGTAAGGATAGAGAGTGCTATCACCCCTTAATTTTAGCCCGTTGTGCCACATAATGTTGGTTCGTGTGGCGCACGCGACCAAGAATTTGTGGAAAACGCGCGTTTATCGTTGTGGTTAGCTCCTTGCCTCCCTGGCAAGTCCCCGTCAAGGGGCTGTGGCGGCCGGGCCCTGCCCATACCCAGCACCATGGCCCGCTTGTGCGTGCGGAAGCCCAGGCTCTCGTAGAACGCCACGTTCTCGTCCTCTTCGCACGTCAGGATGATCGCCGTGCGGCGGAGGTCGTCCATGAGCGCCCGCATCATCGCCGTGGCGATGCCGCGGCGCTGGTACGCGGGCCGCACCGCCACGCCCACGATCAGCGCCTCCCGCTCGCCGTCGGAGATCGCCCGCGCCACGCCGGCGAGACCCCCGTCCACATAGGCCAGCGCCGTGGCGTAGCTGCGGGACCACGTGCGCTCCAGCTGCGCGGGGTCCTCCGGGCCCAGCGTCTCGGCGTATACGGCCGCCACCTCGCGCCAGTCCACGCCCTCCAGGTCGCGCTTCAGGGTCACGTCCACGGCGCGCCTACTGCTTGATCAGCCCGATGCGGTTGCCTTCCGGGTCCTCCGCCTGGGCGATGGTGGCGCCATTGGGCACGTCGATGGGTTGCATCACGGCCTTGCCGCCCAGCTCCTGCGCGCGGCGCAGCGTTTCGTGCAGGTCCAGCACCTGCACGTAGAGCAGCACGCGCGGCGCGTCCGAGGGGGCGATGCCGCCGCCGATGCCCTCCGGCGGCCCGCCGATGCCGTGCTCGATGAAGATGTAGTTCATGGGGTTGTCGTCGCGCATCTGCCAGCCGAAGAGCGCCTGGTAGAAGTCGCGCAGGCGCTTCGGGTCTCTGCCCTGGATCTCGAAGTGGACAACGGGGCGCGTCACGGGTGGCCTCCTCTCGCGCTGTGGTGCCGGTGGCGCCATAATACGGCGTGCCGCCCGTAGGGGCGAACGGCGTTCGCCCACTTCCTGGGCCGGGGGCGAACGGCCGACGCCGGTGCTATACTTGTATCGCCCAGGCGGAGGTGCATTGTGCGCGGCCGTGACCTTATCTCCATTACCGATCTCTCCACACCCGAAATCGGGCTCGTGCTCGATACCGCGATGGCGTTCAAGGACGCCGGGCGCCAGCCGCTGCTGGCCGGCCGCACGCTGGCGCTGGTCTTCGAGAAACCTTCCTTGCGCACCCGCGTTTCCTTTCATGTAGCCATGCGACAGCTCGGCGGCGACTGCATCTATCTTTCACCCCCGGAGGTTGGCCTGGGCCAGCGCGAGACGCCTGCCGACGTGGCGCGCGTGCTGTCGCGGTACGTGGACTGCGTGGCCGCCCGCACGTTCGCCACGGAGACGGTGGCGGAGCTGGCGCGCTACGCCGATGTGCCGGTGATCAACGCCCTTTCGGACTCGGAGCACCCGTGCCAGGCGCTGGCCGACCTGCTGACGATCCGCGAGAAGAAAGGCGGTCTGCGCGGTGTGACGGTGGCCTTCATCGGCGACGGCAACAACGTCGCGAACTCGCTCTGCCTGGCGGCGGCGCTCTCCGGTATGCATTTCCGCATCGCCTCGCCCGGCGGCTACGAGATGGCGGACCCCGTGCTGCGGAAGGCGGAAGCCTTGGCCGCCGGCTCGGGCGCGAGCGTCGAGCTGTCAGCCGGACCGGAGGAGGCTGTGGCGGGCGCGGACGTGGTCTACACGGACGTTTGGGCGAGTATGGGGCAGGAGCGGGAGGCGGGCGCGCGCCGGGAGGACTTCGCGGGCTACACGGTGGACGCGAAGCTGATGTCCCGCGCGCGGCCGGACGCCATCTTCATGCACGACCTGCCGGCGCACCGTGGTGAGGAAGTCACGGCCGAGGTCATCGACGGGCCGCAGTCCGTGGTGTTTGACCAGGCGGAGAACCGGATGCACGCCCAGAAGGCCGTGCTGGCGCTGCTGTTGGGCGAGGAGGACGCGGGGTAGTGGCGGTCTGGGACAGCATCCGGGACGCGCTGAACACCTTCCGGCCGGCCAGCGTCATCGATGTCCTCAGCATCGCCGTCGTCATCTACCTGGCGCTGCTCCTGCTGAAGGGAACGACGGCGATGTCGCTGCTCCGCGGGATCATCATCGTGGTGATAGCGGCGGTGGTGATGGCCCAGGTGCTGAACCTGACGGTGCTGGACTGGCTGCTGCGCAACTCCTTCCCGGCGTTGCTGATCGCCATCCCCATCATCTTCCAGAGCGAGATCCGGCGCTTCCTGGAGCGCGTGGGCCGCACGGGCCGGTGGCCCTGGCCCGGGCGCGCGCTCTACGAGGGGGTTGTCGATACGATCGCCGAGGCCACGCTGCAGCTCTCCGAGAAGCAGCAAGGTGCGATCATCGTCGTCGAGCGGGAGACGGGGCTGGAGGACTACATTGACTCCGGGATCAAGCTGGATGCGGAGGCCAGCACCAAGCTGCTGCTGAGCATCTTCTACCCGAACTCCGCGCTGCACGACGGCGCCGTCATCGTCCGTGGTGACCGCGTGGTGGCGGCCAGCGTGACGTTGCCGCTTTCGGAGCGGATGCAGGGGTTCCACGGCACACGGCACCGGGCTGCGCTGGGCATCAGCGAGCGCTCCGATGCGGTGGCGGTCGTGGTGTCAGAGGAGACAGGCCAGATATCCATCGCCGCCAACGGGCGCGCCATCTCCAACCTGGACGGCCCCCGCCTGCGCGGCATCCTGCGCAGCCTGCTGCTGCCCGCCATGGAGATGGACCGGCCTGCCGGGAGGCGCCTGCCTCGCCTGAGCCGCTGACCGGGGGCTGAGCCGTGGAGCAGATCAGCCGCCTATTCCGGGAGACAGTGCAGGTCGTCGTCTCCCTCGTCCGTCCCGCGGCCAGGTCCGTGCGTGAGAACAGCGGGCTGGCGGTCCTCTCCGTCGTGCTCGCCTTCGGCCTCTGGATCTTCGTCACGGATACGGACAATCCCACTCGCACGCGGGTGCTGCCCATCGATATCGCCGTGCAGCCCGTCAACGTGCCGGCGGACGTGGCCGTGGCGGAGCCGCTGGCGTCGGTGCGGGCGCGCGTGCGCGTGGCGGACGATGTCTTCGACAGCCTGACGGCAGCGGACTTCGAGGTGACGGTGGACCTGGATGGGCTGGCGGTGGGGGTGTACGACCTGGCGGTGGAGGCGCGGCCGCTGACGAGCCGCGGTGGCCTGCGGGTGGAGGGTGTGCTGCCGGGACAGATCAGCGTCACGCTGTCGCCACTGACCACGAAGTCTGTGGATGTGCTGGTGGAGGCGCAGGGCGGTCCGCCGCCGGGATACACCATGGGCGCCCCGCTGCCGGCCGATAGCACCGTTCTCGTCAGCGGGCCGCAGGAGGAGGTGGACAAGGTCTCGCAGGCCGTCGCCGTAATCGATATCGAGGGCCGCACTGAGTCTGTGCGCCAGGGCGTGCGCCTGGTCGCGCGGGACCAGCGGGACTTCCTGGTGCTGGGTGTCTCGCTGGCGCCGGCGATTGTGGACGTGAGCATCGAGATTCGCCAGGAGCAGTTCAGCCGCTCGCTGGCCGTCAGCCCGCAGTTGAGCGGCTCCGTGGCGGATGGGTACAACGTCGTCGCCGTCAGCGCGAACCCGTCCGCGGTGAGCGTGCGCGGCTCGCGGGCGTTCATCGAGGGCGCGGTGTCCATCCCCACCCGCCCCGTCGACATCGCGAGCGCCACCGACGATGTGGTGCGGACAGTCTCCCTGGACGTGCCCTCCGGCGCCACCGTCAGCGGCGGCGTGCCGGTGGTCACGGTGACCGTGAAGATCGACCCGGCGCAGGGGCTCGCCAGGTTCCTGGTGCCGGTGTCCGCCGCCAACCTGGGCGAGGGGTTGAGCATGCAGGGCGCCCTGCCCTCGGTGGAGGTCACGCTCTTCGGCCCGCTGCCGATACTGCGCCTGCTGACCCCGGACGGGATCCCGGTCACAGTGGACCTGAAGGACCGGGGAGCGGGCACCCACCGGCTGAGCATCAAGGTCGCCCCGCCCCAGAACCTGGAACTGCGCGCCTTCTCTCCCCAGGAGATTGACGTGACGCTGGAGAAGAGGTAGCGGTGGCCGGCGCCGGGACAGATGCCGCGCCCATCGGTACCGGATTCACCCGGCCGGTTGCGGCCATTGTGGGCCGGCCGAACGTCGGCAAGTCCACGCTCTTCAACCGGCTTGTCGGCGCCCGCCAGGCGATCGTCGAGGACATCCCGGGGACGACGCGGGACCGCCTCTACGGCGAGGCAGAGTGGCGGGACCGCGCGTTCGTCATCATCGATACCGGTGGGCTGGTGCCGCGGGCCGAGGAAGGCTACAGCGCGCTAATTCGGGAACAGGTAGAGACGGCAATGGTGGAGGCGGACGTGATCCTCTTTCTGGTGGACGTGACCGCCGGCGTGACGGCCATGGACTCCGAGATTGCCGAGATCCTGCGCCGCACCCTGCGGCCGGGCTCAGGGCAGGCTCCAAAGCCGGTGGTGCTCGTCGCGAACAAGGCGGACAACCCGCGCCGGGGCGAGGCCGCGGTGGAGTTCTACGAGCTGGGCCTGGGGGACCCGTTTCCCGTGAGCGCGCACCACGACGCCGGCGTGCGGGAGCTCAAGGACCGGCTCATTGAGCTGCTGCCCCCGGCCGGCGGGGAAGCGGCCGCCGGGCAGCTGCGCCTGGCCGTCGTCGGGCGGCCGAACGTTGGCAAGTCGGCGCTGGTCAACGCCGTCCTGGGGCAGGAGCGCGTCATCGTCAGCGAACAGTCTGGCACCACGCGAGATGCCGTGGACACGCCGTTCGTCTACAAGGACCTGCCGCTGGTGCTGATCGATACGGCCGGCATCCGCAGGCCGGGCAAAGTGGAGCGCGGCATCGAGAAGTACAGCGTGATGCGCGCCCGGGAGGCGATCGAGCGCTGCGATATAGCGGTCCTTGTCCTGGACGCGACCGAGAAGCTGGCGGCGCAGGACCTGCACATTGCGGGGCACGTGGCGGACGCCTCTAAGGGCATGATTGTGGCGCTGAACAAATGGGACGTGGTAGAGGACACGGAGGAGAACCGGGAAGAGTACGCGCGGAAGGTGCTGCGGCGGCTGAAGTTTACGCCGTGGGCGCCGCTGGCGTTCGTCTCCGCCAAGACGGGCCTGAACGTAGGTGGACTGCTGGACCTGGCGCTGGAGATAGGGGAGACGCGCTCCCTGCGCATTCCCACGTCAGAGGTCAACGCCGCTCTGCGGGAGGCCGTGGCGGCGCACCCGCCGCCGTCTCCCGGACGGCGGGCGGTGAGGATAAAATACGCCACACAGGCAGAGATCCGGCCGCCGACGTTCGTGTTCTTCGCGAACGACGCGAGCCTGATACACTTCTCTTACCGGCGCTACCTGGAGAACCACTTCAGGCGGCGCTTCGGGTTTGAAGGGACGGCGATCAAGCTGGAGTTCCGGAGCAGGCGCGAATGAGCCCGTGGGAGCTGGCGGTTGTCGTTGTAGCCTCCTACCTGATCGGCGCGATCCCCAGCGGCTACATCGCCGGCCGCGTGTTGCGCGGCATAGACATCCGCGAGCACGGCAGCAAGGTGATCGGCGCCACCAACGTCCTGCGCGTGCTGGGCAGGTGGCCGTTCGTGGCCGTCATGGTGGCGGACGCGCTGAAGGGCTACGTGCCGGTGTTCGTTACCTGGCAGTTGTTTCAAACGCATGACCTGCAGGTGGCGTCCGGCATCGCTGCGGTCCTGGGGCATGACTTCCCC
Organism: Dehalococcoidia bacterium; assembly: GCA_030649945.1. Classification (GTDB taxonomy): domain Bacteria; phylum Chloroflexota; class Dehalococcoidia; order SM23-28-2; family RBG-16-64-32; genus JAUSFE01. The sequence goes on along the minus strand of JAUSFE010000057.1, from coordinate 56,929 downwards.
GTTTACATCGGCTTCCGGGGCGGGCGCGGCGTCGCCGTTTCGTTCGGCGTCTACGCGGCGTTGGCCATGCCGCTGGCCGTCTCCATGGTCGCTGTCGGCCTGTTCATCGTGCTGGCGCTGCGCTACATGTCCGTAATGTCCATGGTCACCGTGCCCCTGGGCGCGCTGGTCCTGCTGCTGCTGGCCCTCTTCCACATTAGCGATTACACCTATTCCCAGGCGGTATTCGGCGCCTTCGCCACGTTCTTCGTCATAATCACCCATCTCGGCAACATCAAGCGCCTGATCAAAGGCACGGAGCCGAAGGTGGGCCAGCCCGCGGAGGCGGAGCCGCGGCGGAGATCGCGCGGCAGGGTCACGTGAGGGGGTTGGAACTTGGAACCCGGAACTGGGAACTGGGAGTTGCCACGGGCTCTGTTCGCTCTACCGTGCGGACGCCCGGGCGCTCTGTCATTCCGCGCAGCCAGACGCCTGCAGCGCGCGATAGGGCGAGTTCGCGCGGAATCCGGTGAGGGGCTGGGCGTTCGTTCGGCGCGAAGGGTGGCCCGCGCTCGCCAGGGGCTCCTCGTCTGTCATTCTGCGGAGCGCCCACTCCCCGCAGCGAGCGACAACGCTCTTCCCGCAGAACCTGGGGCGGGGCCAGCGTTCGCCCGGCGGTTTTCCCCTCCAGATACCGGTGCCCTCCACGTCTGTCATTCTGCGGAGCGCCCACTCCCCGCATCGGGCGACAACGCTCTTCCCGCAGAACCTAGGGCGGGGCCAGCGTTCGCCCGGCGGTTTTCCCCTCCAGATAGCGGTGCCCTCCACGTCTGTCATTCTGCGGAGCGCCCACTCCCCGCATCGGGCGACAACGCTCTTCCCGCAGAACCTGGGGTGGGCCGGCGTTCGCCCGGCGGTTTTCCCTTTCGGATCGCGGAGTTCGGCACCTTTTTCATCCTTCGGGGTGGCCGCGAGCGGCCATGCTGATCGCTGATCGCTGATGGCTGACCGCTGATGGCTGACCAACTGGTGCCGCGTGACGAGATCGAGGCTGCCCTGCAAGGGCACGCCGCCGACTATGCCGAGATCCGCATGGACGACACGGCGACGAACCGCCTTGTGTACCGGGGCCGCGAGCTGGAGGAGATAGGCCGCACGCTCAGCTTCGGCGGCAACGCGCGGGCGCTGGTTAACGGCGGCTGGGGTTTCGTCAGCTTTAACGACCCGGCAGGTCTGCGGGAGCGCGTGGCCGAGGCCGTGAGCCAGGCGCGGTCCGCCTCAGGCGGAGGCGGGGAGCGCAGCCGGCTGGCGGAGGTGGCGCCCGTGACCGACATCGTGCCGCTGTACGTCCGCCGCGACCCGCGGGCGATACCGCTGGCCCGCAAGAAGGAGCTGCTGGACGGCTACAACGACCTCATGCTCTCCACCGCGGGCGTGACCAGCACGAACATCGTCTACTCGGACGCGCACAAGCGGGTGGTCTTCGCCAGCAGCGAGGGCTCGTACATCGAGCAGGAGCGCATCGACGTCGTCTCCCGGCTTGCGGCCACGGCGCGCAAGAACGGCGACATGCAGCAGTCGAGCATGAGCCTGGGGGCGCTGGGCGATTTCACGTACATCGAGGAGATGGAGGAGACGGCGCGGGGGCTGGGCCGGCGGGCGGTGGAGCTGCTCTCCGCGTCGTACGTCAAAGCGGGGACTTACCCCGTGGTGCTCGACCCGGTGCTGGCGGGCGTCTTCTGCCACGAGGCGTTCGGCCACCTCTCGGAGTCAGATCACGTGTACGAGAACGAACGCATGAAGGAGATCATGGTGCTGGGCCGGCGGTTCGGGCAGCCGCACCTGAACATCGCGGACGGGGCCGCCGTGCCGGGCCTGCGCGGCAGCTACCGCTACGACGACGAGGGCGTGCCCGCTCGTAAGACCGATCTGATCCGGGACGGCATCCTGGTGGGCCGCCTCCACTCGCGCGAGACGGCGGGCAAGATGGGCGAGCCGCTGAGCGGCAACGCGCGGGCGCTGGACTACCGCTTCCCGCCGATTGTGCGCATGACGAACACGTACATCGAGCCGGGGACGCTGGACTTCGAGGAGCTGATCGCGGACATCAAGGAGGGCGTGTACGCCCGCAACTGGTTCGGCGGCACCACGAGCATGGAGATGTTCACCTTCTCCGCCGGCGAGGCGTACATGATCCGCGACGGCAAGATCGCCGAGCTGCTGCGCCCGCCGAAGCTGACCGGCAACCTCTTCTCCACGTTGCTGAACATCGACGCCCTCGGCAACGACATGGAGGTCCCCAGCGGGGACGGCGAGCCCCGCGGCTGGAACCAGGGCGGCGGCTGCGGCAAGATGGGCCAGATGCCGCTGCCGGTCAGCAACGGGTCGCCGCACATACGCATCCAGGACTGCGTGGTGGGGGAGAGGTAGGGCCTCCACACAACGCGCGTCCTGTGAATGGCAATAAACTGCGTGGCCAACTGCGGCGGTACAATGACGGCGAAGGAGTCTACGATGGCGATAGCGAGAACGACGAGAACCACGCCAAAACAGTTGCTCGAGCGGGCGGTCTCGAATTTGCCCGAAGACGCTAGCATCGAAGAGGCGGTGGATGCTGTCTACCTGGCGTTGAAGGTGGGCAAGGGCATGGCCGAGATTCACGAAGGGAAGGGCGTCAGCCAGGGGGAAGTCGAAGAGTCCTTGAAGCAGTGGCTCGAGTAGTCTGGAGCCCACAGGCCCACATGGACCTCAGGGACATCGTCCTCTTCATCAAGCGTGACTCCGCAGCGATAGCCTCTGAAATCGCGCACAGAATGGTTCGCGCCACCAGGCGCCTCGCCGAGTTTCCGCGTTCCGGCCGCGTCGTACCCGAGTTCAGGACGCAGAGTATCAGGGAAGTCGTGGTGCACAGCTATCGGATCATCTACGAGTATGGCGACGAACGGGTTGACGTGCTGGCCGTCGTGCATGGCGCTCGCCGGCTCCGGCGATCGATGGTCGCCAGAATTCGTGGAAGATGACTGACCCCGAACCCATCCTCACCGCCGCCCGGCGCGCCGGCGCTCAGCAGGCGGAGGTGTTCCACCTCGCCGGCGAGGGGACGCCAGTGCGGCTTGAGACCGATGTAGAATAGGACGTGGAGATCGGCATGGCCACACAGCACAAGAAGCTTACGAAGACGCAGCTCATAGAATCCCTCAGTGAACTGCCAGAGGATGCGACAGTACAGGACTTCGCTGAGCATCTTGGGTACATCCTGGGAATAGAGCAGGGCCTTGCGGACAGTGAAGCCGGGCGCGTGATCCCTCATGAAGAACTGCTAGAGCGCATACGGAGCTGGCAAGCGGAAGAAGACGCAAACGAGGGAATCAAACGCAAAGTGGTGCAGTCACTGGCGAGATTGCCGGATGACGCTACTGCCGAGGACATTGAGTATCGGGTCTATGTTGTCCTGAAAATAGAGCGGGCTCTGGCGGAGTCTGCGGCGGGAAACAAGATATCGCATGAAGAAGCGCGCGAGCGCCTGAAGCATTGGCTCGAGTAATATGGTTGGGCGCTGCGATTGCAGATGTTGAGCACATCTGCCGATTCATAGCAGAGGATTCGGCGCGGTCTGCACAGGCCATGGGTCGGCGGATCTACGCGGCTGCTGACCGTCTCGCCCCCTTTCCGGCTTCCGGTAGAGTTGTACCGGAGGCGGGCGATCCGGACCTTCGAGAGATAATCGTGGGCAACTACCGCCTCATGTATCGTACCTTGTCCGATGAAGTTGAGGTTTTGACCGTCATTCACGGGGCGCGACTCTTCCACGTCGAGAAACTGCGGTTGAGGCAATCCCATGCCTGACCCCGAACCCATCCTCGCCGCCGCCCGCCGCGCCGGCGCGCAGCAGGCGGAGGTCTTCCACCTCGCCGGCGAGGAGACGCCCGTGCGCTTCGAGGCCAACCGCCTGAAGGAGCTGAACAGCCGCCACTCCAGCGGCGTCGCCCTGCGCGTGATCGCCAACGGCCGCATCGGCTTCGCGTCCAGCACCCGCCCGGGCGATGTCGATGACCTCGTCGCCGCCGCCCTCGAGACGGCGCCGTTCGGGCCGGAGGCGCGCCTGGACTTCCCGGGCACGGCCGAGGCCCCGGGCGTCGAAACCTACGACCCGCCGACCGAGGCGCTGGCCGTGGACGAGATGGTCCACACGGGCCAGTCGCTCATCGACGCCGTGCGTGCCGCCGAGCCGGAGCTGGTCTGCGACGCCTCCGTGCGCCGCAGCGTGCAGACGGTGACGCTGGCCAACAGTAACGGCGGCCGCTTCAGCTATCGCAGCTCCGGCTACAGCGCGTGGGTCAACGGCACCCTCATCCGAGGCACGGACATGCTGTTCGTCGGCGATGCCGACGCGTCCTGCCGCGCGCACCTGGACCTCAAGGGCATGGAGAGCACCGTGAAGCGCCAGCTGGATTACTGCCGGCGCAACGCCGTCACCCGCACGGCGGAGCTGCCGGTGATCTTCACTGCAATCGGCGTGGCGGAGGCGCTGGCCGGCCCGCTCACCATCGCCTTCTCCGGGCGGATGGTGCACCAGGCTCAGTCGCCGCTCGCCGGGTGCCTGGGCAAAGAGATGTACGACACCCGCTTCTCGATGTACGACGACGCGACGATCTCCTTCCGGCCGGCGGCGCGCCCCGTCGATGACGAAGGCGTCCCCAGCCGGCGCATACCGCTGATTGAGAAGGGCGTGGTGCGCGCCTTCCTGTACGACCTGCAGACGGCGGGCCTGGCCGGGGCCGAGACCACCGGCAGCGCGGAGCGCTCGCTCACCAGCCAGCCTTCGATCTCCACCACGACGCTGATGCTGGAGACGGGGGACACGACGTTCGCGGAGATGGTGCGCGGCGTCAAGGAAGGGCTGGTGGTGGAGGAGCTTATGGGAGCGGGCCAGGGGAACGTGATGGGCGGCGATTTCTCCGGGAACGTGCTCCTTGGGTATAAAATAGAGAACGGTGAAATTGTGGGGCGGGTGAAGGACACGATGGTGGCGGGGAACGTGCACGAGGCGCTCCGGCGCCTCGTCGCCATCGGGAGCGAAGGCCGCTGGGTGGGCGGCTCCCTGTTTACGTCGCCGCTGTGGTTCGATCGCTTGGCCGTTTCGGCAAAGGCATAGGATGGAATTTACGGAATATCTGGAGGAACTGAAGGACGGCGCCACACGGCTAAAGGTCTCGTCCCTGGCCCGGCTCTCGGACCTCAGCTCGGAGCAGGCGGAGACGTTTGCGCGGGCGTGGCCGGGGATCGACGCGCGCCGCCGGCGGCGGGTTGTGCAGGAGATGGTGGACATCTCTGAGGACAACGTGGACCTGAGCTTCGACGCGGTGTTCTTCCGGACGCTGGAGGACGAAGACGCCGCCGTGCGGCTCCAGTCCGTGCGCGGGCTCTGGGAGTACGAGAAACTCGACCTGATCGAGGCGCTGCTGCGGCTCCTGCGGGGCGACGCAGACGCCGCGGTGCGCGCGGAGGCCGCTCTGAACCTGGGGCGCTACGTCCTGCTCTCCGAGCACGGGCGGCTGAGCGAGCCCCACTTCCAGCGCGTGGAGGCCGGCCTGCGGCGGGCGCTGGCGGATGCGGCGGAGGTGGCGGAGGTGCGCGCCCGCGCCCTGGAGGCGATAGGCCCGTACGATAGCCCCTGGGTGCGCCAGGCAATCCGCGAGGCGTATGAGAGCGGGGTGCGGCGGCTGAAGGCGAGCGCCGTGCACGCCATGGGCCGCAGCTGCGAGGCGCGCTGGCTGCCCCTTCTGACCCGCGAGCTGATGAACGAGGAGAACGAAATCCGCTACGAGGCCGCTGTGGCCTGCGGCTGGCTGAGCGACGAGAGGGCGGTGCAGCCGCTGGTGCGGCTGCTCTCCGAGCCGGACGAGGAGATCAGGGGCGCGGCCATCTCAGCGCTGGGGGAGATTGGCGGCAGAGAGGCCAAGAACGCGCTGCTGGAGCTGGCGGACGACCATTCTCCCGCGACACGGGCGGCGGCGCTGGCGGCGCTGGCCGGCATCGACTTCGAGGAAGACCCCCTGGCCTTGCGACATCGCATCCAGTGATGTGTAGGGGCGCAGCACACATGGCAGCGGCCGGACATCCCGGCCTCATCAGGTCAACACGACACCGCTCACGCGGCAGCGGCCGGATATCATGACTCCATCAGGTCAAGACGATGCGGCTCAGACGGCGGGGACCGGCATGTGCTGCACCCTACCATGGCGCGCCCAACCCCGGCGCCATCCCGTCCGTCATCCTGAGCGCGATGACATCTGCAACGTGGCTCGGCGCAGCTTCGCGAAGGATCTGGGGTGGGGCAGACCTGCGAGCGAGGGACGATGGCGCGCCCAAACCCCTGGTGTACCGTCTCCAAATTACCTTGACTGTATCCCCGTGGTGAAGCTGTTCTTGAGGCCCCCAGCTAGCAGGTAGTTGCAGAGTTGACGATCCGCGAACGCTCAGTGGAAACGGCCGTCTCCGCCGGCGGCGTTGTCTATCGCCGCGCGGACAAGGGGCTGGAGGTGGTGGTCTGCGGGCGCGACGCGGACGGGGTCTGGGGGCTGCCCAAGGGCACGCCGGACAAGGGGGAATCGCTGGAGCAGACCGCCGTGCGCGAGGTGACGGAGGAGACGGGGCTGCGGGTGCGGGTGATGGGCAAGATTGGGGTGATCGAATACTGGTTCGCACGGGAGAGGGTGCGCTATCACAAGTGGGTGCACTACTACCTGATGGAGGCGACGGGCGGCGACACCGCCGAGCACGACGTCGAGTATGATAGGGTGGAATGGCTGCCGGTAGAGGCGGCCCTGAAGAAGCTGACGTTCAAGAACGAGTTGGAGATGGTGCGGAAGGCGCGAGAGATGCTGGGGGAGGGCGGGTGATCGTCCCCGCAGACGATGTCATCGCGCGGGGGCGCCGGACGGTGGTCCGCCGCAAGCGCCTGCAGGACGCCGCCGATGAGTTTGGCTGGCGGTCCGACCCGGACTTGGCCCGCTTCGACGCCTCGCGCCCGGTGCAGGCCCCCTTCGACGATTACCAGCGCAACTGGTCGTTCGACTACCGCTTCACGGACGCGCCGGCGCGTTCGTTTGCCATTGAGGACAAGGACGGCCGGCACATTGGGAACGTGATGTACTACAACCTGGACGGCGTGCGCGGCGAGGCGGAGGTGGGGATCAGCATCGGCGAGCCCGATTGCTGGTCGCGCGGCTACGGCTCGGACGCGATGCAGGCGGTAGTGAGCGCGCTGTTCAGGGCGCTGGATGTGAACCGGCTGTACCTGCACACGCTGGACTGGAACGCGAGGGCGCAGAAGGCGTTTCGCAAGGCGGGCTTCCAGGCGTGCGGGACATCCTGGCGCGATGGGCACACGTTCATCGTGATGGAGATGCGCCGCGAGTGGTTGGGGGCGGGGGCGCCGGCCATACGACAGGCCGTGGCGTAGCGGCCGCGGATTTGCCGCCGGGCGCTCACGGTGACAGGCGGCCGGGCGCTAGCCCTCCACTAGATCAGGCCGCGCGCGATCAGCTCTTCCGCGATCTGGATGGCGTTGAGCGCGGCGCCATCCCGTCTGTCCTCCTGAGCGCGACGACATCTGCCACGTGGCTCTGCGCAGCTTCGCGAAGGATCTGGGGCGGGGCAGACCTGCGAGCGAGGGACGATGGCGCGCCCGAACCCCTCGTGTACCTGCCTGCCGGTAGGCAAGCCGTCTCTCACTTCAAAGGTGCGCCGCGGTCAGGCTGTTCTTGTGAACACCACCGCTACCCCGGCGCGATGGTCTTGCGCTGCGGCTTGCGCTTCTTGGCCTTGACCGTGCGGAAGCCGTGCTCGTCGATGCCCCAGCGGTCGCGGTAGGCGGCGCCGGTGCGCTCGGTCAGTCTCTTCTCGCGCTGCACCTCGACGTCGCCCTTTAGAGCCCTCGGCCTGGGCTTCGGGGCCGCCAGCTCCGGGTGCTCCCAGCCCACCATGCGCGTGGCCCGCTGCTTGACCTCCCGGCCCATGTGCCAGTACGTCCCCTTGTCCGGAATGCGGCGCGGGTAGCCATCGCGGAAGGTGAAGGCGTTGAAGCTGGACATGATACGCGGCGCGTCGCGGTTGCACTGGACGCAGGGCACCGGCAGCGAGGCCTCTCGCATCGGGCGGATCGTCTCGAAGATCCCGTTGCAGTGCTGGCAGTAGTACTCGTATAGCGGCATCCGGCTCAGTCCTCTTGGCCTCTCGTCTTCTGCTTACGGCTCTTCGGCGTCTTCGGTTTCAGGCGGGCGATGGCCGGCTTCTTCTCGTCCGCGCGGACGGGGGCGTGGTGGAACGGCACGCGCTGCTTCCACCCGCCCTTCAGGGACATGGACGCAAAGGTGGTGGGCAGGATGCGGTCCGCCTGGCGCTGGCACTTTGGGCAGGGCGACGGCTCGCCGGAGTCGCGGATAGGGCGCAGGGCCTCGAACACGCTGTCGCAGCTCTCGCAGTAGTACTCGTAGATGGGCATGACGTTAGGAACTGGGAACTAGGAACACGGGGCCCCCTGCCCTTCCTTGTTCCCAGTTCCAGGTTCCGTGTTCCTTTCCTCGCGGCGCAGCCGTTCGATGAAGGCGGCGGCGTTCACGTCGCGCTCCAGCACGCAGACGATATAGCTGCGGAGGTGATGCTCCACCTCCTGCGCCAGATCGGGCGGCACGTTGACGCGGGCTACATCGTTATACGACCCGCGCTGGAGCAGGCGCAAGACCTTGAGGCCGTTGAGAGTGAGCACCCGCGGCCCGGCCAGCCCGGGCACGCAGGCGCGGCAGACGGCGCCGCCGGCCTGGGGCGCGAAGAAGTGCTGCTCCGGCTCTAGCGGCCGGGAGCAGCCCACGCAGGCATCGAGCCGGGGACCGAAGCCGGCCTGGTCCATCAGCCGCATCTCCAGGAAGCGCAGCACCAGGTCCGGGTTCGCCGACTGCTGGAGGCGCCGCAGCGTGTCCAGCAGTAGGCGGTAGGTCGGAAAGCTGTGGACGCGCTCCGCGGTCATGCGGTCCACCAGCTCGGCGGCGTAAAGTGCTCGGCTCAGGCGGTCCAGGTCCTCGCGCAGGGGCTGGAAGCTCTCCAGCGTCTCGCAGCCGGTGATGACGTCGCTGGCGTGGCCCCGGGCCATCTGGAGCAGGCAGCGGGTGAGCGGCTGCAGGTGGCCGGACATGCGGCTCGTGGTCTTGCGCACGCCCTTCGCCTTGGCGTCCAGCTTGCCGAGGGCCGGTGTGTAGAGGGTGAGGATGCGGTCCGCCTCGCCCAGCTTGCGTTGACGGACGATGATCGCTTCGGTCTTGTAGAGGCGAGGGTTCGGCATCTAGTGTACCGTCTCCAAAGTACCTTGACCGTGTCCCGTGCTACGTTGAGTCGCGGCGCCATCCCGTCTGTCGTCCTGAGCGCGACGACATCTGCCACGTGGTTGGGCGTAGCTTCGCGAAGGATCTGGGGTGGGGCAGACCTGCGAGCGAGGGACAATGGCGCGCCCGAACCCCCCAGATAACATCCCGGCTGGGCGCGTGGGAACCGCACTAGCCACGGATCTCCAGGCGGCCCTCCAGCGCCCGCGTCAGCGTGACGTCGTCGGCGTACTCCAGGTCGCCGCCGGCGGGCAGGCCGCGGGCCAGGCTGGTGACACTGAGGCCCAGCGGGCCCAGCAGGCGGCTCAGGTACATGGCTGTGGCCTCTCCCTCCAGGTTGGGGTTCGTGGCCAGGATCACCTCCGTGACCTCGCCGGAGCGCAGGCGGGCCAGCAGGTCGGCGATCTTCAGGTCCTCCGGGCCGATGCCGTCCATGGGCGAGATGGCGCCGTGCAGGACGTGGTACAGCCCTCGATAGGACTGGGTGCGCTCCAGCGCCAGGATATCCAGCGGCTCCTCCACCACGCAGATGATCGTGCGGTCACGCTGCTGGCCGGAGCAGATGCGGCAGGGGTCGATCTCGGTGACGTTCTGGCAGACGGTGCAAAGGGTGATCTTCTCCTTCACCTCCAGAATGGCGGAGGCGAGGGCCTGCGCCTCGGCGGCCGGCATGCGCAGGAGGTAGTAGGCCAGGCGCTGGGCGCTCTTGGGGCCGATGCCGGGAAGCTTGTAGAACTCCTGGATGAGGCGGGCGAGGGGCGCGGCCGTGGCCGGAGATGGTTCGTTCAAGCGGATGTTACCTTGGGACAATTGTAAGCGGTCGGCCCGTCAGCGGTCAGACATCGATGCCCACGGGGGCGGGCACCCCGCAGGATGAAAATGGCGGCGCGCACGATTGTTCCAGCCACAGCGGGGGTACAGGGGGCAGCCGGCCCCCTGACGGGGGGCTTGGGGGGTGACCCCCCATTCTCAAACATTTCGAGGGTGGGCCGGGTGGGAACCGAACCACGGTGCGGCACCTACAGGGCAGCGGTCAGCCATCAGCCGTCGGCAAGCGCTAACCCGTCAGCCCGGGGATGTTGAGGCCGCCGGCCAGGCCCGCCAGCTGCTGCATCTGCCCGGCGCGCACCTTCTCCAGCGCCTCGTTCATCGCCGCCATGATCAGGTCTTGCAGCATCTCGACGTCGTCCGGGTCCACGACCTCGGCCTGGACGGTGATGGACTTCAGCTCCGGGCGGGCGTTCATGGTCACGGCCACGGCGCCGCCGCCTGCGGACGCCTCGATCACCGTCTCCTCCAGCTTCTGTTGCGCCTGCGCGAGCTTCGCCTGCATGGCCTGGATCTGCTTCATCAGCTCGCCCTGGTTCATGCCGCCGCGGTTAGCCATCCTGGCCTCCTTCCGTCTCCAAAGACTGCCCCACGGGCGTTGCGCCCAGCTCGCGGGCCGCCTGCACCAGGTGCCCGCCCCTGGCGGGGGCGGCCGGCGGCCCGGTGCGGGGCGAGTGCTCGCAAACGAGCTTCACGGGCCTGCCGAGGGCGCCGGCGAACAGTTGCTCCAGCCGGAGCGCGTAGGGGCCGTTCTCGATGCGCTCCAGATGAAAAGTGTGGTAGAAGCCGAGCACCACCGTGTCTCCCTCAGCGGACTTGACCTCGCAGGAGCCGTTGAGGAGGCCGGCGAGCTGCCTGTCCGCCTCCTTCTCCTTGGCCGCGCGGCGCACGCGCTCTAGCAGGTCCTGCTCCGGAGCGATGGTGGCGGGCGCCGGCGTTGGTACGGGAGGCGGCGGGGGCGGCGGCGGTGCGGCCTCGCCCCGCCGGGCGGGCGTCGGCCCGGCCTCCGCGGGCGGTTGGAGCACGGTGCTGGTGGCCGTGCTGGCCACGTCGTCCGTGACGGCCGCCGGGATGCTGAACTGCGGCTCCGCCCCGGCGGGCGGGCGTCCCTGGACGGGGACCCGTATGGGCGGGCCCGGCTCTGCGGCGGGCGCAGGCTCAGCGCCGGCCACGCCTGCGGCCACCTCCACGAGGGCGAGCTCCAGCGGCAGCGATCCGCCCGAGGCGGACGGGTCGTCCCGGAAGTCGGCGGCGCCGAAGGTGCGGATGGCGCGGATGATGCCGCCGCGATCCAGACGGCCCGCCTCCGCCTTCACCTCGGCCGCCATGTCCGCGGGCAGGTCAAGGGAGTCGGTGACGCCGGCCTTCGCGAGGAGTAGGCCGCGCAGGTAGCGCACGGTCTGGCGGCAGAAGTCCCGCATCTCGACGCCTTCGTCGCGGACGGTGGCGATGAGCCTGAGGCCGCCGGCGAGGTCGCCGGCCAGCGCCAGGCGGGCGAGCTGGCCGCTGCGGGCGTCTACGCTGAGGCCGAGAGCTTCCTGCACCTGCTGCAGCGTGGGCGACCGGCCGTAATACGTCACCGCCTGCTCCAGGCCGTTGATTGCGTCGCGCAGGCTGCCCGTGGCGCCGCGCGCGATCTCCTCCAGCGCCGCGCGCTCCAGCGAGAAGCCTTCCCGCTCGCAGATGGCGGCCAGCACGGCCACGGCGGCGGCAGCGGGGATGCGGCGGAGGTCAAAGCGCTGGCAGCGGGAGATGATGGTGCCCGCGACCTTGTGCGGGTCCGTCGTGGCGAGCACGAAGATGATGTGCGGCGGCGGCTCCTCGAGCGTCTTCAGCAGCGCGTTCTCGGCGGCGCTGCTCAGCATGTGCACCTCGTCCAGGAGGTACACCTTGCGCCGCCCGGCCATGGGGGTGAGGATGACGTTCTCGCGCAGCTGGCGGATGTCGTCCACGCTGTTGTGGCTGGCGGCGTCCTGCTCCACGAAGTCGATGGCGCGCCCCGCGAGGAAGGCGAGGCAGGACTGGCACTGGTTGCAGGGCTCGCCCTCCACGGGGCCGTCGCAGTTGGCGGCCTTCGCCAGCAGGCGCCCCAGGCTGGTCTTGCCGGTGCCGCGCGGGCCGCAGAAGAGGTAGGCGTGGGCCAGCCGCCCGGAGGCGACGGAGTTGCGCAGCGTGCGGGTGATGGGCTCCTGGCCGGCGACCTCCGCGAAGGACTGCGGGCGGTACCGGCGATAGAGGACCTGCCCGGAGCCCGTGGGGGGCGCCTGTTCTGAGCCGCTGGCAGGGGACTCGGCGGAAGGAATCTCGCTCACGGTGAGGCCATTATAGACCGGCGCCCCGGCGGGCCGACAGGGGCGCGTGGCGGGCAGGAGTTTGTTTGGCAAGAATGGGGATTTTAGGCGGTGTTAGCGAGTTGCTACCCACGCCGTAGGGGCGCCGCTCGGGGACGGGGGGTAGGGCGGGGGGTGCCGCGCCCTCAGCGCCACCAGTCGCACGAACATAGGCCCCTGGCCGCACGCGGGTCGCCTTCATACCCTGCTGGAAATAGGCCTCCGTCACGACCAGGCCGGCTTATGCCTCCAGGGTGCTCCGACCTCATTGCCCCCGATGCTGCGATGGCGCCCCGCGCCATGTGGACCGTTAGGCCTTCAGGGGGTAGACCTTCTCGTCCCGAAGGGCTGCGCTCGCGTACTGAAGGCACGCCTTGATGTCAGCGGCGCTGAGAGTGGGATAATTCTTGATTATCGTCTCTTCAGACCAGCGCTGCGCCAGCAGATCGACGATGAACTCAACAGACAGCCGCGTGCCCTTGACCACCGGCTTGCCGGCCAGCACCTCCGGGTTCGGCTCGATTCGCTCTCGCCAGTCCAACTCTCGTTCTCGCCTCCCTCGCCATCATAGCCGCACCGGGATGGTGCGGGTCATTTCCAGCAGCCGGTCGGCCAGGGTGCTCTCGCCGTGGTCGATGTGGGCGATGATGGAGAAGTTGCCGATGCGGGAAGCGGCCTGTCCTGAGCCTGCCTGCCCTGAGCTTGTCGAATGGGTCGAAGGGTCCATCAGGCGTCGTCCGTGGATTCGCCGATCGGCAGGCGCCTGATGCGAACCCTGGACTCTTCGACAACCACGATGCTGCCCTCGTCCAGCGGGCCCTCGATATCATGCAGATTTCCCAGGATCTGGCGCACCTGCTTCTGCGGAGATCTGATCGGATGCCGGAACAAGATTAGCGAAGGTCGTGTGTCTTTTCGAGTAGCGAGCAACATCCCGAAGTCGGTGTCGGCCGAAACGACCACACGGTCCTCACTGAGGGCGCGGAGCAGCACTTCCGTATCGTTTGCCTGGAGCATGCCAAGATCGACCAGGTGAACCGCGTCGTGCCCGGCGCCACGCAATCCCAACGCCACTGCGGGAGACAATGCGGCGTCTACGAGAAATCTCAACTAAGTCGTCGTCAGGGGTATCGCGCGTTCCTGTAGCGCCTGTGCGGCATAGCGCAGCGCCTCTTTGATGTCCTCGGCCTCCAGGTAGGGGTATGCCTCCAGGATCTCCTGCTCCGTCATGCCGTCCGCCACCATGGCGACGACCGTAGCAACCGGCACCCGCAGCCCGCGTATGCAGGGCACGCCGCCCATCTTATCCGCCTCTACAGTGATCCGCGTGAACTTCATGCCCTTATCCTACCAGATGCAGGCGGTCCGCCAGCGTGCTCTTGCCGTGCCTGTCCGCCGCTCGGCTTCGTAGCGCCACTTCCCCCTTAGACCTCCGTCCCAAACCCGCTACGCTAAATCCACCCCATCTGTGTCCATCTGCGCCCATCCGTGTCATCTGTGGCAAAACGGGAAGTGGGGAGGTTCGCCCGCTGTCGTCCGCCAGCGCCACTTCCCCCTTAGACCTCCACCCCAGACCCGCTACGCTAAATCCAACCCATCTGTGTCCATCTGCGCCCATCCGTGTCATCTGTGGCAAAACGGGGAGCGGGGGAGGTTCGCTCCTCCGTCGTCCGCCGGCGCCACTTCCCCCTTAGACCTCCAACCCAAACCCGCTACGCTAAATCCAACCCATCTGTGTCCATCTGTGCCCATCCGTGTCATCTGTGGCAAAAATGGGGAGCGGGGAGGTACACCATGCCCCGAGGAGGACCCAGACCCGGCCCCGGCGCCCCTCGCGGCAACGTCAACGCCCTCAAGCACGGCCGCTACTCCCGTCACCAGCAGCGGCTCCTCGATCTCGTCCGCGCCAACCCGGAACTCCTGGACCTCTTCGAGAAAATCGCGCTCAGCCGGGACGCCAGGCGCAGGCGCGCCCTCCGCGACGCCCAGCGCATCTTCAAGGAGATCGAGGACCGCGCGCTGGACGCGGCCGCCAGGCGCTACGAAATCAACCAGAGAATCCCGCCAGTCGCGAATACGGAATGACCCAAGAAATGCAAATTGTTCGGCAAATCAACCAGGCACCGGGTATGGCAACGCCAAACAACCAGAACCGGCCGCCCGGCCTGGCGCCAGGGGGCGCTGCCGCTGTCAGGCTAAGAGCCTGACCCCCCCCGGGGGGGAGGCGCCCTAATGCGCCCGGCCCAGCAGTTCCGCCTCCCGCGCCCGCATCACGATCTCCTCCTCCGGCCGCGCGTGGTCGTACCCCAGGAGGTGCAGGACGCCGTGCACCAGCAGGTGCTCGATCTCCGCCTCCGCCGGGTGCCCGGCCTCGCGCGCCTGCCGCTCCGCCGTCTCGTAGGAGATGATCACCTCGCCCAGGCGGTCCACGGCGTCGGGCGCGGCGAAGGGCTCGCCTTCGCGGAGGGAGAAGGAGAGGACGTCCGTGGCGTGGTCCTCGCCGGCGTAGTCACGGTTGAGGCGGCGGAGCGTCTCGTCGTCCGTAATCACGATGCCCAGCTCGGCCTGCGGGACGGCCTCCGCCTCCAGCGCCCGGCCGGCGACCGCGCTGGCCCACGCCGGGTCAACGAGGGCGGCGAAAGGCTCGTCCACGGTGACGAGGATGTCGTATGCGGGCGCGGTCATGCCGCCAGACTAGCAGCCCGCCCGGCGGGCGGCTAGCCGAAGACGGCGGCGGCGGACTCCGACGCCTGGATCAGCGGGTTCGGGTAGATGCCGATCAAGAACATGCCGGCCACGGCGATAGCCATCGCCACGCCCAGGGAGAGGCTGGGCTGGAACGTCTCCTCGCTCGCCGGCTCCTGCGCGTACATGTTCAGCACCACGCGCAGGTAGTAGTACGCGGAGACGACGCCGTTGAGGACGCCGATCAGGGCCAGCCAGACCAGGTCCGCCTGCACGGCGGCGTTGAAGACGTAGACCTTGGCGATGAACCCCGCCGTGGGCGGGATGCCCGTGAGCGAGATGAGACAGGCGGCGAGCCCGGCCGCCAGCCAGGGGGAGCGCTTGGCCACGCCGGCGTAGTCCGCGATCTCGTCGGAGGCGATCTTCTGGGAGATGGCGATGACGGCGATGAAGGCGCCCAGGTTCGTGAAGGCGTAGGCGCCCAGGAAGAAGACGACGGAGCTGGCGCCCAGCAGCAGCTGGGGGTCCTGGGCGGCGACGGCGGCCAGGCCGATGAGGAAGGTGCCCGCCTGGGCGATGGAGCTGTACCCCAGCATGCGCTTGATGTCCGTCTGCACCAGCGCCATGAGGTTGCCGGCGGTCATGGAGACGGCGGCGATGACGGCGAACATGGTGGCCCAGTCGCTGGAGATGAGCCCTTCGCCCAGCGCCACCAGGAAGATGCGCATGACCACGGCGAACCCGGCCGCTTTGCTGGCCACGGAAAGGTAGGCGGTGACCGGCGTGGGAGCGCCCTGGTAGACGTCCGGCACCCACATCTGGAAGGGCACGACCGCCATCTTGAAGCCGAGCCCGGCGGCCAGGAAGACGGTGGCCAGCACCAGCGCCGCGCGCGTGCCCGAGTCTCCGCCCGAGGCGGACACGAACTCCGCGATGTCGCGCAGGCCGGTGGCGCCGGAGAGCCCGAAGAGGTAGGCCATGCCATAGAGGGTGAGGGCGGTGCTGACCGCGCCGAGCAGGAGGTACTTCAGGGACGCCTCGGCGGAGCGGCTGTCCTTCAGGAAGCCCACGAGCACGTAGAGGCAGATGGACTGCAGCTCCAGCGCCACGAAGATGGCGATGAGGTCCACGGCGCCGGCCATGAGCATCATGCCCGTGGCGGAGGCCAGCACCAGCGCCAGATACTCCGCGTGGAAGCGCGTGCGCGCCAGGAGGTCCGCGGAGGCCAGCACGATCATCCCGGTGATGCCGGCGAGCAGGAAGTTGAAGAAGAGCGAGAAGTCGTCCACCACCAGCGTGCCGCTGAAGGCCTCGCCCTGCTCGTCGGCGGCGATCAGCACGGCCGACCAGCCGATAGAGCCGGCGACGCCCGCGAGCGCCAGCGCGAACCCCAGCGCCCGCTTCGTGCGGGCGGCCTCGCGGCTGACGGGCAGCGCGATGTCCATGAGGACGATAAGGCCGGCGGCGATTAGCAGCGCCAGCTCCGGGCCCAGGCGGATGACGTCGGTCATGGCCCCGCCCCTTTTCCACCCCGCCGGGAACAGGGAACCTGGAACTTGGAACTTGGGTGCCCATCCGCGTGCGCGGCCTCGCTCCGTGTTCCAAGGTCCAAGTTCCAGGTTGCTCTCATCGTTCCTCTCATCCCAGCCTCTCCGCGATGGGGCCGACGCCCTTCTCGAACAGGTCCATCATCCACGCCGGGTAGATGCCGATGGCGAGGATGGCGGCGGTCATGGCCAGCAGGGGGCCGCGCTCCCACCAGGCGGTGGCGTCCGTCAGCTCCGCCCACTTCGGGTCCGCTTCGCCCCAGAAGACGCGCTGGATGGTCCAGAGGATGTAGCCGGCGGCGAAGGCAATGCCGACGACGCCCATGGTCGTGAGGAACTCGTGCCGCTCGAACGTGCCCAGGAAGACGGTCACCTCGGAGACGAAGCCCGCCAGGGCAGGCAGTCCCAGCGAGGCCAGGCCGGCCACCACCATCATCGTCGTGATGAACGGCATGCGGTGCGCCAGGCCGGACAGTTCGTCTATGTTGCGGGTGTGGGCGCGGTCGTACACCATGCCCACGAGCACGAAGAGCATGCCGGTGATCAGCCCGTGGGTCAGCATCTGCATGGAGGCGCCGGTGAGGCCCACAGTGCCGATGGCGGAGGCGCCCAGCAGCACATAGCCCATGTGGCTGACGCTGGAGTAGGCGATGAGGCGCTTCAAGTCCTTCTGGATGATGGTCATCATGGCGCCGTAAAGGATGCTGAGGGCGGCGATGGAAGCGAGGTATACCGACGCGTCCTTCGCCACGTCCGGCATGATGGAGAAGCTCATGCGCAGGATGCCGTAACCGCCCATCTTCAGCAGCACGCCCGCCAGGATCACGCTGACGGCCGTCGGCGCGTCGGTGTGGGCGTCCGGGAGCCACGTGTGGAAGGGCACGATGGGCAGCTTGATGAGGAAGGCGATGATGATCAGCGAGAAGATGGCCCAGGCCGGGATGATGGCGTCGTGGATGGCGCCGATCTGCCCCAGCTCCCGGATGTCGAAAGTGCCGGCGGTGAAGCCCAGCGTGAGGATGCCCACGAGCATGAACGCCGAGCCGAAGAAGGTGTACAGCACGTACTTCCACGCCGAGTAGATGCGGTTGCCGCTGCCCCAGACGGAGATCAGGAAGTACATGGGCACCAGCTCTATCTCCCAGAAGAGGAAGAAGAGGATGAAGTCCAGGGAGCTGAACACGCCCAGAAGGCTCGTCTCCAGGACCAGCAGCCAGGCGTAGTATTCGCGGGGCCGCAGGTCGATGCGCCAGGAGATCAGTATGGCGACCAGGCCGAGGAACGAGGTCAGGAGCAGCAGTGGCAGGGAGAGGCCGTCCAGCCCCACGGCGTAGTGCAGCTTGAAGTCCGAGTTGTCCGAGCGCAGCCAGGTGGCCCTCTCGATGAACTGGAAGCCGCCGGCGTCACGGTCGTAGTCGATGAACAGGAAGACCACGAGCGCCAGAGCTATGGCCGCCACCAGCGCGGCGATCCACTTGCTCCACGGCTCGCGCTCCTTCGGCAGGAGGACGACGGCGGCGGCGCCGGCCAGCGGGAGGAAGATGACGAAGGTCAGCATGGGGAGCCGCTCCCGGGCCGGTGAAGCGCTCCGGCTTCGGCGCTGCTCAGCCTCCGCTGATGTCTCGCCGGCCCTTCGACAGGCTCAGGGCGAACGGAAGTTGTCACGGGGGGTTCACCACCAGGATGCCGGCGATGGCGCCCACGACGCCCAGGAAGACCACCGTGGCGTAGAGCTGCGCCTGGCCCGCCTGCGCCAGCC
The DNA here is from genome assembly GCA_030649945.1 of Dehalococcoidia bacterium. Lineage (GTDB taxonomy): Bacteria > Chloroflexota > Dehalococcoidia > SM23-28-2 > RBG-16-64-32 > JAUSFE01. The sequence goes on along the minus strand of JAUSFE010000057.1, from coordinate 38,421 downwards.
GCAGCTGCGCCGATGTCCAGCCGGCCACGCGCGCCACGCCGTTTACGGTGCCGTCTATTACGTAGCGGTCCCAGAGCGAGAGCAGGATTGCCGCACCTCCCAGGAGCCCGCGCTTCACGATCACGTCTTCGTAGAGCGCGTCCAAGTAGTACTTGTTCTCCAGGATCTCCGGCAGGGGCTGCGCGAAGTTGCGGACGCTCTCCGGCTGCACCACCTTCAGCCCGTAGACGGCCCAGGCGACGGCCAGACCGCTGAGGCCGGCGGCGACCGAGGCGAAGGCTATCCACAGCCGGAAATGGCCCTCCGTCAGCAGGGCGTGGGCGCGCTCCGGGACCGAGCCTTCGAGCAGATGGCTGAAGTCGTCGTTGATGTTGGCGAAGCCGGCCAGGGCGGCCATTACCGCCAGCAGGAGCAGGGGCAGGAGCATGACCGGCGGGGACTCGTGCGGCTCTCCGTGGCGCTCGCCGTGCTCTGTCGCCTCGCCGCCGCGGTATTCGCCCCCGAAGGTGAGGATGAGCATGCGGCCCACGTAGAGCCCGGTCAGGAAGACGCCGGCCAGCGCCACGAAGAACACCCACTTGCGGTCGTCCCAGGCGTCGGCCATGATCTCGTCTTTGCTCCAGAACCCGGCGAAGGGGAAGACGCCCACGAGCGCCAGGCTGGCCACGAGCACGGTCGCGAAGGTGACGGGCATGTACTTGCGGAGGCCGCCCATCCGGCGCATGTCGAAGGTGCCGGTGGCGTGGTTGACGGAGCCGGCGCCGAGGAAGAGGAGGGACTTGAAAAAGGCGTGCGTGAACAGGTGGAAGATGGCCGAGACCAGGCCGCCCACGCCCAGGCCCATCATCATGTAGCCCAACTGGCTGATGGTGGAATACGCCATCACGCGCTTCATGTCCGTGGCGACGATGCCCAGGAGCGCCGCGATGATGGCGGTGATGGAGCCGATGGCGGCGACGGTCGTGATCGCCTCCTCGGACGAGGCGAACACCGGGAAGAAGCGCGCGACCAGGTAGACGCCGGCGGCGACCATGGTGGCCGCGTGGATGAGCGCGGAGACGGGCGTGGGGCCCTCCATGGCGTCTGGCAGCCAGACGTGCAGGGGGAACTGCGCCGACTTGCCCGCGGCGCCGGCGAAGACCCCCAGCGCGAACCAGGTGATGACGCCGGAGCTGACGGCGCCGGTGAGCGCGACCTCCTGGATGCCGGCGATGGACAGCGTGCCGGTCTGGGACCAGATGAGCAGGATGGCGATGAGGAAGCCCAGGTCGCCGAAGCGGGTGACCAGGAACGCCTTCGTGGCGGCGCGGCGGGCGGCATCGCGGTGGAACCAGAACCCGATGAGCAGGTAGGAGCAGAGGCCCACCAGCTCCCAGAAGACGAACAGCTGCAGGACGCTGGAGGCCAGCACCAGCCCCAGCATGGAGGCGGTGAACAGCGACATGAAGGCGTAGTAGCGGTTGTAGCCCTCATCGCCGCGCATGTATTCCTGCGAGTAGAACTGGACCAGCAGCGAAACGCCGGTGACGACCACGAGCATGATCGCGCTGAGGCCGTCGAGCGTGATGCCGATATCTACATGCAGCAAGCCGACGGTTACCCACTCGTGGGCCCCGAACCCCACGCGGGCGTTGTCGTTGGCGATGACCGTTTCGAGCGACCAGAGGGCGAGGAGGAAGGCGGCGAAGACCGCCATGATGGTCAGGTGGCCGCTGAAGCGCGCGTTCCAAACGGGCGCGCCGCCGCCCCGGGGTGGGCGGGTCAGGCCCAGCAGCGCGAGGAGGGAGATGACGGCGAAGGAGCCGAGGGGCAAGAGCATGATGGCCCACACGAACCCCTCGCGAATGTCAGGCATGATCGGTGGCCCTCCGGACGGCTGTCAGGCGCGCGAGATGCGAGACGCAGTTGCCCCGCTCATCCTTCGACCCTTCGAGAGCCTCAGGGCTCAGGACGAGCGCGAAGAAGCGCTTGCCGCCAACCAGCGTTGCTTCCCGCTCATGGTGAGGTATCGAACCACGAGCGGAGCACCTGCGCCCCGGCCACGCGCCAGTAGCCAACGTTAGATCTTCCTCAGGATCTCAGCCGCCACGTGGGTCTTGCCCCAGGGCACGTAGATATCGTGCGGCTCCAGGTCGGCGGCGCTGGCCCAGCCGGAGGCGGGGACCACGCGCACGGAGAGGGCCTCCGCGTTGAGCAGTTCCTTCCACATCTCCGCGGTGTAGGCGTTCTTCGTCTCCATCAGCTTTGCCCACATGGCGTCACCACCTCAGCAGGTCTATGCGGTCAACGTCTATCGTGTCGCGCACGCGGTACAGGAGCACGGCGAGGGCGAGGGCCGTGGCGGCCTCGGCGGCGGCGACGGTAATGGCGAAGATCACGAATACGTGGCCGCTGAGCGGGTCATCGGACTGGACGAAGCGGGAGAAGGCGACGAAGGTGAGGTTCGCCGCGTTGAACATGAGCTCGATGCCCATGAGCACGCCCACGAAGTTGCGCTTGGCCAGCGCCAGGTAAAGGCCGGTGGCGAAGAGGATGGCGCCGACGACCAGGTAGTGCTCCAGGTCTACGGACATTACTCCTCCGCCTCCTCGATGCTGGCCTCCGGGCGCACGAGGACGATGGCGCCGATCATGGCAGCCAGCAGCAGCACGGACGCGATCTCGAACGGCAGGACGTACTTGCCCAGCAGCGCGTCGCCGATGGCGGAGGCGGTATCGGTGAAGCCGCCGCGGTCCGCCAGCGACCAATCGGTATCGATGGCGACGTACGCCAGGGTGGCGCCCAGGAGCACCGTGAGCGCCAGCGCCGGCAGGCGCAGGAACGTCTCCGCGTTGTCGCGGCTGCCGCCGGGCGTGAGGACGATGGCGAAGAGCATGAGCACCGAGATGGCGCCCACGTAGAGCAGCACCTGCGTAACGGCCACGAAATCGGCGGAGAGAGTGAGGTACAGCCCGGCGATGCCCACGAAGCTGACCATCATGAAGACGACAGCGTGAATCAGGTTGCGCACGGCCACGATCATCAGCGCCGAGCCGACGGTGATGACGGCCAGCAGCCAGAAGGCGATGACGGTGCCGGTATCGTCCATCAGGCTTGCCCCGAGCGCCGCCGGAGGGCTTGTGCCGCTGGAATCCCGGCCGGCCCCGGCGAGGCCCCCTCCGCAGGCTCGAAGTGGATGACGCCCACCTCCTTCGTGAGGAGGGCGCGGCGCCCGCGCTGGCGGCCGGCGCCGTGGCCGAGGAGCCGCGCCCAGGCGACGACGGCGACGAGGCAGAAGACCAGGTTGACGGCGCCGATGATGGGCAGCGCGACGTTCGCGGAGACGCCCGTCTCGTCCCAGACCAGGACTTCGGCGCCGACGAGCGCGACGTTCACGAGCGAGAGCGGGAGCAGGAACTTCCAGGCGAAGGACATGAGCTGGTCTATGCGCAGGCGGGGCAGGGTGCCGCGGCTCCAGATGTAGATGAAGAAGACCGCGTACAGCTTGCCGAGGAAGAGCGCCCAGCCGGGCACCCATTTCTCCAGCCCCCAGGCCGTGTAGCCGCCCAGGTACAGGGTGGTGATGATGGCGGCGATGGCGAAGCCGGCCATGTACTCCGCCTGGTAGAAGAATCCGAACTTGATGCCGCCGTACTCCGTGTGATAGCCGGCGACGATCTCCGACTCCGCCTCTGAGATATCGGTGGGCGAGCGGTTGATCTCGACGGCGCCGGAAATGATGTAGGCCAGGATGCCCAGCGGCTGCAGGAAGACGATCCAGACGTTGTAGTGCTGCTGCCAGGCGACGATATCGCCCAGGCGCATGCTGCCGGCGAAGAGCACGACGGCCAGCAGCGCCAGCACCTGCACGACCTCGTAGCTGATGAGCATGGCGATGGTGCGCATGGCCCCCAGCAGCGCGTACTTGTTGTTGGACGACCAGCCGGCCAGGAAGACCGCGGGCGTGTTGATGGTGGCGATGGCGATGAGGAAGAGCACGCCGACGTTCAGGTCCGCCAGGACCATGCGGCCGCCGAAGGGGATGACCGCGAAGATGACCAGAGTGGGGATGAAGATGACGATGGGCGCCATCCAGAAGAGGATCCTGTCCGCATCGCGCGGGGTGATGGGTTCTTTGAGCAGGAGCTTGAGGGCGTCCGCCACGGGTTGCAGGAGGCCGGCCGGGCCCACGCGGTTGGGGCCGATGCGGTTCTGCATCAGCGCGACGACGCGCCGCTCTATCCAGATGAAGGCGAGCACGCTGAGGACGACCCAGAGGAGGATGCCGACGGCGCCGATGAGCGAAGAGACGGCGTAGGGCACCCAGTCCGGCGCCCCCCAGTCCCGGATGCGGTCCAGGAGCGCCTGGACGGCGTTCCCCAGGTCACGCAGGTCGTACCAGGGGGCGAGGAAGGTCACCGCGCTACCCCGTGGCCCCGGCGACCGGAAAACGGAAAACGGAAAACGGAAAACGGAAGGCCCCTCGCCGTTTGCGTCACCGGTCCACCTCGCCGACGACGATATCCACGCTGCCCAGGATGACGATGGCGTCCGCGACCGTCACGCCGACGGTCATTTTCTTGAGGGCCGAGAGGTTGATGAACGAGGGCGAGCGGATGTGAAAGCGGAAGGGCGCGGGGCCGCCGTCGCTAACGAGGTAGAAGCCCAGCTCGCCGCGGGGCGACTCGATGCGGGCGTAGGCCTCGCCGACGGGTGGGCGCAGCGCCAGCGGGGCCACGGGGGCGTCGCCGGGCTGTGCGGTGGCGGTGGGCAGGCGGGCGTGGATGGGGCCGGACGGCATCATGTCCAGCGCCTGCTCCAGGATGCGCAGGCTCTGCCGCATCTCCGCCAGGCGCACCACGAAGCGGTCGTAGACGTCGCCGCTGGTGCCCACGGCGATGTCGAAGTCCACCTTGTCGTAGGCGGCGTAGGGGTCCGCCGTGCGGATATCCCAGGCGACGCCGCTGGCGCGCAGCAGGGGCCCGCTGACCGAGTAGGCCATGGCTTCTTCCGGCGTGAGCACACCGATGCCGCGGGAGCGGGCGACGATGATCTCGTTATCGAGGAGGAGGCTCTCGTACTCTGCCAGCCGCCGGGGCAGGTCCTGCATCAGCTTGCGGGCGGCGGGGATGAACTCCGGCGGGATGTCCCTGGAGACGCCACCGATGCGCATGTAGTTGAGGGTGAGGCGGGCGCCGCAGGCCATCTCGAACAGGTCCAGGATCTTCTCGCGGTCGCGGAACATGTGCATGACGGGGGTCTGCCAGGCGCCGCAGTCGTTGGCGAAGATGCCGATGGCCATGCAGTGACTGGCGAAGCGCTGCAGCTCCGACATGATGGTGCGCAGCCAGAGCGCGCGCTCCGGCGGCTCGATGCCCATCAGCTTCTCCACGGCCATGACGTAGGCGAGGTTGCCGGTCATGGCGGCGAGGTAGTCTGTGCGGTCCGTAAAGGGGATGTTCTGGGTGTATGTGCGCTCTTCCGCCAGCTTCTCCATGGAGCGGTGCAGGTAGCCCATGACCATGTCCGCGTCAATGATCCGCTCGCCGTCCAGGGTCAGGCGCAGGCGGAAGACGCCGTGCGTGCTGGGGTGCTGGGGGCCGAGGTTGACGACGAACGGCTCAGACTTCAGGGTCATCGAAGGAGACCCACCGAGAATCGGGTGTGAACGCTTGATCGCTTGATTGCATGATAGCCAGCGCCGGCAAGCAAACGATCAGGCAGGCAAGCAATCAAGGTTTGTGAGCGCCTCATCCCCTGCCTTCCAGCGGCCCGCCGGGCTCGCCGGGGAAGCGCTCCAGGCCGGCCATCCTGGCGCCGGGCAGGTTCAGGAAGTCCTTGCGCAGGGGGTGGCCGGCGAAGCCTTCCCAGAGGAAGATGCGCCGCAGGTCCGGGTGGCCTTCGAAGTAGATGCCCATGAGGTCGTAAGCCTCGCGCTCCTGCAGGTTCGCGCCGGGCCAGACAGCGCAGACGGACGGCGCCACGGGGTTATCGCGGTCGAATGTGCGGACCTTGATCACGGTGATCAGGTTGAGGCGGAGCGACTCCAGGTGGTAGACGACCTCGAAGTACTCCAGGCGGTCCACCGCGGTAAGCGAGCTGAGGAACTCGAAGCGCAGGCCGGGGTCGTCGCGCAGGTAGCGGCAGACGTCGCCGAGCCTGGCCGGGACGATCGTCGCCGCTTCGGGGGCGGCGTCCGCCACGGCGCCGGGGGACTGCTCTTCGATGCGGTGGGCGATGTCCAGCCCTGTGAGGACGGCCGTCATCAGTCGCGTCCCCGCGGCGGAGCTGCTAGAGCCACTCCAGGGCTTTCTTTCGCCAGGCGTAGGCGAGACCGATGAAGAGGATGGCGACGAAGGTGAGGACTTCGACGAAGCCGGCGACGGCCAGGCGCTGGGGAGAGACTGCCCACGGGTACAGGAAGACGGCTTCGACGTCGAAGATGACGAAGAGCAGCGCGAAGTAGTAGTAGCGGAAGTTGAACTGGACCCAGGCCGTGCCCTCGGTCTCCACGCCGCACTCGTAGGTGTCTTCCTTGACCCTGTCCGGGCGCTCTGGGCGGATGCCGAGCCGGCCGAGGAGCCAGGAAAAGCCGATGCCGCCGATGGGGAAGAGGAGAGCGAGCAAGAGCAGGAATCCTACTTGGCCCCATTCCGGCAGCATGGCAGAAAGTTTGTGAATTTTATCCTTTTCCGTTGGCGGCGAGTATAGCACAGGGCATATGGAGGAACAAGGCGAACGGCGATAGGGGGAGCCCTCCCGCGAGAGGGCTTGACACGGTCAAGCAGCGGTATAATATATAAGTGCTGATATAGTAATGAAGTTGAACGTGACGGAGGTGCGCTATGATGGACTTCACGCAGAGTGAGTTGCTGCTGCGCGTGATGTACGCGGAGCGCGACCGGCAGGCAACGGCGATCGCCGCCAGGCGCGACAGCGAGGCGCCAAGGGGTCTGCGGGCGGCCCTGGCCTCCCGCCTGGCGCACCTGGCGCTACACCTGGACAAGGAGACGGCCGGGTCGCTGGTGAGGCGGCACTTCGGGACCGCGGGGCGCGGCTAGCCGCCGCCCTGCAGGGGTTATCCCGTGTCGCTAAAGCATGGGCTGCTGGGGTTCCTTAACTACGGCCCGATGACCGGCTATGAGCTGAAGAAGCTCTTCGATACATCCGTCGCGCACTTCTGGAACGCGGAGCTGAGCCAGATCTACCCGACCCTCAAGCAGCTGGAATCCGAGGGCCTGGTGGAGATGAAGGTGAAGCTGCAGGCGGACCGTCCCAACCGCAAGGTCTACACGATTACCGACGACGGCCGGAGCGAGCTGGTGGACTGGCTCTCCCGGCCGGCGGACCCGGACCAGGTGCGGGAGCCGCTGATGATCAAGGTCTTCTTCGGCGCCTGCGTTTCGAAGGAGCAGATCACGCGCGTGCTCCGTCACCGCATCGAGCAGCTGTTGGAGATGAACGCCCGCTACGAGCGGGGGTGCTCCGTAATCCAGAGCTTCGCCGCGGGCGTGGGCCTGAACCGCGAGGCGTTCTTCTGGCAGCTAACGATAGACGTCGGCGTTAAGCATAACGAGGCGTCCATCCGCTGGGCGGAGGAGGCGATCGAGCGGATCGACCGGCTGGACGCCTCCTTCTTCGGCACGTCGCCGCTGCACGTTGGCACCATGGACGTGCGCCGGGCGGTGGAGATACTGGACCGGCTGAAGTCGGAGATGCCGGAGGGGTCCTTCTCCGCGCAGGCGGCGGGACGGACGAAAGAGTGAGGCCTTACTAATCGCCCCCCCTTTGCGCTGCCGGGGGCCGCTCTGCGGAGGGCCCCCGGTAGCTTTTCTTGACACTCGCTCGGGCGGTTCCATACCATCGGCGCTAGTCGCCAACGGTTAACGCCGACGTAAGGAGTCAGATCGCCAGTGCCCACGGACGGTTATCGCAAGCCCCTGCCGGTGCCCAGCCCGGAGACGCGGCGCTTCTGGGAGGGCTGCCGCAAGCACGAGCTGTGGCTCCCCTACTGCCGCGCCTGCGGGCAGTTCTACTTCTACCCGCGCGACTTCTGCCCGCGCTGCTTTGGCTGGGACATTGAGTGGCGGCAGGCGAGCGGCCGGGGCAAGATATACACCTTCGCCATCCAGTACCGCGCCTGGCATCCCGGCTGGGCGGAAGAGACCCCGTACATCACCGCGCTGGTGGAGCTGGAGGAAGGCCCGCGCCTGTTCACGAACATCGTGGGCATCGAGGCGGACCCGCGGAAGGTGCGCTGCGACATGCCGGTGGAAGTGGCCTGGGACGACGTGAGCGCGGAGATATCGCTGCCCAAGTTCCGGCCCGTTGGATGATGCCGTTGTCTAACCCCGCGGCCCGGAGGCCCGATGCCTGAAGCCAGCGCGAGCGAGAAGGCCGGCTGGCTGAGGCGCGTCGCCATTGACTTGGACATGGCGTTTCGCCGGAACCGGCGCACGGGTGTCTGCCCCTCCCCAAATTCCTTCGCGAAGCTGCGTTGTCGCCACGAGGCGGGTGTGGCCAGCGCTCAGAATGACAAGGGAAGGTCGCACCGAAAACGTCATGTCCAAACCCGGTGACCGCGAGAAGGCCGGCTGGCTGAGGCGCGTCGCCATCGCCGGCGCGGACGAGTGCGACGAGATTGGGATTGTGCCGCACAAGGGGACGCTGCAGCTGCATGCTGAGGCCGCCCGCAACGCTCTGGCGGACGCCGGCATCGACAAGTCAGAGGTCGACGGCGTCTTCACGTGCGGCGCGGGCTGGTCCGCCAGCCTGCAGATCGCGGAGTACCTGGGCATCCAGCCGGTGTACACGGACAGCACGGCGGTGGGAGGTTCGTCTTTCGTCATCCACGTGGAGCACGCGGCCGCAGCCATCGCCGCGGGCCTGATCAACGTCGCGCTCATCACGCACGGCCAGAGCGGGCATTCGTCGCGCTTGCGGCCGGGCGGGGGCCGCCCCGGTAACGAGCCGTGGTTCCCGGCGGAGCAGTTCGAGGCGCCGTTCCACGTGGGTGGCGCGCCCACGCAGTACGCGCTGGCCTGTATGCGCCACATGCACGAGTACGGGACGACGCACGAGCAGCTCGCCGAGATCGCCGTCGCCACGCGCCGGTGGGCGATGCTGAACCCGAAGGCGATGATGCGCGACCCGATCACGATCGACGATGTCCTCTCCTCGCGCTGGGTGACGTACCCGTTCCACCTGCTGGACTGCTGCCTGGTGACAGACGCGGGCGGCGCTGTCGTCGTCACCAGCGCCGAGCGGGCGCGCGACTGCCCGAAGAGGCCCGTGTGGGTGCTGGGCTCCGGCGAGGCGACCACGCACCAGACGATCATGAACATGCCGGACCTGACGACGACGCCGGCGGCCATCTCCGGGCCGCGGGCCTTCCAGATGGCGGGCGTCCGGCACGAGGACATCGACGTGGTCGAGGTCTACGATTCGTTCACGTATACGGCGCTGGTGACGCTGGAGGCGCTGGGGTTCTGCGGGCCGGGCGAGGGCGGCGCCTTCGTGTCGGGCCAGCGCACGGCGCCCGGCGGGGACTTCCCCCTGAACACGAACGGCGGCGGCCTGTCCTACACCCATCCGGGGATGTACGGGATGTTCCTGCTGATAGAGGCGGCCCGCCAACTCCGCGGCGAGTGCGGCGAGCGCCAGGTGCAGGGCGCGAAGCTGGCCTGTGTGAACGGGACGGGAGGCACGCTGTCCTCCACGGGGACGCTGATTCTGGGTGTAGATTAGAATACTGGCGTGCAGTTCAAGCGCCTGGTGGCCGAAGGGTACGATGCCATCGCAGAGCGGATGGCGTGCCACCGAGGTCACGGAAGACATGTCGCCCGCTGGCTAGCAAAATTGTGCGACGCGCTGCCGCCTGGAGCCGTGGTCCTCGACCTGGGCTGCGGGGCGGGCGTTCCACACACGGCTTCCCTGGCCGAGCGCTTCGACGTAGTCGGCGTGGACATATCGCGGCGGCAGCTCCAGTTCGCCTCCAGCCGGGTACCTGCCGCGCAGTTCATTCTCGCCGATATGTGTTCCCTGGATTTTCCGCCTTCACACTTTGACGCCGTGACCGCGGTATACAGCATCATCCATGTCCCGCGGGGCGAGCAGCCCCGCCTTCTGAAATCCATTCACAACTGGCTCAAGCCATCCGGTTTCGCGTTCCTGGTTCTCGGCGGGGGCGACACGCCCTTGGGGTTCGAGGCGGACTGGTTCGGCGCGCCGATGCTGTGGAGCCATTACGATGCCGAGAGGAGCTTGCAACTGCTCCTCAACACGGGGTTCGAGGTGCTCTCGTCTGCCATGGAAGCGGACCCGCTCGATCCGAAGGGCGGCAGCCACTTCTTTGCCCTGTGCCGGACGGAGTAGCGCCGGTGCTGATCGAGCCGCATAGCCATGCGAAGACACTCCACCCCAGCCTTCAGGCTGGGGTATGTAATCACCTTCACGCCGCGGTCTTCGGGCTGTGGTAGTGCCGTCCCATTATGCTGATCGACCTTCACACCCACACTTATCCGCTATCGCACGATAGTCTGCTCTCCGCCGACGAGTTGATCGAAGCCGCGAAGGCGGCCGGGCTGGACGGGGTGTGCCTGACGGAGCACGACTTCTTCTGGGAGCCGGCGGCAGTGGCGGCGCTGGCGAAACGGCACAGATTCCTGGTGCTGCCGGGGATCGAGGTGAACACGGAGCACGGGCATATCGTGGCGTTCGGGCTGGAGCGCTACGTCTACGGCATGCACCGGGTGCACGAACTGGCGGCGCTGGTGGAGGCGGCGGGCGGGGTGATGATCGCGGCGCACCCGTACCGGCGGCAGCTGCCGTTTGAGCTGCGGCACGAGGGCGCGCCCGAGGCCTGGTGCGAGGCCCTGGAGCGCGCTGTCGCCAACGACGCCTACCGCCACGTCCACGCCGTCGAGACGCACAACGGCCGCGGCAGCGGGCGCGAGAACGAGTTCTCCCGCGAGATCTGCGGGCGGCTGGGGCTGCCGGCGGTGGCGGCCAGCGACTCTCACGACCGGCGGGACGTGGGCCGCTGCGCGACGGAGTTCGAGCGCGAGGTGAGCGGCCTGGAGGGACTGATCGCGGAGCTGAAGGCAGGGCGGTTCAGGCCGCGTGTGCTGCGAGAGGAGTTGCGCGAGGCCCCGTGAGGCCCCGATAATGCGAGCGCCCGCCATGAGCATCCTGGAACGGCTCCCCATCCCGAAGCGGCTGTCGGCCCGCCTGTGGCTGATCACGCTGCCCTCCGCCGTCGTCTCTTTCGAGCGGCGGTCCAGCCTGCCGAAGTTGCCCATCGGCCGCGGGCGCTTGCTGGGCATCCCGCTCATCGCCGGCGGGGTCGCGCTGGTGATCTGGAGTTCGAGGCGCGGCGGCCATCCTTCCCCGGAAGGACCGCTGTCGCGGCTGGGCCCGAGCCCGGCGACCGCGGGCGGGCTGATCGCCCTTGGCGGCGTCGCCGTCCTGCTGCGATCGCTGGCGCTGTGCCTGTACTCGCTGGGGCTGGCGCTGGCCAGCAACACGAACGCGATAGCGGTGGACGAGCCGGGCCCGGGGATGCTGCTGGGCAGGGGCGAGGACTGAGGTTAGAGGTTAGAAGTTAGGAATTAGGAATTAGAAATTAGAGGTTGGAGGTTGGAGGTTGGAGGTTGGAGGTTGGAGGTTGGAGGTTAGAGGTTAGAGGTTCGACTGCCAATGCCCACCGAAGGAGGAACAACAGCGTGACGCAGCAGCAGGCATCCGTGATTACGGATGAGATGCGGGCCCTGATCGGCAAAGAGTCGGAGGCGGTGACGTACGAGGTGGATAACACTGGGTGCCGGCAGTTCGCGCGCGCGGTGGGCTCCACGGACCCGGTGTTCTTCGACGCGGAGTACGCCCGCGGCAAGGGGTATCGCGGGCTGCCGGCGTCGGCGGGTTTCCTGGGCCATGCGGTCGTCATCCCGGGCCAGCCGGTGCGCGTGGCGGAGATCTTCCGCCTGGACGTGCCGCTGAAGCGCATCCTGAACGGCGGTACGGACATCGAGTACTTCGACGACGTCTGTGCGGGCGACGTGCTGTCCGCCACCTCCCGGCTCACCGACCTGAGCGAGCGGGAAGGGCGGATGGGCATGATGCTGATTGTGCAGACGGAGACGGCGTTCAAGAATCCGCAGGGCAAGACGGTGGCGATCATGCGCGGGACCGCCATTCGGTACTAAAGGAGCCAGGATTCGCGGGGCAGGGCTGCATCCTGGCCCGCCCAGGAGGACGAGATGGCGCAGGTTTACTTCGAAGACGTGGAGGAGGGACAGGAGGTTCCCACGCTGGTGCAGAACTGCGACTCGCAGCGGCTGGTGCTCTGGGCCGCCGGCTCCGGCGATTACTACCAGATCCACTACGACAAGGACTTCGCGCAGGCCACCGGCCTGGCGGACCGCATAGTGCACGGCGCCCTCAAGCACGCGCTGCTGGGCCGCATGCTGCACGAGTGGATAGGCGAGCGGGGGCGCGTGCGCCGCCTGGCGTGCCAGTACCGGGGCATGGACATGGTGGACAAGGACGTGGTCTGCAAGGGCGTTGTCAAGAGCAAGCGGCAGGAGGATGGCGCGGGACTCGTAGACCTCGAGATCTGGACCGAGGACCCGGCCGGCAACAAGACCACGCCGGGAACGGCGACGGTGAAGCTGCCAACGAGAGTGTGATGAGTAGCTGGAGGTTGGAGGTTGGAAGCAGGCGCTGTGGTGTACGCTGCCCGATGCTCGAACGGGGGGAGCGACAGTGAACGAGGCCCTGCTCGAGGCGTTCCGCCACAACGGTTGGGCGACCAAGCGGCTCCTGGCGTCCTGCCGAGGCCTTTCGGAGGAACAGCTCTCGTCTGCCGCAATTGGCAGTTTCGGGGGTATCCTGGCCACCTTCAATCACCTCGTTATGGCGGACGGGCGCTACCTGTGGCGGCTGGCCGGCAGCGGACCCGCCTGGGCGGTCGATCGCGATGCGAGCGCTGACCTCGACCAGGTCCGGGCGCGGGTCGAGGAGACGGAGCAGCTCTGGGAGCAGTTCCTGTCCGAGCCGGTCGACGCGGAACGCGTGATCATCGTGGACGAAGGGGCCCGCAGGGTCCGCGCCGGTGTCATCGTGACTCAGGCGCTCCATCACGGGAGCGCCCACCGGGAGCAGATCTGCGCCATCCTGACGGGCTTCGGCATGCAGCCCCCGGACGTCCAGGCGTGGGCGTACGCGGAGGCAACCGGGCGAGCGTGGGAACGAACCGCCGGCGACTGACGGCAGATCGCCGGGAAGCGGGCCCACCTGGAGGAAACCATGGGACTACTCGAAGGTAAAGTGGCGGTGATCACCGGCGCCGGCCGGGGCATCGGCCGCGGGATCGCGCTGCTGATGGCCGAGCACGGCGCGAAGGTAGTGGTGAATGACCCGGGCGTGAACCCGGACGGCAGCGGCCACGACAACGGCCCGGCGGAGCAGGTGGTGGCCGAGATCACCGCCGCCGCCGGCACGGCCGTCGCCAACTACGATTCCGTCACTACCGTCCAGGGCGGCGAGAACATCATCAAGACCGCGATGGAGAAGTTCGGCCGCCTCGACGTCCTGGTAAACAACGCCGGCATCCTGCGCGACCGCATGATCTTCAACATGGCGGAGCAGGAGTGGGACGAGGTGATGGCCGTGCACCTGAAGGGCCATTACAACACCATTAAGCCGGCCGCCGTGCTCATGCGGCAGCAGCGCTACGGCCGCATCATCAACTTCAGCTCTGAGTCCGGCCTGTGGGGGAATGCGGGGCAGGCGAACTACGGCGCGGCGAAGTCCGCCATCGCGGGGCTGACGCGCGTGGTGGCGCGCGACCTGGGGCGCTACGGCGCGACGTGCAACGCCATTGCGCCGCGGGCGTGGACGCGGCTGACAGCGACGATCCCCTCGGCGCCGCGCGGCGGGGCGGCCGCCCTTGCGCAGCCGCAGCCCAGCGCCATCCAGCAGCTTGACGCGGACATGATCGCGCCGATGGTGGCGTACCTGGCGACGGACGCCGCCTGGAATGTGAACGGCCAGATCTTTTTGGTCTACGCGGGGACGGTGGCTGTCCTGCAGCAACCCGTCCCCTGGCGCACCGCCTTCAAGCCCGGCCTGTGGCGCCTGGACGAGCTTTCTCAGGCCGTGCCGCAGCTGCTGGAGGGCGTGCGCAACCCGGCGCCGCCGCCGGAAGACCTGGAGATCCCCGGGCGCAACATCCAGGTGCCGCTGTAGGAAGTAGGAAGGTCGCCACCAAGGAGAGGTGAGATGCCAGGAAGACTCGAAGGACGCAGCGCGGTGGTCACCGGGGCAGGGCGCGGTATTGGGCGGGCGGTGGCCATCCTCCTCGGGCAGGAGGGGGCGAACGTCGTCGTGAACGACCCGGGCGTGAATGTGGACGGCAGCGGGCACGACGACGGCCCGGCCGACCAGGTGGCAGCGGAGATAGGCTCGGCCGGCGGCACTGCCGTGGCCAACTACGACAGCGTGGCGGACGCCGGGGGCGGCGAGCGCATGGTCACGCAGTGCGTGCAGGCGTTCGGCCGCATCGACATCCTCGTGAACGTGGCGGGCATCCTGCGCGACCGCATGATCTTCAACATGAGCGAGGAGGAGTGGGACGCCGTCTACTCTGTGCACCTGAAGGGGCATTTCAACACGATCAAGCCGGCGTCCGTGCTGATGCGCCAGCAGCGTTACGGGCGCATCGTCAACTTCTCTTCGATATCGGGCCTGCGGGGCATCTCCGGGCAGGCGAACTACGGCGCCGCCAAGGCAGGCATCGCCGGGCTGACCCGCGTGGTGGCGCGCGACCTGGGACGCTACGGCGTCACCTGCAACGCCATTGCGCCAGGGGCGCAGACGCGGATGATAGCGCAGATCCCGGAGAGCGCGCGGCAGATACGCGCGCAGCGGGGCATTGTGCAGCCGGCGCCGCCGCCCGTGGACGTGATGGAGCGCACGCCGGAGCACGTGGCGCCCATGACCGTCTGGCTGTGCACGGACGACGCCTGGAACGTGAACGGGAAGATCTTCCACGTGGCGGGCGGAGTCGTGGCGCTGGGGCACGAGGAGATGCCGATACAGCAGATCCAGAAGGACGGCAGGTGGACGGTGGAGGAGCTGATCGCGCTGGTGCCCACGCAGCTGCTGCACGGCATTTCGAACCCGGCGCCGCCGCCGGACGACCTGGAGATCCCCGGGCGCCCGTCGCGGCCGGCCGCGGGGTGACGCCCGCAGCCGAGGGCGCGGGGCCCGCGAGGGCGTCGGCGGGCGGAGGCTCCCCGCGCCGCCCCGGTTGGAGGCACCTGAAGGTACCTCCCTACGGGAATTTGGCCCGGTTGGAGGCACCCTTCGGCAGGATCAGGGCAGGCTTTGCAACAGGGCGGGCGGCGTGCGGCTCAGAATGACAGACGCCGGCGGGAGACGAACCTCTGCCGGGAGTGCTAGGCGTGAGGCGCTTGCCCCGCGCCTGGAAGCTCCTCGCGCGGGCGTTTGCCCCGCCCCAGATTCCTTCGCGAAGATACGCACTCCCACGAGCGAGGGGCATGCCCGCTCAGAATGACATGGTAGCGGTGCACCACTGGCGACGCGTGTAAACGACGTCTGTGGGAACTAAAGCTAGCTGCGGCGTTCCAGGATGTACTCTGCGAGGTCCGCCAGGGTCTGGCGGTCGTTCAGGTCCGGCAGGACGGAGAGGGCGGCCACGGCGCGGCGGGAGAAGTCGCGCGCTATCGCGGCGGACTCGTCCAGGATGCCGGATGAGCGGACCGCCTCCACCGCCTGCGCCAGGCGCTCCCGGGTGGGGCGGGCAAAGTACCTCTGGACCGGGTTGGACTTCGGCTGGCGCTCCAGCAGCAGGAAGGACGGCAGCGTCAAGGTGCCCTGCATAAGGTCGCTGCCCACGGGCTTGCCCATGTGCTCCTCGTCGCCGGTGAAGTCCAGGATGTCGTCCACTATCTGGAAGGCCATGCCGAAGTTGTACCCGTAATCCCGCAGGGCCGCGATCCAGTCTTCCGGCTCCTGGGCGACGACGGCGCCGCCCTCGCAGGCGGTGGCGAACAGCGATGCCGTCTTGCCGCCGATGCGGCCGAGATAGTCGCGGATGGTCTGGCGGCTATCGTAAGCGGCGAGGTCCTGGCGGATCTCGCCTTTGGCCATGATCATCAAGGTGTTGGAGAAGAGGCCGACGACGCGCATGCTGCCGGTCTGCACCACCTGGTCCGCGGCGTGCGCGAAGAGATAGTCGCCCAGCATGACGGTGGTGGAGTTCTGGAAGGCGCTGTTGACGGTGGGGCGGCCACGGCGGGTGGAGGCGCTATCGATGACATCGTCGTGGACGAGAGTGGCAGTGTGCAGGAGCTCGACGGAGGCGGCAAGGGGGACCAGCAGGTCCAGATTGTACTCGCCGAAGCGCCCGGCCAGGAGCGCGAGTGCGGGGCGCAGGAGCTTGCCGCCGCCGAGGACCATGGCCAGTATCTCGCCCAGGGGTCCGTAGTCCACCTGTTTCAGCGCATCGAAGGTCGCCTCGACGCGGCCCAGGTCTTCCTGGACGGCGCCGTAGAGGCCATCGGGCCTGCCCTGGGCCTCCCGCAGGAGCTTGCTGCCCGGGGCCTTCACGGGAGGTCTCCCGGTGTCTGCGCGGTGGGCTCGCCGATGTTGCCGAGCCCGAACAGCCACGCCGCCGTCATGGCCGTGCGGTCCGCGACTTCCTGGACCGAGTCACCGCGCAGGTCGGCGATGCACTGCACCGTATCGGTGAGGTAGGCCGGCTCGTTGCGCCCGCCGCGGCGGGGCTGGGGCGGCAGGTAGGGGGCATCGGTCTCTACGGTCAGCCAGCGGTAGGGGATGCCGCGGGCGACGGTGCGGGTGCGGCCGGCGTTGGGGTAGGTGCAGGCGCCGGGGATGGAGATGACGAACCCCAGCTCGATGTAGCGCAGGGCGAGCGCCAGGTCGCCGGCGAAGCAGTGCAAGACCCCCAGCGGCCGGTCCTTGGGCCACTTGGGCAGCGCCGCCTGCTCATACTCCTCGATCATCCCGAACGTCTCCTCGTCGGCGTCCCTGGAGTGGATCACGACCGGCAGGTGCAGGCTGCGCGCGAGCTCCAACTGCTGCTGGAAGGCCGCCCGCTGGACGGCGCGCGGAGAGAGTTCGCGGTAGAAATCGAGCCCGATCTCGCCGATGGCGACGACCTTGGCGGAGTCCGCCAGGCGCCCGAGCGTCTCGATCTCCCGTGGGGTCACGGCGCTGGCGTTGTGCGGGTGCACCCCGATGGCCGCGTAGACGTTTTCGTACGAGTCCGCGAGGTCGATGGCGCGGCGGCTGCTGGCGATGTCGTCGCCGGCGACGACGATGGCGGAGACGCCCGCCGCCGTAGCGCGGGCCAGCACCTGTTCGCGGTCGCTGTCGAACTGGCGGTCCTGGAGGTGGCAGTGGGAGTCGACTAGCATGGCATGGCCCTGCCCCTGGGGCCCGCCCCCGCAATCAAGCAATCAGGCAAGCAAGCAATCAAACAACTCTCGCCTTGATTGCATGATTGCCTGATTGTATGTTCGCTCGTCATGCCCCCAGCCTTCCCTCTTCCTCTTCGACGATTGCCGGGTCCAGCTTCTTGAACAGCGGCTGCGCTTCCGCCAGGGGCCTTCCGGGCGCCGGCGGCTCCAGGCGCCAGCCGGCGGTCTGGAGGGGGCCCTCGTGTCCCAGATAGCCGTGCAGCGTCTGGCAGGTGAAGGGCAGGTAGGGCGAGAGGGCGACGTTCAGGCCGCTGATGACGGCGAGGGCGGTGTAGAGCACGGTGGCGCAGCGCTCCCGGTCCTCCTTCACCAGCTTCCAAGGGGCGTTCTCCTCCACGTAGCGGTTCGCCTCGCGCGCGGTGGCCATGGCGGCCTCGAGTCCGGCGCGGAAGTTGCAGCGGGACACCTGCTCGCCGGCCTCGCAGATGGCGCGCTCGGCCCGCGAGATGAGCGCGCGGTCGGCGTCGGTCAGCTCACCCGGCTGGGGCACGGCGCGCTCGCAGTGGCGATAGATGAAGGTGAGGACGCGGTTCACCAGGTTGCCCCAGGTGGCGACGAGTTCGTCGTTGTTGCGGCGCACGAAGTCGGCCCAGGTGAAGTCGGAGTCCGAAGTCTCGGGCATCGTGGCGGCGAGGTAGTAGCGCAGCGGGTCCGGGTCGTAGCGCGAGAGGTAGTCCGGGACCCAGACGGCCAGGCGGCGGCTGGTGGAGGCCTTGCTGCCGCGGATGGTGAGGTTCTGGTTGGCCGGGACGTCGTAGGGGAGGTTGTAGCGCTCGCCGGTGGCCTCGCCGTAGCCCATGAGCTGCGCGGGCCAGATGAGGGTGTGGAAGGGGATATTGTCCTTGCCCATGAAGTAGTAGGTCTTGCAGGCGGGGTCCTGCCAGAAGTCCCGCCACTTCTGCGGCTGTCCGGTGCGCTCCGCCCACTCGATGGCGGCGGAAAGGTAGCCGATCACAGCCTCGAACCAGACGTAGATGCGCTTGTTCTCGTAGCCCGGCACGGGCACCGGCACGCCCCACTGCAGGTCGCGCGTGATGGACCGGTCGCGCAGGCCCTGCTGGATGATGCCCAGGGAGAAGTTGACGACGTTCTTGCGCCAGTGGCCCTTGTCCCGGCGCAGCCACTCGCCGAGGCGGTCGTTGTAGGCGGTGAGGCGGATGAAGAAGTGCTCGGACTCGCGCATCTCGGGCTCGGAGCCGTCGAATTTGCAGCGGGCGTCGCGCAGGTCCTCCGGGTCCAGGATGTTGCCGCAGTTGTCGCACTGGTCGCCGCGGGCGTGCTCGTAGGCGCAGAGGGGGCAGGTGCCCTCGACATAACGGTCGAGGAGAAATCGCTGCTCAACCGCGCAGTAGGGCAGCTTCATCAGGGCCTTGTAGATATCGCCCTTCTCCAGCAGGCGCAGGAAGATGTCCTGCGAGACGCGCGCGTGGTTCTGGGTGCCCGTGGTGGTGTAGAGGTCCCAGCTAATGCCAAGCCCCTGCCAGGACTCCAGGAACTCCTGGTGGAAGGCGGCTACCACCTCGCCGGGCGTGCGCCCTTCCTGTTCCGCGCGCACAGTGATGGGCGTGCCGTGCTGGTCGCTGCCGGAGACCATCAGCACCTCGTTGCCGGCGGCGCGGTGGTAGCGGGCGAAGATGTCTGCGGGCAGGTAAGCGCCGGCGATCTGGCCGATGTGCAGGGAACCGTTGCTGTAAGGCCAGGCGACGCCGAGGAATATCTTCTCAGCCATATGAATTCGACCGAATTGTAGCATGGGGCGCCGTGCGGGCAGCCGGCTGGTTGCCTGTCAACGGATGGGGAACGGATTAGCGGATGCGGGATGGACGGATGGAGCAATAGAGCAATGGAGCAATGGAGTATTGGAGCAATCTGTCAACGGATTGGGGAACGGATTAACGGATGTGAGGACGCCTGTGGGACGTGGTTGTCGGCCGTGGCAATTTCATGTGTCATCCGCCTTCGCCACCGCGATCGAGTAGACGCGGCGCCTTGGCGCGCCCAGGTCCCGCGCCACCTGTGCCACGGCGTCCTTCGCCGACATGCCGCTTGCGGTCAGCCGCCCGAGCGCCGCCCGGATCGCGTCCTCCGAGGGCTCGGGGCGTTCGAGCGAGGCGCCCTCAATCACCAGCGTGAACTCGCCGCGTGGCTCAAGGAAGCGCTCCAGGGCCTGCGAGACCGTCCCCCGGAAGAACTCCTCGTACAGCTTGGTGAGCTCGCGGCAGACGGCGATGCGGCGGTCGCCCCAGGCCTGGCGCATGTCCTCCAGGGTGGCGCGGAGACGGTGCGGGGACTCGAATGCCACGAGGGTGCGCGGATCGGAGGCGAGGCCGGCGAAGAGGCGGCAGCGCTCCGTGGAGCGGCGGGGCAGGAAGCCCAGGAAGGTGAACTCGCGCGAGGGCAGGCCGGAGGCGGCGAGGGCGGCGACGACAGCGGATGGTCCGGGCACGGGCGAGACCTCGAAGCCCGCCTCAATGGCGGCGCGCACGAGCTCGTAGCCGGGGTCGCTGATGCCGGGCGTGCCGGCCTCGGAGACGAGCGCCACGTCGCCCTCGCGCAGGGCGGTCAGGACCTGCGGCGTGCGCCGGCGCATGTTGTGCTCGTTATAGCTGAGCAGCCGGCGCCGGGGGACGCCGTGGTGCGAGAGCAGCTTGCGGGCCGTGCGCGTGTCCTCGGCCAGGACGAGCGAGACCTCCCCCAGGATGCGGAGGGCGCGCAGGGTGACGTCCTCCAGGTTGCCTATCGGCGTGGCGACGAGGTAGAGGGTGGGCATTAGGGCGTTAGAGCATTAGAGCATTAGAGCATTGGAGCAGCATTGGGCATTTGGCAAATGAGATATCGCTCGAGCGTGCTCCTAGTTCTTCTGTGGAAATGTTTACTCTTCTTTGCGATTTTGGGCTCGCGGGCTGTTGACCGCGCTTCGAGCGCCTTGATACACTGACTGAAAACCCTGCGGCCCTGTTTCCATAACCGAGGCGAGGTATTATGAGTTTAGTGACTGACAAAGAACTCCGACCCGCCTACGGGTTTGACGAAGTGGCCATTGTCCCCGGCAACATCACCGTCAACCCCGAACTGACGGATGTCCACTTTAGCATAGGGCAGCACACGTTCGATTTCCCCATCCTGGCGGCGGCGCTGGATGCCGTGGTCACCCCTCGCTTCGCCGTCGAGTTCTCGCGCCGGGGCGGGCTGGCGGTGATGAACCTGGAAGGCCTGCAATGCCGGCACGAGGACGCGGACGTTGCCATCGCGGAGGTTGTGAACGCCTCGCAGGATGAGGCAGCGTCGGTCATCCAGCACCTGACGTCGGCGCCCATCAAAGAGGAACTGATCGGACGGCGGGTGCGCCAGATCAAGGAGAGCGGCGCGGTCTGCGCCATCTCCTGCACGCCGGCCAACACCAAGCGCCTGGCCCCCATCGCCGTCAACGCCGGCGCGGACATCTTCGTCGTCCAGTCCACCGTGACCACGGCCCGCCACATCTCCCGCAGCATCCGCGGCCTGATCTTCGAGGAGCTGTGCGAGAACCTGCGGGTGCCGGTGGTGGTGGGCAACACGGTGACGTTCCAGGCCACGAAGGAGCTGATGGAGACCGGCGTCGCGGGCATCCTGGTGGGCGTGGGCCCGGGCGCCATCTGCACCTCCCGGGAGGTGCTGGGCGTGGGCGTGCCGCAGGTGACGGCGACGATGGACTGCGCGGCGGCGCGCGACCAGCACTACCGCGAGACGGGCCGCTATGTGCCGGTGATCACGGACGGCGGCATGCGCAACGGCGGCGACATCTGCCGGGCGCTGGCGGCGGGCGCGGATGCGGTGATGCTGGGGACGGCCTTTGCCCGCACGGAAGAGGCGCCGGCGAAGGGCTACTCCTGGGGCATGAGCACCGGCCACGCGGAGCTGCCGCGCGGCCTGCGCATCCGCCCGGGCGTGGAGACGACGCTGGACCGGCTGCTGTTCGGGCCGACGTCGCGCACGGACGGGACGGAGAATCTGGTGGGCGCTATCCGCACCTGCATGGGGGTCTGCGGCGCCCAGACGATCGGCGAGTTCCACGAGGCGGAGCTGATCGTCGCGCCCTCGATCAAGACCGAGGGCAAGGTCTACCAGCTGGCGCGGTAGCTCTTGTTCCCCGTTTGGGGGGAAGTCGGCAATTCTCGGGCGGGAGGTTCTCAGCCTGCCGGACCCGCGCGGCCAGAAGTTGACAGGCTCAGCCATCGGCGAGATCATGAGACAGCCATGGGCGTAACGAAAAGGGTAATGACCCCTGCGGCCATTCGCAGCGAACTGGCGGCGCTGGAGGCCAAGTACGGTATGACGTCCGACGAGTTCTACCCCAGGTTCAACCGGGGAGAACTCGGCGACGACCGGGAGTACCTTAAGTGGGCGAGCCTGTACGACTGGGCTGCGCGGGCCCGCAAGCGTAAGCCAGTCCGCGCCTGATGCGGGGCGTCGAAGACTACCTCGAAGACATAGCGAGTCTACTGGCAGAAAGCGGCGGGGCCCTCCTGGAAGACCCCGCGCTTGATGTGTTCTAAGACCGGAACTCCGGCACTCTGGAAGCGGTCGTCCAATTCCTCCCCAGCGGTGATCGCCTGGCGGTGTTCCTGGAGGTAGAGGAGAGAGAGGACTACCTGGCGTGGAAGCGCTACGCGTTTGAGTTCATGGATCGCGGGGGTCGCACCATCTTCCGTTACGACAACGTCCCGCATCATCACGGCCTGCCACTGTTCCCGGAGCACAAGCATGTCGGACCCGGCGAGAGGTCGGAGCCCGCCCCGGCGCCTGCCATCCGCGATATCCTGCGCGAGATAGGCAGCCACGAGCGTTGATGCGCGGAGCCACGCCGTAGGGGCGGTTCGCGCACCGACCCTACGGGCGCAGGTCCCGCACGCCTTGGAGCCACTCCTGGAACAGGGCGGCGGAGCGTGCGCGGGCGTTCGCCGTGGCCTCGGCGGCGTCCCTCAAGAGGCCGGCGATGTCTGTTGGCTGCTGCAGCCACCTCCGGCCGAGCGCTGACCAGTCGCGGGCGCCCTGCCGGTTCGCTTCGATGGCGTTGTTGACGAGGTCGCGGTGACGGTCGTGGGCTTTGCGGACCGTGTAGAACGCCATGAGGTGCCGGTTCCGGGCGGCGTTGAAGCGTCGGTCAACGGGGTTATCCGGGGGCGTCGTCATGGCGTCCTCCTTGGGGTGGCCAGCCCGCTCGCCACTATGTACCAGTTTTCGAGAGGCCAAGTCAACTAATCGGCCCGGCGCGTGCGCGCAGGCAGGGGGATGGTCCCGGACGCTGGCGTTGACGCGCGCTGCTGTGCCGCGCGGCGCGCCATCTCCTGCGGCGGGACGTCCTCCACGTGCGTGGCGAGTGCCGGACGGTGTCACGGCCGTCGTGGCGGGACGGTCCCGGTGTGGGGGTGGCACGAGGCACACTCGTACCCGGACAGGCCCTTCCTTCGTCAGGGCGACAGCACACACAGTGGGCGACAGCGTAGCGCGGCGGGCGACAGCGTAGCGCGGCGGACGATAGTGTTAACGCAGCGGGCGACAGCGTTAGCGCTTGATGACGAGGACCCGGTCGCGACCGGTGAGGTCCCTGGCGACGGCGATTTCGGCTTCGGGGAAGGCGGCTTGTGCGGCCTCGATCGCGGCGGCGCCCTGGTCGTCGCCGATCTCGGCGAAGAGGGCGCCGGCGGGGGCCAGGTACGCCGGCGCGCGGGCGAGCAGGCGGCGGACGAGGCGCAGGCCGTCGGGGCCGCCGTCGAGGCCGGAGCGGGGCTCGTGCTCTCGGATCTCGGGCGGGAGCCGCTGCCAGTCGGCGGTGCGCACGTAGGGGAGGTTGGCGGCGATGATGTCGGCCCTTCGACTCGAATCCCGGCTACCGCCGGGCTTCGGCTCAGGGTGAGCGGTGAGAGGCGCCAGGAGGCTGCCGTGGCGGAAGTCGATGCGGCCGGCGACGCCGTGGCGCTCGGCGTTGCGGCGGGCGAGGGCGAGCGCGCGCTTCGAGACGTCGATGGCGATGACCCGCGCGTTCGGCAGCTCGTGCGCGATGGCGACGGCGATGGCGCCGCAGCCGGCGCCGATGTCCGCCAGCGTGAAGTCGCGCCCCGCGAAACGTTCGCGGGCGAAGGCGAGGGCCAGTTCCACCAGCACTTCGGTCTCGGGCCGGGGGATGATGGCGGCCGGCGAGACCTCGAAGTCGAGGCCGAAGAACTCCTTGCGGCCCAGGATGTAGGGCGTGGGTTCGTGGGAGAGCCGGCGGTCCAGCAGGCGGCGGTAGCGCCGTTCGGCGCCGGGGGTGAGCCGGTCGTGGAGGCGCTGGTAGAGGTGCACGCGGTCCAGACGCAGGACGTGGCGGAGGAGGAGCTCGGCCTCGAGCTCGGCCTCGTCGCTGCCGATGGCCTCGATCAGGCGGCGGCCTGCGCGGAGCGCTTCACGGACTATCATGGCGGGAACGGATGCTGCCGCGCTGCGGGGGTCTGCCCCACCCCAGATCCTTCGCGAAGATGCGGGATCGCCACGAATCGACTGTATGGGCGCTCAGGATGACAGCAAGAGGCGCTGCCGGCGGACAGGAGGCGGGCGACTTGGCGGAGGGCTTCACGGATGGTCATGGGGTGGGTCGATCAATCAAGCAATCAAACAAGCGGCAGACGGACAGTACGGGGCATTGTTTGCTTGATCGCTTGATTGCCTGATCGCCCGGCGTCACGCCAGCTGGGCCTCCAGGATGCGGGCCTGCTCATGCTCATCCAGCTTCTCGATGACGTCGTCCAGGTCGCCGTCCAGGAGCGCGGGCAGGTTGTGGCGGGTGTAGCTGATGCGGTGGTCCGTCAGGCGGTCCTGGGGGTAGTTGTAGGTGCGGACCTTCTCCGCCCGGTCGCCGCTGCCCACCTGCGAACGGCGCGCCGAGTCTATCTCCCGGCGCTGTTTGCTCTGCTCCATGTCCAGCAGTCGGGCGCGCAGGACGGCCATGGCCTTGGTCTTGTTCTTGAGCTGCGAACGCTCGTCCTGGCAGGTGGCGACGATGCCCGTGGGGAGGTGGGTGATGCGCACCGCGGTGGCGTTCTTCTGGACGTTCTGGCCGCCGTGGCCGCCGGCGTTGAAGATATCGAGGCGCAGATCGCCCGGGTCGATGTGGACGTCCACGTCGTCGGCCTCCGGCAGCACGGCCACCGTGGCCGTAGAGGTGTGGATGCGCCCCTGGGCCTCGGTCTCCGGCACGCGCTGCACGCGGTGGACGCCGCTCTCGTACTTCAGGCGGCTGTAGGCGCCGCGGCCGCGCACCTCGAAGACGATCTCCTTGAAGCCGCCGAGGTCGCTCTCGTGCGAGTCCAGCACCTCCACCTGCCAGCCCAGGCGCTCCGCGTAGCGGCTGTACATGCGGAAGAGGTCGCCGGCGAAGAGCGAGGCCTCGTCGCCGCCGGCGGCCGCTCGCACCTCCACGATCACGTCCTTGTCATCGAACGGGTCCTTCGGGATGAGCGCCCGACGGAGCCGCGCCTCCAGTTCCTGGATGCGGGCCTCGTCGCGCTCGATCTCCTGGCGGGCCAGCTCCACGAACTCGGCGTCGCCGCCCTCATCGACGATGGCGCGGGCCTGTGCCAGCGAGTCGCGCGCGCGGCGGTACTCGCGGGCGATGTTCGCGATTTGCTGGAGGGCGGAGTGCTCGCGGGCAAGCACCTGCAGCCGGTCGTAGTCGGAGGCGACTTCGGGCCGGGCCATCTCCTCGGAGAGTTCGTTATAGCGTGCTTCGATGGCTGCGAGTTTGTCGAACATGGTGCTGTGTGATCAGGCAATCATTGGATCAAGCAAATAAGGCTGGCAGTGAACGCTTGATTGCCTGATCGCTTGATCGCCAAACATACGTAGGCCCCCCGAATTGGGGGCCCAGAGGGATTATACCACCGCGCTAGGCCGGCCCGACCCGCTCTGCCACTTCCGCCAGCGCCACCGTCTCCTGCGTGCCGTCCGCCAGGTGCTTCAGCGCTACGGTGCCCTCCGCCAGCTCGCGCTCGCCCAGGATGGCGGCGTACACGGCGCCCAGGGCGTCCGCGTGGCGCATCTGCGCCTTCAGAGAGCGCTCGCTGCTGCCGGCAACCGCCGAGACGCCGGCGCGGCGCAGGTCCGAGGCGAGGCGAAAGGCCGGCACGCGCGCGGCGGGCGTCTGCACGACGACGTACACCTGCAGCGGGCGGGCGTCGGGCAGCGGCGCCTCCTGGCGCTTGAGGTTGATGACGATGCGCTCGATGCCGCTGCCGAAGCCGATGCCGGGCGTGGGCTTGCCGCCCAATTGCTCGATCAGGCCGTCGTAGCGGCCGCCGCCGCCGAGGCTGCTCTGCCCGCCCTCCTCGCGCGGCTGCACCTCGAACACCGTGCGCGTGTAGTAATCCAGGCCGCGCACGAGGCGGGGGTTGAGGGCGAAAGGGATGCCGGCGGCGTCCAGGTAGGAGCACAGGTCTGCGAAGTGGCGCGCGCACTCGTCGCAGAGGTGATCGGCGATGGGCGGTGCGACCGCGATCACGGGCCGGCAGATCTCCTGCTTGCAGTCCAGCAGGCGCAGGGGGTTGCGCTCGAAGCGCGCGCGACAGTCCTCGCAGACCCCCGAGAGCTTGTCGCGGTAGTAGCCGCGCAGCATCTCCAGGTACGCGGGGCGGCAGTTCTGGTCGCCGATGGAGTTGAGGTGCAGCGTCTGGCCGGTGAGTCCCAGCTCCCCGCACAGCCGCCAGAGCAGCTCGATGACCTCCGCATCAACGGCCGCGCCGGCCTCGCCGATGGCCTCGACGCCGAACTGGTGGTGCTGGCGGTAGCGGCCGGCCTGGGGACGGTCGTAGCGGAAGATGGGGGTGATGTACCAGAGGCGGACGGGCTGGGGCAGGCTGTGCATGCCGTGCTCCAGGTAGGCGCGGCAGACGGGGGCGGTGCCTTCAGGGCGCAGCGCCAGGTCCGTGCCGCCGCGATCCTGGAAGACGTACATCTCCTTCTGGACGATGTCCGTCACCTCGCCCACGCCGCGGGTGAAGAGCGGCGCCTCCTCGAAGACGGGCGTCTCGATCTGGGCGTAGCCGAACTCGCGGGCCAGGCGCGCGGCGGTATCGCGCACGTAGTCCCACCAGGGTTGGTCGGCGGGAAGAATGTCCTGCGTGCCGCGCGGGGCCTTGTACTGGCGTGTCATATCGCTCTCTCGTGAGGATACAGGAACGGGGCGAACGGGTGCAAAACACTGGCAGCCGGTGTTTCCCTGGCTCACCCGGTGGTCTTGAGCCTGTAGAATAGGTGCTAAACTTGACCTGAGAACATGGCTATTAAACAGGAAGAAACCGGCCAGGCACTGCTACGAAAAGCGGAGGAATACCTGCCTCCGAAAGGGCTGGCGCTGGTGCGCGAGGCGCTGGAGTTCGCCACGGCCTGCCACGCCGGCCAGATGCGCAAGTCCGGCGACCCGGTGATCACGCACCCGCTGCACGCGGCAGAAACGGTGGCCTCGCTGCAGCTGGACGCCGGCACGATCGCGGGGGCGCTCCTGCACGACGTGCAGGAGGACTGCGGGGTCACGAACGAGGACATCTCGAAGCGCTTTGGCGCGGAGGTGGCGCTGCTGGTGGAGGGGGTCACGAAGCTGGGACTGATCTCCGGGCAGGCGGCAGAGGCGCGCGCGGGCGAGGAGCAGATTCAGGCGGAGAACCTGCGCAAGATGTTCCTGGCCATGGCCCAGGACCTGCGCGTGGTGATCATCAAGCTGGCGGACCGCCTGCACAACATGCGCACGCTCTGGGCGCTGGACAAGGCCCACCAGCGCAGGATCGCCAAGGAGACGCTGGAGATCTACGCACCGCTGGCCGCGCGCCTGGGCATCTGGGAGATCAAGTGGCAGCTGGAAGACCTGGCCTTCCGCTACCTGCAGCCTGAGCAATACAAGCAGGTGGCGGAGATGCTGGACAGCAAGCGCCAGGCGCGCGAGCAGTACGTGGCGCAGGTGACGGAGGTGCTGCGCGGGGAGCTGGCGCAGCAGGGCATTGAGGCGGAGATCCAGGGCCGCGCCAAGCACATCTACAGCATCCACCAGAAGATGGAGAAGTACGCCACCGACGGGAAGAGCGTGGACGAGATATACGACCTCATGGCGGTGCGCATACTGGTGGAGACCGTGAGCGACTGCTACACGGCCCTGGGCGTGGTGCACGGGCTGTGGCGGCCGCTGCCGGGCGCGTTCGACGACTATATCGCCAACCCCAAGGAGAGCACGTACCAATCGCTGCACACGACGGTGATGGCGCTGAACGCGCAGCCGCTGGAGGTGCAGATACGCACGTACGAGATGCACCGCATGTCGGAGTACGGCATCGCCGCGCACTGGCGGTACAAGGAGGGGCAGAAGCGCGACGTGCGCTACGAGGAGCGGCTGGCCTGGCTGCGGCAGCTCATGGAGTGGCAGCGCGATATCGCGCAGGCGGAGGAGCTGGTGGAGGCGGTGAAGACGGACATCTTCCAGGACCAGGTGTACGTGTTCACGCCCAAGGGGGAGATCAAGGACCTGCCCACCGGTAGCACGCCGCTGGACTTCGCCTATCGCATCCACACGGACCTGGGGCACCGCTGCGTGGGCGCGAAGGTGAACGGGCGGCTGGTCTCGCTGAACTACCAGCTGAAGAACGGCGACGTGGTGGAGATCCTCACCAGCAAGTCGTCCAAGGGCCCCTCGCGCGACTGGATGAACCTGAACCTGGGCTACCTGCGCACGACGCACGGCCGCGAGAAGGTGCGCCAGTGGTTCAAGCGGCAGGAGCGGGCGGAGAACATCGCGCGCGGGAAGGAGATGGTGGAGAAGGAGCTGCAGCGGCTGGGGACGAGCCTGCCGGAGATGCAGGAGCAGTTGCTGAAGATGTTCAAGTTCGAGGACCTGGAGGACTTCCTGCTGCGGGTGGGGTACGGCGAGATCAGCACGCAGCACATCGCGTCGAAGCTGGCCAGCCTGATCGAGGAGGACGAGCTGCCGCAGGCGCCGGCGCCGGCGGGCGCGACTTACACCACGAGCATCAGCGTGCTGGGCACCGGCGACCTGCTGACCCGCCTGGCGCGCTGCTGCAACCCCGTGCCGGGCGACCAGATTATTGGCTACGTGACGCGCGGCGAGGGGGTTTCAGTACACCGCCGGGACTGCCGCAACGTGCTGAACGAGGACGAGAAGGAGCGCCTGGTGGATGTGGAGTGGGGGCGGCGCGGGCAGCTGTATCCCGTCTCCGTGCACATCGAGGCCTGGGATCGCGTGGGGCTGCTGCGCGACATCGCCACGCTGGCGGCGGAGGAGCGCGTGAACATGGTGGGGGTGCACACGGAGGAGGGGGACGACGGCCACATCTCGATCACGGCGACGCTGGAGACAGCGGGCGTCGAGCAGCTGATGCGCCTGCTGAGCAGGATGGAGGCGATCCGCGGGGTGCTCTCCGTGAGCAGGCACCGCCTGCAGGGCGCCGGCCGGTAGGGCGGGCAGGCTGCCGCGCCGTCCGGCCTGGGCCTCGTAGGCCGTGAGGACCGCTGCTGTCTGACGCAAGCTGAGAGCGGGGTCCTCGACATTGCGATTCGACGCACGGCCCGTCTCCATTCTTGACAGCATATGCTAAGATTTCGGGCGGACTAGGCCGATTGTCGATCTGCCGTCTTTCCAGGACTACGCTGCGTGGGGATGGCAACATGAGAAGCCATTGAACTTGCATCTGGCAAAGTGTCTCGTCATCGGAATGGCGGTGACGGTTGCGCTTGCGACCGTTCTGTCGCATGATGCCGCCTATTCTGTTCCAGGCAGCACGTTCACCGTCACGACGACAGAAGATGAAATCGATGCGCACCCAGGCGACGGTTCCTGCGCAACGGAGCGCGAGTCGTGCAGTCTTCGCGCTGCAATTCAGGAGAGCAACGCCCTGCCGGGGTCCGACACTGTCATTTTGCCTGCGGGTACGTATTCGCTGACAATCCCCGGGGCCCACGAAGACGCGGGCGCCACGGGGGACCTGGACATCACCGGCGACCTGGCGATTACGGGCGCCGGCGCGGACACTACCGCCATTGACGGCGGTGGGCTGGACAGGGTCTTTCACATCGTCTCCGGTGCCGTGGAAGTTTCCGCGATGACCGTTCGGAACGGCTCCGCCAGCGACGGAGCGGGTATCTTCATCGAGATAGACGCCGTGCTGGCCGTCGTCAGAGCGGCCGTTACGGGCAATAGAGCTTCTGGCGACGGCGGCGGCATCTTCAATGACGGTGCTGAGACGCTGGTCGAGCGCCTCGCGGGCACCGTCACCGTAGCTGAAACCACGGTCGCTGGCAACACGGCGGGCCTGGGCGGCGGAGGTATCGCCAACTCGGGGAACCTCACCGTCCTGAATAGCACGATCACCAGCAACTCTGCCCTACACGGCGGAGGAATCGTCAACTTCGGATCGGACACTATCCCTGGAGTCTGGGGCACGGCCACGGTTACCAACACTACTGTCAGCGGCAACTCGGCCAGCTTCGCTGGCGGCGGCCTGGGCAGCGGCGGCTGGATGATGATCACCAACGTCACGATTGCCAACAACTCCGCCCCAAGAGAGGCGGGCATCTCCACAGGGCCGTTCGGTGGCGCCACTCTGAAGAACACGATCGTCGCCAAAAACTCCGGTGGCGACTGCACAGACATCTTGCCTGTCGCCTCCGCCGGGC
The DNA here is from genome assembly GCA_030649945.1 of Dehalococcoidia bacterium. Taxonomy (GTDB): domain Bacteria; phylum Chloroflexota; class Dehalococcoidia; order SM23-28-2; family RBG-16-64-32; genus JAUSFE01. The sequence continues at coordinate 8,227 of JAUSFE010000057.1, read as the reverse complement.
ACAACCTCGACAGCGACGGCTCCTGCGGCTTGGCAGGCCCGGGTGACCTCAGCGGCGTGGAGCCCCTTCTGGCGCCCCTGGCCGACAACGGCGGGGTTACGGCGACGCATGCCCTGCTGGCAGGAAGCCCGGCTATCGACGCCGGCGACGACATCGCGTGCCCACCCGCTGACCAGCGGGGTGAACCGCGTCCCGCCGATGGCGATGGAGATGGCGTCGCGGTCTGCGATATCGGCGCGTATGAGGCGTCACCCCTGCCCCTCTGCAACTGCCCCACGCCCTCGGTTTCGGAGACCCCGGGGCCGACGGGGACCCGGCCGCGGGATCCCGCGGGCTTCCCGCAGACAGGTGGCGGGGCGCCACCGGCCAGCCGGCCCGCGCCGGTGGCCGGGGCAATCGTGGGCGGCTTGCTGCTTCTCTTAGCCAGCAGGCTCTTGCATACCCATCTGATGCCGTTTGCCAAGGAAGTGCGTCCGGTGCCGGGACGCAAACGTCCCTGGCCGTGATAAGGACGTGCCCTGTGCCAAGGACAGCTGTTGTTCTATTGTGCCTGCTTATTGCCGTCGTCGGGTTGAGCATTGGCGCTCCCAGCACTCATGCCGATCCGCCGCCGCCCGACTTCACAGAGTCTGACGCCCTGATCCCGCCTGACGCCCCAACCGGCCCTGCCGGTGAGGCGGCTCCGTATCCTTCCCAAACCAGCGAGTTCATGGCTGGCACAGTGGTCTACAGCGTTGTGTTTGTGGAATCGAGCGGCGGCGTTGGCAACTGTTCGCCGGCCGATCCGTCCACAGAGAACTGGGACATTGGCCGGCAAAACGCCGTCCTTGAAGAGATCCGCGTAGGTCTGGATTTTTGGAGGGGTAGGCCGAACAGCCCCATTCTAAACGACTTGACGTTTCAGCGTGATTTATGGGGCACGGAACCGACATCCTGCGAGCCTATAACCCGCCCCGCCAAGCCGGGTGACCAGCCGAAATGGATTGCCGATGTCCTTACAGCGATGGGCTGGCCGGCGACGCCGGCTAACTACATGAGTGTGGCGCGATCTTTCGTAGACTCTCGGCGACAGGCGTTGAGCAAGGACTGGGGCTTCTTGATCTTTGTCGTTGATAGCCTGGCGGACGCGGACGGTCAGTTCAGCACCGGTAAGTTCGCATACGCCTACTTGAATGGGCCGTTCATGGTCATGACATACGATAACGATGGTTGGGGTAGCGGCTCAATGAATCTGGTCACAGCGCATGAGGCCGGCCATATCTTCGGCGCCTATGATGAGTACCAGGCGTCGGGGTGCTTGCCGTCGGATGAATGGGGCTATTTGGGCGAGCCCAACACATCCTGCAACAACGGTGGTGTCACGTCAGACGTATCAATAATGGGTGAGGCCAGCGAGCAAATTAGTCTGTCAGTGGACGTCTCACAGTCGGCGCGCAACGCGATAGGTTGGCGCAATCCTGCCGCCGGCCAGGCCGGCCACCTGCTCGTCGACGTCCTGCGAAATGGATCTACGAGCGTCACCCCGTATTCTCCGGACCCGACCTCTAACGTGGTGCCGCTGTATCATGGCTCGGCATCCACGCTGGTTGGATTTCCTCCCGGATGCGGAGCCCTGGGCTGCCACAGCAGTGCAAGCATATCGAATGTATTGAGAGTCGAGTGGCGTGTTGACGGCGGACAGTTCACGTCAAACGACTTGCTTTACGACACTGTTAACGAACAGTTCAAGAACTTCATATTTCAACCCGCGTCCGGGTTATCTTACGGGACACATACCTTCGAGAGTCGCCTGGTAACCGACTTCGGTTACATTTCACCCGATATTGGTAGTGATACCCTGACGATCAAGCCTGATACTGACGGTGATGGGCAGTTTGACGATATGGATGCATGCCCCGCGTTGTGGACATCCTGGCCCACACCGATCGGGGACGCGGACTGTGACGCCTTTACCTCGGCTGCGGAAGCTTTTATGGGGACGGACGCGGCCGACAACTGTTCCGCCACCGCTGCGCTCAATGATGAGGCCATAGACGCCTGGCCGCCGGACAACAACGACTCCAAGAAGGCGGACCTGTCCGACATCCTGGCGTACATTCCAGTCTTCGGCACGACGGGCCCCGGCCTTCCCTACCAGGCCCGCTACGACCTGAACGCGGACAACCAGGTGGGGTTGGCGGACGTGATGATGTTCATACCGTTCTTCAACGTCACCTGTACACCATAGCGATGCGATTCGTTGGGGGCGCAGCTGCATCATTGCGGAGGAAGAGAAGGTTTGGAGCAGCTTAGCCGCTTGGAGAGCATCGGCGGCATTCTCGCGGTCAGGCGCCGCCTGCAGGGCGCCGGCCGGTAGGGCGGGCAGGCTGTCCGCCGCCGGCTGCGCGCTCCCGCCCGGAAACACCCGGACACTGCCAAACTCTGCTGCCACAACCATCTTCCAACCGCGTCCCTGCCTCTGCTAAACTCCCGGCAGCATGCTCGCCAAGGTCAGCAGTTGCGCCGTGATCGGCCTGGACGGCGAGATCGTCGAGGTTGAGGTCGATATCTCCAACTACGGCCTGCCTGCGTTCGCCATCGTGGGGCTGGGGGACACGGCGGTGCAGGAGGCGAAGGAGCGCGTGCGCTCCGCCGTGCGGAACTCCGGCTACAACTTCCCGAATCACCGCATCACGGTAAACCTGGCGCCGGCGGACCTGCGCAAGGAGGGTCCGGCGTACGACCTGCCCATCGCCGTTGGCATCCTGATCGCCTCCGGGCAGGCACCGGAGGCGGCGCTGCCGTGCGTCTTCCTGGGCGAGCTCTCGCTGGACGGGCGGGTCCGCCACACGCACGGCATGCTGCCCATGGTGGGCCTCGCCAGCTCCCGCGGCTTCCGCACGGTGTTTGTCCCGGCGGCGGACGCCGCCGAGGCGTCGCTGGTGGACGGAATGGATGTGATACCCGTGGAATCGCTGGGCGCGCTCGCCGCCCACCTGCGGGGCCTCGATAACATCTCGCCTTTCGTCAGCGACGGGGCGGGCGGCGCGGAAGATGTGCCGCCGCCGGAGGGGGTGGACTTCCGCGACATCAAGGGGCAGGAGCACGTGAAGCGCGCGCTGGAGGTGGCGGCGTGCGGCGGTCACAACGTGATCATGGTGGGGCCGCCGGGTTCCGGGAAGACCCTGCTGGCGCGCGCGACCCCGACGATGCTGCCACGGATGACGACGGCGGAGGCGCTGGAGGTGACCAAGATCTACAGCGTGGCCGGGATGCTGCCGTCCGATACTCCGCTGATCCGTCACCGGCCGTTCCGGGCGCCGCACCACACCATCTCGCACGCGGGGCTCGTCGGCGGCGGCCGCCAACCGCGGCCGGGGGAGATCACGCTCAGCCATCGCGGCGTGCTCTTCCTCGACGAGCTGCCGGAGTTCGCGCACTCGGTCCTGGAGTCCATTCGGCAGCCGCTGGAGGACAGGCAGGTGACCGTGAGCCGCGCACAGGGCAACGTCACCTTCCCCGCGAACTTCATGCTCATCAGCGCGATGAACCCGTGCCCCTGCTAACCGAGACTACGAAGCGGTATTCGATGACGATGCGACTGCTTCGGCGCCCGTCGACCTCGGTCGGGTAGACCGTGATCTGGCGGACCAGGGCGGAGATGATCTCGTGTTTGGTTGCGTCGTCGAACCCCTCGTCCAGTCGTGAGCGCAGTTGCTCAAGCAGGTCGGCTGGAAGCGGCTCGTCATGTGCCGACGGCGCAGGTTCCAGCGCCGCCAGCCTGCGTTCGAGTTCCGCCTGCTGCGCTTTGATAGCGTCCAGTCGCTGATCCAGCTCCTCGGCAGTGACGTGACGCCGCGTGTAGAGATCGAGCGTTAGGTCGCGCTCATCGAGCAACCCGGCGAGAGCTGTACCGAGAGTTGCGCGCTCAGCCTCAGCGATCGCAGGAGCGCTGTCCAAGCCGGCTTCGTCTGCCAGTTCTTCCAGCAGGTCGCCGGGGTTGCGCAGGAACTGCTCGATGTCCGCCCAGACCAGGGGCTCCAGGAACTCGCCCTTCACCATCTTGCTCGGGCAGCGGCCCTCGATGGGCCCCCTGTCGGTCAGCCTGCCGTTACAGCGATACCACGTACTTCGGTTGTTGAACGAGCCGCAGAACTTCAGGCCGCAGGCGCCGCACACGATCTTCGACCGCAGGAGGTAGACGCGGTTCGTGTTCTTGGCGCTGATACGGTTCCGGGCGAGCGTCTCCTGAGCAGCGTGCCATACTGCGGGTGAGACGAGAGGTTCGCAGTCAGCGACGATCACCTCGCGCGTCCTCTTCGTGCGGCGCCCGTAGGAGAGCTTGCCCTTATAGACGGGGTTGATGACTAGGTTCCGAATCCTCCCGGCCCGCCATTTGCCCTGGGTTCTCTTGCCGCGGATGCCGCGCCCGTCACGCTCATAGACGGTCGGCACGCCGCGCGAATTGAGTTCATCAGCGATCCAGCGGCAACTCCTGTCGTCGAGCGCCAGCCAGTCGTAGACCTGGCGCACCAGGTCCTCCCCCGTGAGGTCGGCCCATATCAGGGTGTCGCTCTTAACGAGACGCGCGTCCTGCTTCTCGCCCACGACCTTGTACCCAAGCGGAGCGATGCCGCCGGTGTAACGACCCTCGCTCGCCGCCCGGTTCATGCCGTCGGCGGTCCGTTTGAGGAAATCGCGGCGCTCCTGCGCGGCGACTGCAACCCTGATGTGGTACATGAAGGGGTCGCTGACTCCCTCGGTCACCGAGTAGACCGATACGCCTAGCGCTTCAAGTTGCTTCCAGACGACGAGCGGATCGACGTCGTCGCGGCCTAGGCGGTCGATCTTGTAGACCCAGACCTGATCGAAGAGCCCTCTGGCAGCGTCCGCAAGAAGCTGACGCCCGCCGGGGCGCAACGCGAACGGCACCGTTCCCGAAACACCGTCGTCGGGGTAGCGTTTAACGAACAGGACATCCGCGTCTCCCGCCAGCCTCCGGGCAATTTCGTCGGTCTGGGTCTTGATGGTCTCGCGCTGTTTCTGGTCCTCTGAACTCACCCGCTCGTAGGTTGCTACTCGCCGAACTGATTGCGTCACCATCGCCTACTCCTCCTGACCGGTCGTCTCCGGTAGGCGCTTGGGCAGGTCTAGAGCTACCCTGAGCGCCGCCAGCATCGCTTGCCGGTCAGCGTTGTAGTACGCCTCAATCTGGGGTTCGTTAGCAAGTCGCCGCGTTGAACCAGCGCTCGACGCAACGCGACTCGTTCGCCGTCGTTCACTTGGCATCTCAACGGAATAGTCGGCCTCAGCCCCTCCGCGGACGCTGCGCGTCGTAGCGCCTGTAGTGGCGAAGGGATCAACGCGTTCGTGCGGGCCCATCATCGCGACGCCGCTTGTCGACTACGCGCTTCGTCGACGATGGGCTCAATTAGCACGCCACTCCGTGCGGCCTATCACTTCCCCAAGCCCCCTCGCTGCCCGCTCCTCGGCAATCACCTTCCAGACGGCTTCCGCCAAACTTCGCGAGAGCCGGGCACGTTCAGAGAGGATCGCACCGAGCCTTGAGGGGTGCACGCCAGCCTTGGCGGCGATGACGTATCGCGGGACATTGAGCCTTGCGAGTTCCGCCCTCAGGTCTGCGGGGGTGATTTCTTGCAGTTCCACGATTCGACCATAGCGAACGGCGAACCGCGAAAAAACTAGGGGCGAGAGGGAATCGCTAAGTCCATCGAATTATCTGTTGAGGCGGGGCGGCCGGCCCCGAGGCGCCGACGGAAGCGTGATGCCTATATCCCGCGCGAGCTTTTCCACTGTCCATTTCACGGTGTCAGCCGTCACTTGCTGACTCTCGTCCACGTCCTCCGTCTTGGCAATATCGCCCCACGACATAGGGCGCTCGCGTCCTTGCGCAGGGCAGATGCGCAAATACAGCCAACGGATGTGTTCCATGGTTCGCGGTTCGCGGTCCCAGTGATGCCATCCAGCGGCGCGGTAGGCCGCGAGAGTCGATTCTCGTTGCTCCCGGGCTTCACGAATGATCCTCAGCTCGACCTCCGACCAGTTGTCGACCGGCCATGGCTCGTAAGGTACCTCGATTCGGATCATCATCGCGTCTGGCTCCCACGCGGCGCCACCCGTTCGGCCGTGGCGAAGGCGCCGGCGACCGAGTCGTTCCCACCTCTGCTCCAACAAGCTCTCAACACTGAACTTTCCGAACGACCGAGGTTCAGCCGCCCGCGTGAGGGACGGTCGCCCTTCGGGGGGCGTTCCTTTCGCTAGTGCCTTCTTGAGGCGTCCACGAAACTCTCGCTCGGTTGGCATGTTGGCCAGGTCGTTCTTCATAGTCTCCTGAAGCCCGGGCGGAAGTTCATCCCACACCGCCTCGATCCACTCGCGGGGAGCGATGAGCTGAATCCACTCAAGGAACGACGCGTGAATCCATGCCGGCGCCCAGTCACAGCGAAGACCGCACTTGTGGGTGAACTCGACGAGTCGTGATCTATAGTTGCGAAGGTGACTGTTCGTACTCCATCTAACGTGGGAGCCCGCTGCATGTCCACGACCCTGGTAAGCAACCGGCGAACCGTCAATCGCGGAGCGAAGGCCACGCCATCCGAAAGACGGATTTGCATGAGCGGAGACGTATCGGCTACGGCCCTTGGAACGGATCAACGCTTCCAGGAGGCGTTCATGGGCTACGAGCAAGAGTACCCAATCTTTCCAGAAGTCATGGTTCATCTCGTAGTGGGCGAGGAGTAGGACTCGCTGCCAATCCCTCCGCTCCTCGGGAAGCGAGAGTCTGCCCACAAACCTTTGCTTCAATTGTTCGCCTTTCAGACAAAGAGCGTCTCCAGCCATTGAGTATGGTAGCCCGCTCGGGCTCGCTTTCAACAGTACCGAGTGTCCCTAGCCGAGGCCGATCGCCTCCGCTACCGCGCCCCAGTTCCGGTCTTCCTGCCCCTCCAGTCGGCGTAGGTAGACGGTTGTCGTTGCCAGCGAGGAGTGATCCAAGAACCGGCTCACGTCCTCAATCGACTCACCGACATCGCGACGCAGCTTTGCTGCCGAGTGCCGCAGGATGTGGACACCGGCAGGCGGTAGGCCGGCGGTCTTCAGGTACCGCCGAAGGTTGGCGTAGAACGTCCCGCTGGTGATGCCGCGGCCGTTGCTGGAGGGCGAGGGCCAGATCGAGTCGTTGGGCGCCATCTCCGCCAAGCTCTGGTCCCAGGCGGCTAGCGCAGTTTCAATCGCTTCGAAGGCCGGTCGCGGCAGCTCTCGCTTGCCCTGCTTGCCGCCCTTGCCGCGATAGGTGTAGAGGAGGCCTCCCGGCTGGATGATGTCTCCGGCCTTGAGGTTGAGAACCTCCGTCCGCCGCCGTCCCGTCAGCGCCAGGGTGATGATGATCGCCCGGTCCCTGAGGCCGCTGGGCGTCTCAGGTATCGCCGCGAGCAGGCGACGGATCTCGTCTGCACTCAAACCGCGCGGAGGCGCTGGCGAGGCGCGTGGTCGCTCAAGCTGGTCGCAGGGATTGGTCGTGACTATCTTCATCCGGATCAGGAAGCGGTAGAAAGAGCTGACGCAGGCCAGGCGCGCGCCGATGGTGATCGCCGCCGGCTTTCGGCCAGAGGGCCCGATGCCGTGTGCGAACGCGAAGACGTCGGGGCCAGTCACTTGCTCCGGCGTCTTGCCCAGGGTGCCGAAGAAGCGCTGCAGCATCCGAGAGTAGGCGTCCACGGTGCGCATAGACCCGCTGCGGCGCTCCTTCTCGGCCAGGAATGCGTAGAAGGCCTGCTCCCAGGCCGGGAGGTTCTCATCGAAGGGTACGAGCGTTTGAACCATGCTTGCTGTCCTCCTGTCTTGAAGTCAGTAGCATGGACGCTCTGTTTCGACGACAAGTCAACGCTATGGCGCCTTAGTATGCGTGAGGAGGCGACCGCTCTGCAACACGAGAGTCGAAGTGTTTCAATCCTCACCCACCCCGAGGGGCGGGTGCGACCTTCAAGCAAGACCTGACCAAGCGCTTTACCGACCGGTTTCAATCCTCACCCACCCCGAGGGGCGGGTGCGACCCGCGCCGATTGCCACGGGTCGAGCTGCACATACGGGTTTCAATCCTCACCCACCCCGAGGGGCGGGTGCGACTTACCGTTGCTTCGTCCATGTCATCCTCCTCGAAGTTTCAATCCTCACCCACCCCGAGGGGCGGGTGCGACACGCCCTTGCCTACCAGGCGGCCACTGCCACC
>JAUSFE010000047.1 GCA_030649945.1 Dehalococcoidia bacterium | reverse complement strand
CCTTCGCGGGCGCCGGTGCTCCTGCACGCGGCGTTGATGGACCACTACCTGAAGGGGGCATACTACCCGCGCGGCGGCGGGCAGGTGCTTCCGGCCCATTTGGTTGACGTGGTGCGCTCCCACGGCGGTGAGCTGCGGACGCGCGTCCGCGTGGAGCGGATCATCGTGGAGGACGGCCGCGCCGCCGGCGTGCGGCTCGCCGGCGGGGAGGAGCTGCGGGCGCCGGTGGTCATCTCGAACGCTGACCTGAAGCGGACGTACCTGGAGATGATCGGCGAGGAGCACCTATCGCCGCAGACGGTCAGCCGCGTCAAGCAGTACCGGATGGCGCTGCCCATCTTCTGCGTCTACCTGGGACTGGACATCGACCTGCGCGGGCGGCTGCCCAACAGCAACTGGTGGTACTACACGACGTTCGACATCGAAGGCGTCTACCGCGATGCCTACGAGGGGCGGGTGCCTACAGAGCTGGGGTTGTTTATCACCGCCGCCTCGCTGAAGGACCCGCACACGGAGGCGATAGCGCCCCCGGGCTGCACTAGCCTGGAGGTGATGATGTGGGCGCCCGCCGACCACGGGTTCTGGGGTATCGAGGATGGCCCCGCCGCCGGCGAGAAGTACCACCGCAACGCGAAATACCAGTCGCTCAAGCGGCGGCTGACCGACCTGTTGGTGGAGGAGACGGAGCGGGTGATCCCTGATGTCGCGGGGCACGTCGTCTGGAAAGAGGCGGCGACGCCCGTCTCCCAGGAGCACTTCACGTTCTCGACCGGCGGCACTTCCTACGGGATCGAGCTGGCGGTGGACCAGTTCGGGCCGGCGCGGCCGTCGCCGAAGACGGAGATCGAGGGGCTGTTCCTGGCTGGCGCGAGCACGGTGTTCGCGCACGGCATCGCGGGGACGATGCGGGGCGGGGTGGGCACGGCCAGTGCCGTTCTGGGCCGCGACCTCTGGGGCGAGGTGCAATCGGGTGCGGTGTTCGGCGACCCGGCCAGGCTGAGCGGCGGCGGGCCCGGCTGGGACCCCTGGGAAGCCAGCCGCTAGCCGGCCTCATCGCCTGAAGCGCTTCAGGGGCGGGCTGAGGTGGGAAGGCTCCGCTCAACGCTCGTAGGGACAGACCTTCAGGTCTGTCCTCGGTGCGGTGTAGCCTCGCCCCACCCCCGGCCGACCTGAAGGTCGGCCCCTACGCCTAAGACATCACGCGGCCGCCGTCGATGTTGATCGTCTGGCCGTGGACGTAGGAGCCGTCCGGCCCGCAGAGGAAGGCGACCAGCTCTCCGATCTCCTCCGGCTGCCCTTCGCGGCCCAGCGGGATCGTGCGCATGACGGCGTTTCGGACCGGCCCCTGGGTGACGTCCTGCATACGGTAGGTGCCCACCAGGCCCGGGCAGACGCAGTTCACGTTGATGCCGTGCGGCGCCAGCTCCCGCGCCAGCACCTGCGTGAAGAGGATGACCCCCGCCTTCGTGGTGCCGTAGGCGGCGAACGTCGCGATCCCCTCCCGCCCGGCGACCGACGAGATGTTCACGATGCGACCGCCTTCCCCCTGCTCGATCAGCGCCCCGGCGACGGCCTTGGTCACCAGGAACGTCCCCGTCAGGTTCACCTCGATCACCTTTCGCCACTC
>JAUSFE010000046.1 GCA_030649945.1 Dehalococcoidia bacterium | reverse complement strand
GCCTTCACCGGCTCCACGGAGGTGGGCAAGCACGTGATGCGGGCCGCCGCCAGCAACGTCAAGAAGATATCCCTTGAGCTGGGCGGCAAGTCCCCCAACATCATCTTCGCGGACGCCAACCTCCAGAGCGCCGTCATCGGCGCCCTGTTCGGCATCTACCTGAACGCCGGCCAGGTCTGCCAGGCCGGATCGCGGCTGCTGGTGCAGCAGGAGGTCCACGACCAGTTCATGGCGATGTTCATGAACTTCACCGCCGGCATGAAGGTGGGCGACCCGATGGACCCGCAGACCCGAATGGGGCCGCTGGTCTCCGATCAGCAGCTCAAGACGGTCGAGGGCTACGTTGACGCCGGCAAGCAGGAAAAGGCCCAGCTAATCAAGGGCGGCGGCAGGCTCACCGGCGGCGAGTTCGACAAAGGCTACTTCTTTGAGCCCACGATCTTCGACCAGGTGGACAACCGGATGAAGATCGCCCAGGAGGAGATCTTCGGGCCGGTGCTGTCCGTCATCCCCTTCAAGGACGCCAACGAGGCGCTACAGATCGCCAACGACACGATGTACGGGCTGGCGGCCGCCGTCTGGACCAGCGACATCGACAGGGCGCTCAAGTTTGCGAAGGGGATCAAGGCCGGCACCGTCTGGATCAACACCTACCACGCGGCCGGCGCCCTGGGAGTCCCGCTGATGCCCTTCGGCGGCTACAAGCAGAGCGGCATCGGCCGCGAGCTGGGCCAGGAGGGGATGGAGCTGTTCCTGGAGACGAAGAGCGTCTGCATAAAGCTAAGCTGACCCGCAGGGTCATGCTGAGGAGCGAAGCGACGAAGGATCTCGCCTAGCGGCGAGGATACGAACCGCGAATGTAGGGGCGCATCGCGATGCGCCCCTACGCACGTGTGCAGCGCCCGACCGCCGTTGACAGGCCCCCCAAGCCCTGATAACTTACCAGCCACATCTGTGCCCAGCATGGGCGAGGCCACTATGCTCGACAAACTGCCCCTATTGCTCCTTTTGGCGCTCGCGGCCCTGCCGCTGGCGGCCATCCTCTTGCTGCCCGGCCCGGCCCACTCGCAGGCCACCTTTACCGTCAACTCGATAGCCGATCCCGGCGACGGCACGTGTGACGTCACCGAATGTACCCTGCGAGAGGCGATCAACGCCGCCAACGCGGATGCCGCCGCGGACACCATTGACTTCGACGTCGGAGCGGGAACGCCGACCATCAACGTCAGCGCCGCCGGCTTGCCCGTCATCAGCCAACCAGTGACGATAAACGGGAACAGCGGCGACGCCACCCGCGTTGAGCTCAACGGGACCGGCACGGACCCGGGTGTAGACGGCCTGAGTATCTCGGCCGGCGGCAGCACGGTGAGGGCGCTGGTGATCAACCGCTTCGCCGGCGACGGCATCGAGTTGGCGGGCCCGAACGGAAGCAACAAGGTCGAGGGGAGCTTCATCGGCACCGATGCCGCCGGCACGGCCGCCCTGGGCAACTCCGGGTATGGCGTGTACGTCAACGCCTCGCCCGACAACACCATCGGCGGCACGGCGGCCGCCGCTCGCAACGTCATCTCCGGCAACACTTTCACTGGCGTCTTCATCGAGGGCGGCGGCGCCTCGGGCAACAAGGTGCAGGGCAACTTCATCGGCACCGATAAGGACGGCGCCAGCCCCGTCGGCAACGGCGAAGGCGGCGTTAGCGTCTTCGACGCCCCCAGCAATATCATCGGCGGCACGGAGGCCGGCGCGGGCAACGTCATCTCCGCCAACGGCGGCAACGCCGGTGTCGAGATTGGGAGCACCGCGGCGGCCACCGGAAACCTGGTTCAGGGCAACCTCATCGGCACCGACAAAGACGGCACCTGCACTCTCGATCTCGACGGGAATTGTCCGCTGGGCAACTCCAACGGCGGCGTGCGCATCGACGGCCCGTCCGGCAACACGATCGGGGGCACGGTGGCCGGCGCCCGCAACGTCATCTCAGGCAACAACGGCCACGGCGTTAACCTCATGCACAACTCGGCGCCGGGGAACCTGGTCCAGGGCAACTTCATCGGCACCACCGTCACCGGCGGCGCCGCCCTCGGTAACTCGCAGAGTGGCGTGTTCATAGTGGACGATGCTTCGGGGAACACCATCGGTGGGACCACGCCCGCGGCCCGCAACGTCATCTCGGGCAACAACGGCAGCGGCGTCTTCATCGCCGGCGGCGGTACGGGCAACCTGGTGCAGGGGAACTTCATCGGCACCGACGTCACCGGGACGGTCACCGACCCGGACGGCGCCGTCGACGACGACGAGCTGGGCAACGGCGACGGCGTACGCATCGAGGCGTCGGGCAACACCATCGGCGGGACGGCGGCCGGGGCGGGCAACGTCATCTCGGGCAACGGCGTTGGTGTTTTCATGTTAGGCAACCCCTTCGGCGGCCCCACGGGCAACCTGGTGCAGGGCAACCTTATCGGCACCAACGTCAGCGGCACCGCCGCCCTGGGCAACGCCTTCGGCGTGTACCTCCTCTACGCCCCCGGCAACACCATCGGTGGGACCACGGCCGGGGCCCGCAACGTCATCTCCGGCAACGCTACGTTCACCCAGGGGGCCGGCGTTGTCATTGAGGGAAGCGTCGGCGCCGGCAACCAGGTGCAGGGCAACTTCATCGGCACCGACATCACCGGCGCCGCCGCCCTGGGCAACTCCAACTGGGGCGTGCGCATCAACAGCGCGAGCGACAACACCATAGGCGGCGCGGCCGCGGGCGCCGGCAACGTCATCGCCTTCAACGCCGGCGATGGCGTGGCCGTCTGGTCCGGCACCGGCAACGCCATCCTCGCCAACTCCATCTTCGCCAACGATGGCCTGGGCATTGAGCTTCTTCAGGTTGACTTCGGCGTAACGCCAAACGATGCCGGCGATGGCGACGCGGGCGCCAACAATCTGCAAAACTTCCCCGTCTTGACTTCGGCCACCACTGGTAGCACCACCATCCAGGGGACCCTCAACAGCACGGCCAGCACCCAGTTCCGGCTCGAATTCTTCTCCAGCGCCGCCTGCGATTCCTCCGGCAACGGCGAAGGAGCGAGCTTCATCGGCTCGACCACGGTGACGACCGATGGCAGCGGCAACGCCAACATCGACGTCACCTTCCCCACCACCGTCCCCGGGGGCCACTTTGTAACCGCTACGGCCACCGACCCTTCCAACAACACCTCGGAGTTCTCCCAGTGCACCCAGGTGCCCGCTCCGGATGCCGACGGCGACGGCGTGGCCGACGGCAGCGACAATTGCCCGCTCGTCTCTAACGCCGGCCAGACCGACACCGACGGCGACGGGGTGGGCGACGTCCGCGACAACTGCCCCTCCTTCCCCAACACCAACCAGGCCAACACCGACGGCGATGCCTGGGGCAACGCCTGCGACAACTGCCCCACGGTGTTCACCGCCTGGCTCGTGCCGGCGGGTGATGATGACTGCGACGGCTTCAGCAGCACCAACGAAATAGCCATCGGCACGGACCCGCTGGTGGCCTGCGGGCCCGGCGCCTGGCCGCCGGACATCACGGACAGTCAGGTGGTGGACTTCCTGGACCTGAACGCCATCGTGCCCTTGCTGTTCCAGCCAGCCGCGGGCAACGAGCGGTACAACCTGTCGGTGAATGCAGCGATCGACTTCCTAGACCTGAATGCAGCGGTCCCGTTCCTGTTCCTGTCCTGCTCGCTGCCGTAGGCCAGAACGTTCGGCTCTGCAACCCCTCCCGGCCAGCTCAGCCCATTTCCCCTTGTCCGCCGCCGATATATCATGGCGGTGGTCAGCCAACGGGAAGGAGACCAATGCCCCCTGACCGCCCCACCCGCAGCGAGCGCGACTCTATGGGGCCCATGGAGGTCCCCGCCGATGCCTACTACGGCGCCTCCACCCAGCGCGCCGTCCTCAATTTCCCCGTGAGCGGGCTGCGCTTCAACCGCGGCTTCATCCGCGTGCTGGGCCTGATCAAGATGGCGGCCGCCGCGGTGAACGCTGAGCTGGGGCTCCTCGACCCGAAGCTGGCCGAGGCGGTCCAGCGCGCCGCTCGCGAGGTCGCCGACGGGAAGCTCGACGAGCAGTTCGTCGTCGATATCTTCCAGACGGGCTCCGGCACCTCCACCAACATGAACGCCAACGAGGTGATTGCCAACCGCGCCGCCGAGATCCTGGGGGGCGAGCGTGGCTCGAAGCTGGTCCACCCGAACGATCACGTGAACCTGGGCCAGTCCAGCAACGACGTCATCCCCACCGCCATACACCTCGCCGCCCTGGAAGGTATCGAGAGGCGGCTCGTCCCGGCGCTCCAGGGCCTCCAGGCCGCGCTGGAAGCGAAATCCAAGGAGCTCTGGGGCGTCGTGAAGACGGGGCGCACCCACCTGCAGGACGCGACGCCCATCCGGCTGGGGCAGGAGTTCGCGGGCTACGCCGGCCAGGCCGAGCGCGCCGTGCGCCGCCTGCGCCGCGCCCAGGAGGAGCTGTCGGAGGTCGCCCTGGGCGGCACCGCCGTTGGCACCGGCGTCAACACCCACCCGCAGTTCGCTTCGCGCGTGTGCGATCTCATCTCTCGCGAGCTCGGCCTCCCCGTCCGCGAGACGGACAACCACTTCCAGGCGCAGAACACATTGGACGCCGTGCTGGAGGCCAGCGGCAGCCTGCGGACGGCCGCCGTGAGCCTGATGAAGATCGCCAACGATATCCGCTGGCTGGGGTCGGGGCCCCGCGCCGGGCTGGGCGAGCTGGCGCTGCCGGAGGTGCAGCCGGGGAGCTCCATCATGCCAGGGAAGGTCAACCCGGTCATCGCCGAATCGCTCATCCAGGTGGCCGCCCAGGTGATCGGCAACGACGCCGCCGTCAGCGTGGCGGCCCAGGGCGGCTACTTCGAGCTGAATACGATGATGCCGGTCGCCGCCCGCAACCTGCTGGAGAGCATCGATCTGCTGGCCGCCGCCGCCGCCAACTTCAGCGAGCAGTGCCTGAAGGGGCTTAGCGCCACGGAGCGCGGCCCCCAGACGGTTGAGCGGGGGCTCGCCATCGCCACGGCGCTGGCGCCGGTCATCGGCTACGACGCGGCGGCCGCCATCGCCAAGGAAGCCGCCGTCTCGGGCCGCACGATACGGGAGGTCGCGCGGGAGAAGACGGAGCTCTCAGACGAAGAGCTGGACCGCATACTGGACCCGGCGGCGATGACCGAGCCGGGGCTTGGCGGTGGCTAGGTCGGCGACGTCCGGTCCGGCGGGCTGCGCTGCAGCGCGGGGAGAAGAAGCTCCACGAGAACGACGATAAGTCCGGCCCCAATGATGACATCGCCTATGCTGAAGACAGAAAAGGGGCCCGGCGAGCCCCATGTGAAACGGTCCGAGAGCCATTGCAGGTTGGTGTCGCTCTCCTCTAAAAGGACGTTCTTGGAATCCGGCACCGCATCGCCCGGCTCCAGCTCCGCAAGCTCCTCGCCAAGGCCCCCCTTCTCCATACTGGCAGGGGAAATAGGCATAAGGCCGCCGTTGCTGACGATAGCCAAGAAGTTCAGCAGCATGCCCGCGCCGATGATGAGAAAGCCGATCCGCCGCCGGTTCAGGACGACGAACGCCAGCAGCAGGACATACGTTGACGGGAAGATGATCCTGCGTAGGACGGCGGCGTCGCCGAAATCGGCGTAAATAACAACTAGCTGGGCCGCGAGCGCCATTAGCACCAGCCACCCGAAGCGAATCTCGAACTTCAGGTGCCCGGCCAACTCTTGCGATCGAGGCTCAGCTAGTGAGGAAGCTACTGCTTGCTGCTGGGACGTTATTCGGTTTGAGGGGCGATCACCTTTCGATCGTCTAACCCCAGCGGAACGCGGCGACGGAGGAAGCCACCAGAGCGCCGATGACCGCGAGCGAGTACGCCAGGTACACTAGTCGCGTCTTCATGGTACCCCCTTTCTCCCGAAGGATTTCCCCGATTAAGGGTATTCCATTGATACCCCAATATCATAGGGATGTCAAGGGGGTGACGATAGAAATCTCAAATAATCGCGGCCGAACAGCGAGATTTGGTGCTTATGGTCAAGAAAAACCGCCGGGGTGGCCTGTTTCAGGGCCACCCCGGCGGCACGCCGGAAGTTCGCTATCTCAGGTCAGGAGCACCACTGGGCCACAGCTGGCCGGCCGCTTTCACTGTCAGCGGGGATGTAGCGGAGGACGTGAAGGTCGGAGGCGACGGAGGCGCCGCAGGCCCCGACGAACACCTGGTGCTCCAGGACAACGGAGCCCGGGGAGCTGTCCAGGGGAG
>JAUSFE010000043.1 GCA_030649945.1 Dehalococcoidia bacterium | reverse complement strand
AGTGGCGGCGGATATTGACGCCCGCTTGACGCTTGCGCTATATTCGCCCCGCTGGGCCTGTCTGAATGGCGGCCCCCGCTATATCCTTCGGGGAGGACTGATAGCCAGTGGCGAACCAGGTGGGCAAGCGATATCAGTGCACGAAGTGCGGCACGGAGATGATCGTAACCAAGGGCGGCGAAGGCAGCCTTAGCTGCTGCGACCAGCCGATGCAGCAGAAGCAGTGAGCCTGTCCTGTCGCCGAAGGCGACTCGACTGGGCGAGAGCCAGTCGAAGGAGCGGGAGGTAGATCGTGTCTAACCAGCTCGGAAAGCGGTTCCAGTGCGAGGCCTGCAGCACGGAGGTGCTATGCATCAAGGCCGGTGAGGGTGGCATCGTCTGCTGCGGCAAGGCCATGGAGCTGATGCAGCCCAAGGTGCTGCCCTCCGCCGACTAGCGCCGTCGCTCAGCTGAACGGCGCCCCCGGACCGGCCCGCGCTTGTTACGCATTTCACTTGACAGCCTTTGCGGCGGCCCATACAATGGCACGCGAACGCCAATTTACGCCTGCCCGCCGGGCAGGCACGTCTGGAGGGATCTGTTTGGCCGAGGTCAGAGTAGGCTCGCACGAGAGCTTCGAACAAGCGCTGAGACGGTTCAATAAGCTGGTCCAGCAGACCGGCATTCTCGCCGAAGCCCGTCGCCGCGAGCACTACGAGTCGCCGAGCATCAGGCGCAAGAAGAAGGCCGCCGCAAAGCGCCGCAAGAGCATGAAGAACAGCCTGCGCGGCTAGCCCCGGCGCCGGGCCCCATGTCCCTCAAAGAGCAGCTGGCGGACTATCTCAAAGAAGCTATCCGTCAGCGCGACGAGCCCCGAAAGATCGCCATACGATTGGCCATCTGGGCGATCAAAAACGCCGAGGTGGAGAAGGGCGCTGCCCTCGGCGATGCGGACGTCTTGGCCATCCTCGGCCGCGAGGCGAAGCGGCGGCGGGAGAGCATCGCCGAGTTCGAGAAGGCGGGGCGTCAGGACC
>JAUSFE010000042.1 GCA_030649945.1 Dehalococcoidia bacterium | reverse complement strand
GGTGGCGGTGGACACGCCGCTGGCGCTGCGGCCGCCGGTGGGGGAGGCGTACGGGCGGATCGAATCGCCGCGGGGTGAGCTGGGGTTCTACGTCGTGAGCGACGGCGGCCCGGCGCCGTACCGCTTCCACATCCGGTCGCCCTCGTACATCAATCTGACGCCGCTGCGGGATCTGGCGATCGGCGCCACTGTGGCGGACGCCGTCGTGATCCTGGGCAGCATCGACATCGTGGTGGGCGAGGTGGACCGCTGATGCCAGCCCTGGCTGAATGGTATGACCTGCGTGACCTGGGGAACGCCGCTGGTGCGCTCCTAGACTGGATTCGCGATCAGGGCGCGCCGGACTGGGTGACGTACGTTGCCTCCGGGGTCATCGGCATAGTGGGGATCCTGCTGTGGCTGCTGCTCAGCCAGCTCGCGTTCATCTGGATCGAGCGGCGCGTCATCGGCCGGATGCAGGCGCGAATAGGGCCGAACCGGGTGGGACCGCGGGGGCTGCTCCAGCCGATAGCCGACGCGCTGAAGCTGCTCCTGAAGGAGGCGATTACGAACCGCCTGGCAGACCGGCCGCTGTTCTGGCTGGCGCCGATCCTCGTGTTTATGCCGACGATGGTGGTGTTCGCGGTGATCCCGTTCGGCGAAGGGATGGCGCTGGCCGACCTGAACGTCGGCATCCTGTTCATTATCGCCATCGGGTCGATCAACACGGTCGCGGTGTTCATCGCCGGCTGGTCGTCGAACAACAAGTTCGCCCTGCTGGGCGCGATGCGCTCGGTGGCGATGCTCATCAGCTACGAGCTGATACAGGTGCTTGCCCTGCTGGGCGTCGTCCTCTTCACGGGCAGCATGCGGATGGGGGCGGTCGTGGAGTGGCAGTCCGACTACAACGCCTGGCTGCTGTTCCTGCAGCCGCTGGCGCTCGTCTCCTTCATCATCGCGGGGGCGGTGGAGATCAACCGCTCGCCGATGGACATTTCGGAGGCGGAGTCGGAGATCGTAGCGGGGTACCACACTGAGTACTCGGGGATCAAGTTCGGCCTCTTCTACGTGGCGGAGTACTTCGCCGGCTTCGCGATCTCAGCGGTGATCGTGACGCTGTACCTGGGCGGCTGGACGGCCTGGGGGCTGGAGGAGTGGGTGCCGGGCTGGCTGCTGTTCCTTTCCAAACTATACCTGGTGTTCTTCCTGTTCATCTGGACGCGAGGAACGCTGCCGCGGCTCCGAATCGACCAGCTGATGGCGTTCGCCTGGAAGTTCCTGCTGCCGCTGATGCTGCTGAACGTGATCATCACGG
>JAUSFE010000035.1 GCA_030649945.1 Dehalococcoidia bacterium | reverse complement strand
CTACGCGTGTTCCCGGCCGTCAGTCCCCCACGGAAGACGCCCCGTAGTGCGCTGGGGACGAACGGACTACCCGGAACCGCCTGCGTATTGTAGAGACGAGGAGGCGAGAGGTGACGGATGATACCTCCATCCCGCGGCGGGTGCGCGTGAGGGGCGAGGAGCGGATTTACCGCAGCGCCCTCCAGGATCTCCATCAGCAGGCGATGGAGACATACCGAGCGCCGGCGGCGGCGCTGGATTTCGGTCGTTATGATTCCCGTCGTTATGATTTCCGGGAGAGTCACAGGCTGTACGAGCTGAGATTACAGCTAACTGAGACGTACGGATACTGCATCCCTACCGAGGCCGCGCTGGAGATCATAGCCGCCCTGGGGCCGCTGGTGAGCATCGGCGCCGGCCTGGGCTACTGGGAGCATATTCTGGGTCAGCTCCGGGTGGATTGTCTCGCGTACGATCGGGAGATTGATAGTGCGCGCCTCTGGTTTCCGGTGCGGCGCGGCGGGCCACAGCAGGCGGCACTTTACGCCGATCGGGCATTGCTGCTGATCTGGCCTCCCTACGACCTCCCGATGGCGCTGGAGTGCCTGCAGACCCATCACGACGCTGGCGGCCGGGCAGTCGCCTACGTGGGAGAGGTCTGGGGCTGCACGGGGAGCGATGAATTTCACCAGTTTCTGGAAACGCACTACCAGGTGCAGTCAGAGACGGAACTCCCGATGTACGGGGAGTTCATCCACGTGCAGTGCGGGACGTACCTACGGCTGGAAGAGGATTCATCCTGATGCGTATGACCGCCGAGGATTTGGAGCGCGTCTGCGAGCTCGCAGCACTGCCTGAAGAGCAGCGGGCCGTGCTCCGGCTCCTCAACGTGGGGGAGCGGAACGACGCCGAGATTGCCGCTGCCCTGGGGATTGAGGAGGGAACCGTCCGCACCCGCATCCACCGCGCGAAGGCGGCTATCCACGCCTCCCAGCACTGGCACGAGCTGCGGGCGGAGCTCGTGGCGCTGGTCCGTGCCCCGGACTATGAGGAGCGGCTGATCTGCGCGGATGACGGCGAGGGGCTCTCCGTGCGGGAGGAAGCCAGCACACTGATTGAGTCCATACGGGGCACGAACTGCAACCCGCGCACCCCGATTTTCGATTCCGACAACCCACGCTGGGCGCGGGAAGTCGCCGTCCACGGCACCGCCTGGGGGCTCCCGGATGTAGAGGCAGTCGTGCTCCGGCGGCGGTGGCAGCGTCGTCAGGCCGGGCGCCACGAGTAGAATACGAGGAGGCCGAGATGGAAAAAAGTTGGGTAGAGGAGCTCTTCCCCTTGCGACACGACGCGGGGGAGGTGATGGACTTTTACGCGGCGGTGCCGCTCCTGATCGCAGGGGCGACCCTGAACATGCAGCACCTCCAGACGCGGGAGTACGTGCTGCAGTACGAGGGCTTTACCATGGCCATGGTGGCTGCGGATTGGGACGGCGCGCCGGTCTTGATCCTGCGGTGTGCGGAGGGTGGCAATCTGCGGCTGCCGCCGACGGAAGCCAACCTCCAGGCGGGGCTCCAGTGGCTCGAAGACAGCGGCCGGGCTGTCCTCCTGGCACGGATGCAGGAGGCGCATGAGGCAGCAGACCGCACCCGGGTGGAGGAAGCGACGATCCTGCGCGATATCGTGGCGGCGCGGGAGCAGAAGGGATGGTCTCGCCAGGAGGCACTCCTGGAGGCGGTAGAGCTGTTCATCGACGCCTACGCGCCTTCGGAACCGCCCGTACAGGCAAGCGTGGAAGAGTAGACGCCGCGTTTCAGGAACCCACGGCTCAAGCGCGTGGGTTTCCTTGGCTGAGAAGCCTCGAAAGGTTGTTCTATGATGCCTGATAACGTACTGGCCCCGTGCCCGTTCTGCGGCGCACCGGTGGAGTTCTGGATTGGCGGAGAACAGCATCTGATCTGCACGGGGGGATGCCGATGGATGTTCGAATGCTGGGTTCCCGTCGAAACCCGGCACGCTATGACCGTCTCCTGGAACGCGCTGGCCTCCAAGCGCATCCAGCGGGAGCGTGCTGACCTCATCACCTTCATCGACACCATCGACGCGGAGGCGCAGGCGGAGATTCTCTCCGCAAACCCGCTCCTCATTACCGGGGCGCATTACCGCGTCCTGATGCGTATCAAAGAGCGCCTCGGCGCCGTCCCCGACGGCGACCAGACGGACGCCGTCTAAAAGAAAAAGTTGACTTCCGGGGGGACTTCGGGAACAATACCCCTGGGGCTGCTGTGCCTGGCTATACACCGCCAGTAGCGCGGTGGTCCCATCATCCTCCTGGTCCATCATCTGCACCCAATCCGGCCTCCGCGTTTCTATGGCGCGGGGGCCGGATGCTTTTCTGCCCCGGTCCCGTAGGAGCGCTGCGCCGATGCGTGTGGATTGGACGGTGAACCTGCCGGCGCTCATCACCTGGGGGGTGCTCTGCGCTGGCCTGGTGTGGCGAGCCGCTAAGATCACGACCGTGCTGGAACTGCTCATCGAACGGTTCGAATCGCACGTCACGGAGGACCTGAAGCGGTTCGACAGCCTGGACGACCGGATGCTGCGCACGCAGCTCGAAGTGGCGAGTAAGGGGGCGTGTGAACGGAGATGAGCGATAGCGTCACCTGGCCGATGGTGTGGATGGCGCTGATAGCCGCCTCTCCCGGTATCCTGGGTGGTATCGTGGCGGCTATCGTGGCTCTAAAAGCTGTCAACGTCGGCCGCGAGAACCGAACCGCCCTGGCAGTGACGGCGCTGGAGGTCGAGAAGGTCCACACGCTCGTGAACTCCAGGTTTACCGAGGTTCAGAGCAAGCTCGACGCGGCGCTGGGAGAGATCGGCAGGCTAAAAGGCCAGCCGCCGCAGACCGTAGCGGAGGCGCCCACTACGCCCCCGCCCTCGACGTTCAAGGACACGGCGTAACATGACATTTAACTGCGGCGTGGGCGGGGTGATCGCCCTGATCGTGCTGGTAGCCGCCATCCTGGGGATCGCGCTCTCGTGGATTTCGCTGGTGGTGGGGCTGTACATCATCGGCCTGGCGATTGCCCGGCTGACGTAGGCCATGAACACCCCATTTTGGCAGCAGAAAACTTTCTGGGTGAGTGCGGCCGGCGTGGTGGCGCTGATAGCCAGTCGCCTGCTCCCCGAATGGCACGACCTCCTGGTGGAGTTCGCCGCGGCTTGCGGGATTGGCGGCAGCATCACGGCCCGCGCCGGGGGCGTCGAAGCGGCGGGGGATGCGGTGCGTGAGGGAGCCAGGTACAGCAACTACAACCCCCTGCCGATGAAAGAGGACTGACGATGGACTTTCTGAACTTCGCGAAGGGGCTGCTCGGGGGAGCGGGGGGAGACGCGCAAGACCTCTTCGGCGGGCTCCTCCACCAGGTCACCACGCAGCAGGCGCGTAAAGCGCTCAAAGCCTGGCTGGCACGCAGCACGGACGAAGC
>JAUSFE010000027.1 GCA_030649945.1 Dehalococcoidia bacterium | reverse complement strand
CGTGGGGTTGGGACCGTACCCGATAGGCGACGAGCCGGAGGACGAGGGGATCACGGAGCTGGAGGCGGAGGCGCTGGTCCGCCACCTGGCGGCGCTGGAGAGCCACATCAGCACTGTGGAGGCCAATGCCGCGGCCCTGGTTGCGGCAGACGAGACCGAGATACGCGCGCTCCACGTGCGGCACGGCGATGCCCTGCGGCAGTTCGTGGCGGCGTGGCTCACGGGTCGGAAGCGCTCCTGGCGCTGTCTGCACGGCGTGGCGGGGTTCCGGGCCGTGCCGGGGCGACTGGTGGTGGAGCATGAGGAGCGCGCGCTGGCATGGGCAAGGGAACACTGCCCGCAGGCCATTCGCCTTGAGCTGTGCCTGCGGGCGGTCGGCAAACCGGCAGACTTCGCCGCGCCCGATCCCGAGACCGGCGAAGTGATCTACACGGCCCCGCCGGGGCTGGCGGTGGTCCCCGCGCGGGATGTTTTCTACGTCAAATCGACTTCGCGCCGGGTCGCCGGCAGTGACGCCGAGGAGTAGCGATTGGCTCCGGAATTTACCGGGGCCTGACGGGGCCACCGCCGCAGCACGCCGTAACCCGGCACGCACAGGCAGCGACCCCAGGAGAACGACCGATGGCTGAATGGGGAAGTGGCGGCAGCAAAATGGATTTGCTGCCCGGAGAGTACCACGCGGAGATCGTCGGTGTGGAGATGGCGCAGGGCAAAGACTTCAAGCGCGAGGGGAAGACCATCGCGCAGTTTTTGTTCTCCGTGAATGTCTGGGTTGACGGCGCCTGGCAGCCGGAGCAGGTGTACACCGGCGTGCGGTTCGCGGACCCTAGCACGATCCGAGAAGCGCAGTACATGCCCAAACTGATGAAAATCAGCCGTGCGTGCGGGGTGCGGTGGCCGACGAACGCGACGGAAGCGCGTGTCTGGAAGCCGGAATGCCTGATCGGCAAACGGTTCAAAATCCTGGCGGTCGCCGATCCGGAGGACCCCTCCTCCGTGGAGATCAAGTACATCCCCGCCGGGCAGCCGGTGGCGGCAGCGGCAGCGTCCGTTGATCCGTTCGCGCAGGACGCGGGCGCCACGCCCGCAGGCCAGCACGGCACGCAGCCGCCGCACACCACGGCGACGCCGCTCCCCCGCCAGACGGCGGTGACGGCCGCCCAGGACCCCTGGGCCTGATGCAGGACGCCGCCCTCCTCGACTATGCCCTCGCCTACGCACGACGTGGGTGGCCGGTACTGCCGCTGTACTGGCCGGTCGGGGAGGGGTGCGCCTGCGAGAACCCGGCGTGCCACAGCATCGGCAAACACCCGCTGTGGCACCCGGAGGACCTGCGCTCCGGGGCAATCAGCGCCAGCACGGAC
>JAUSFE010000022.1 GCA_030649945.1 Dehalococcoidia bacterium | reverse complement strand
GACGGCGCGGATGCCGTCGCCGGCGGCCTGGAAGAGGCGCGGTACGAAGGCGGAGGCGGCGTCGACGGTGGCGTGGAGCGTGGGGTGGGCCCAGGTGAGCTTGCCGACGCCCTCCCAGGCGCCGATCTCCTCCGCCAGCGCTGGCGTGAAGTCCGGCCACTCCACCCAGACGGCGTCCCGCTTCAGCCCGGCCTTGAGCTCCGCGGTCGCGCCCTCGGCGGCCAGGCGGCCGCGGTGGATGAAGGCGACGCGGTCGCAATGCTTTTCGGCCTCGTTGACCTTGTTCGTGGCGAGAATGACCGTGGCGCCGGCGCGGTTGGCCTCCAGCAGGCGGGCCCAGAGCGCCGCCTCAGCGTCGGGGTCAAGGCCGGTCGTGGGCTCGTCCAGGAGGATGAGCTCCGGTGAGGGCAGGAGGACGCGGGCCAGCTCCAGGCGGCGCTTCATGCCGCCGGAGAGCGTGGAGACGAACGAGCCGGCGCGCTCCGCCAGGCCGGCGCTCTCCAGCAGCGCCCCGATCCGCTCGTGCAGCGCCCGGCCGCCCAGGTCGTAGAGACGGCCGTGCAGCCAGAGCGTCTCCCCCGCGGTCATCAGGGGGTCGAGGCTGGTCTCCTGGAAGAGCAGGCCGATGCGGGCGCGCAGGGCCGTCGAGGGGGGCTGGCCGAGGACGCGCACCTCGCCGGCGGACGGCTGCCGCAGCCCGGTGAGGAGCGAGAGGAGCGTGGACTTGCCGGAGCCGTTCGGGCCGAGGAGGCCGAAGACGGCAGCCGGCGGCACCTCCAGCGTCAGGCCGTCCAGCGCCTGCCCTGAGCCTGTCGAAGGGGCGAGGCGCTCCCCGTAGGAGAACGAGACGTCCTGCACGCGGGCGGCGAGGTCGGTCATGGGTGGGGCGGCGGTCCGTGCGGTCATGGCTCCGCGAACCATGATAGCGGTGGGAGGAGGGAAGGAGGAAGGGGGAAGGAGACGGCGCGTTGGGGATTCCGTAGGTGACACACCCCCAGGCACGCGTTGCGGGTTGTGTTAGTCCTTGAGGTAGGTTAGTCGGCCCCGGTTGCAACTGGCTTGCGCCATGCCGAGTTCCGCCCTCGCGTGTTTGGCACCCTCTCTACCAAGCCGCGCTGCCTTAGCCGAGTAAAGACGTTCTTCATGGTGTCGTCAGACCGTATACCGGTTAAGTCGCGTCCAATGGTGTTGGTGATTTGGTCGTGATCGGACAAGTACTCCAAAACCGCGTCTTCAGGGGATGCAAGCCGTGTATGCCGGATGTAGACGATTACGGAGTTCGCGCTCTGTTTGATCTCCGGGTCCCGCAGGCGCATCATTTTCATTGCTGCAAAGGCAGTATTCAGACCCTCTCCGATGTCCTTGTTGGGCGGGTCTAGAAACCGGTTTATCAGCCGTACTATTGTCGGGTTGCGAGCGAAGCGTTCATTTAGGATGTTCTGCTCTGTAATGTGGCCGGGGAGCAGGCCGGGGCTCTCTACTTCAACGCGATTGTCGAAGATTCGTACATGGATATCGTCCGGGATGCTGTAGTCCCGATGAAGAACTGCGTTCGTGATGATTTCGTGCAGTGTAACTGGTGGATAGGTCACCGGTTCGAGGCCGCGCTCACCGAGCCTAGGTATGCCCCCAATAATTTCTTGAGTCATCTTCACTGCGCGGTGGATTAGATCGTAGGCGCAGCCCTCGACTGACACAGGATCACCAGCAAGCGTTTCTCGCGTACCCTCTGCACCGGTTGAAGTGAACCGAGTCATCTTAATACCGGTTCGCTTAGGCAAGGCAGACTGCGGCTCGTCAGCGAACAATACGATACCGGCCACCGTCGGCAAGGAGTCCACGATTAGCATCTGTTTCCTTAGCCAAGGCTCTGGCTCTGACGTGGGTACAACTTCGAGCATGAATCCAATCGTCGTCGCCGAGTTTGTGATGATCTGAGGGTCAACGCTGACTGTTTCGGTCTCGAATGAAGTAATGCCCTTGTTGCGCGCAAGGCGCGTCAGTTTCTCTGGGGTGTCCACCGGAAGTTTCTGCGCACCCAGCCGGAGGTAAGGAATACCGTTGGTGGCCTTGATGATGCTGCGGGTCTTTTTGATTTCGATATGCAGCACGAACCCTAGGGACGGCGGATGCTCCAGGAATTCGAACGAATATTCAGAGCCGAGAGGGCAGATGTTGTTCAAGATTTGGAGGTGTGAGTTTGCGTCCTCCACCCTTGCGAACCCGCGCCAAGAGCGGGCGCGTGTCTTTTCGTCCTCGTCCACGCCAATCCAGAGCTCACCCCCGTCAGTGTTGGCGAAAGCGGACACGGACTCGGACATTTTGCTTGGCAGGACTTCAATCGCCTTGATGTCCCCAAAATGCCCTTCATCATACGCCAGTATGCGCCCGAGTTGAGCGTCGTCAATTTGGGACACCTTTGCGTTGCCGTTCATGACACCCCTAGCCGGTTTCTCCATTACATGAATCGGTCTCCGAGGGGCGCAGACCGGTTTGGAAACCGGTTAGTATTCTACCACCGGTTCGCCCCGCACGTACTCTAGCTCGTGGTTGATCACGTCGTGCTGCGTCTCGTGCCCTATCATCTTGTAGGCCTTGTGGCCGGTTTGACCGCCCGCGCGGCCGGAGCCGATAATGGCCGCGGATTGACGCCGCTTCGGGGCGATGATAGCGTTATAGTGTAAGCAATACACTAAGTCCACTTCATGCCTGCTCTACGTGTCGGCCTGGCCCAGATAAACACCACCGTCGGTGACCTGGACGGCAACGTCTCCAGAGTCCTCGAGTATGTGGGCCGCGCCCGCGACCTGGGCGTGGACGTCGTCTCGTTCCCGGAGCTGACCGTCAGCGGCTACCCGCCGGAGGACCTCCTGCTGCGCCCCTCGTTCGTGCGGGATAACCTGGAGGCGCTTGAAGCCGTCGTCAAGGGCTGCGGCGGCATCACCGCCGTCGTCGGCTTCGTCGGCCTCGACGGCGACATCTACAACTCGGCCGCCGTCATCCACGACGGCCGCCTGGCGGACGTATACCACAAGCAGCGGCTTCCCAACTACGGCGTGTTCGATGAGATGCGCTACTTCCGGCCGGG
The DNA here is from genome assembly GCA_030649945.1 of Dehalococcoidia bacterium. Taxonomy (GTDB): domain Bacteria; phylum Chloroflexota; class Dehalococcoidia; order SM23-28-2; family RBG-16-64-32; genus JAUSFE01. The sequence goes on along the minus strand of JAUSFE010000022.1, from coordinate 564 downwards.
CGAAGGCTGTTCGGTGTACACCATCGCCGGCGTAGGGGTCGGCGTGAACATCTGTGAGGACATCTGGTACCCGGGCGAGCCCACGCGGGCGCAGGCGCAGGCGGGGGCGCAGGTCATCGTCAACATCAACGGCTCGCCCTACCACACGGGCAAGCGCGAGTTCCGCCAGCAGATGCTGGCCACGCGCGCCGGCGACTACGGCGTCTTCGTCTGCTACACGAACCAGGTCGGCGGCCAGGACGAGCTGGTGTTCGATGGCGGCTCCATGGTCCTCAGCCCGGAGGGCGAGCTCATCGCCCAGGCGGCGATGTTCGAGGAGGAGCTGCTGGTCTGCGACCTGGACCTGGAGGAGGCGTTCAATACGCACCTCCACGACCCAAGCCGGCGCCAGGAGGGCGCGGCCGCGGACGTGCGCCGCGTGCCTCTCAGCGATGCGCCGCTCCTGGCCGAGAAGCCCCACGTCCCGCCGCGGCTGGCGCCGCCGCTGGAGGGCGAGGCGGAGGTCTACGCCGCGCTCGTAACCGGCACCCGCGACTACGTGCGCAAGACCGGCTTCCAGAAGGT
>JAUSFE010000136.1 GCA_030649945.1 Dehalococcoidia bacterium | reverse complement strand
CAAACGTTTCAGTGAAGAGAACCCAGTCCAGCGCGCGTAGAGTCGCTTCCATCTGGTACACCGGCAATTGAGCGTAGTCTGCAAACTTCGCCCACCCGTCGCAGAGGATGAGGTGAGAGACCCGCTCGGGGTGGCTGACTGCGTACGTCACCGCTATCGGCACTGCATCGACGAACCCACAGAGCGGGAACGATTCCAATCCCGTTCGATCGAGAACGGCCTCCAAGTCCCTGATCATCGCATCCATGCTGAAGTCGATGGCCTCACGATCGGAGAGGCCGGAGCCGCGCGAGTCATACCAGACGAGGCGGAAAGCTTGGGCTAGGGGTTGCCAGAGAGAAGCGAACACCTCCCAGCCGCGCTCCACATGACTGCATGCGGGGACAGGCATCATCACCAATGGCTTGCCTTCCCCTGCTGTAGCGTACGCGATGCTCACGCCATCGGCAGTCTTGGCGTACTGGATGCGCGGCTCCATGACGCGACTATTCTACGCTATCAGGGGCCGGCGGTTACAAGACCGCGGCGGCCTCGATTTCACCAGCATCTCCGGCTTTGCCAGCGCGCTGTCCGGGCGCTAATCCATCTCCAGCGGCGGGTAGTAGTTCTCCGCGCCGATCCTGGACACGTCTGTCAGCCAGTCGCTGTCGTAGAGTTCGGTGGGGCCCTGGAGAGGGTCGGCGAGGCTCCAGGCCTGGCGCTTGTAGGTCCAGTTGTCCGGCTGCAGACGGTGAGCCAGGCGGAAGTGGTGGACGGCGGCCTGCTGGCGGCCCGTGCGGTAGAGGTGCTGGCCCAACTCGAAGCGGGCCGCCGCCTCGGCCTCCTCGCGGGGGCGGCCCCGGCTCCGCCGCAGCACCTCGTGCGGCGGCAGGGCGTAGCGGCTGTCCTTGCCGCGGGCCACCCAGTCGCGCAGGGCCGCGACGTACTTCTCCGGCTCGATGCGGATTTTCCTGGCCTCCTCCAGCATCTCGCGCAGGCGTGGCGGCAGCCCGGCGGGCACCTCGGCGCCCATGTAGTTCGGCTGGCCGGGGAAGGCGGGCTCCGGCGGCCGCACGATGACGCCGTCCTCGTCGATCCAGACGCCCATGGGGACGTTGGTGATGCCGAACAGCTCATCGACGGCGTGCGCCGAATCGATGAGGGAGGGGTGTTCGGCGTGGGCGCGCTCGATAGAACGCCGGGCGGCCTCGGCGTCGATGTCCAGGGCGACGGTGACGATCTCCAGGCCGCCGGGATAGAGCTCGGTGCGCAGGGCCTGCCACCCGGGCAGGTCAAAGCGGCATCCTCACCAGGACGCCCAGGCGACGAGCAGCACCTTCCGCCCGCGCAGGGAGCTCAAGCGGAACTCCGCGCCGCCGGCGTCCGGCAGCGTCAGGTCCGGCGCCTGGACTGTGGTCAGTGCCCGTCCGCCCGCCTCCGGGCCCAGGCACCAGAGTCCCGCCTCCTCATCGTGGACCAGCGGCATGCCCAGCCGCTCAGCGACGGCGCGCACGTCGATGCGCTCGCCGGCGACATCCGGCGCCGGCACGCAGACGTCCCCCTTGCACAGGCCCTCCGGCCGAAAGGACCAACCGGTGCGCCGCGTGAACTCAGCTCTTTCGGCCTCCAGCGTCTCCAGGATCATGCGTCCCGCTCCTTTCTCGGCGGCCATATCCTACAACATCCGCCGGCTGTCCTATACTGGTCACCATGCGCTACGTGATCTACGGCGCGGGCGCCATCGGCGGCGCTATCGGCGCGCGTCTCCACGGGAGCGGCCGGGAGGTCGTCCTCATCTGCCGGGGGGCGCACCTGGAGAAGGTGCAGCGCGACGGCCTCACCCTGCGCACGCCGGCGGAGACCCTGACGGCACGCGTCCCCGCCGTTGGCAGCCCTGCCGGGATCGATTTCCGGGACGACGACGCCGTCCTCCTGACGATGAAGTCGCAGCACACCGCGGACGCGCTGGATGACCTGCGGGCCTGCGCCGCGGACGTGCCGGTGATCTGCGCGCAGAACGGCGTCGCGAACGAGCGCATGGCGCTGCGCCGGTTCTCCCGCGTCTACGGCATGCTGGTGGTCCTGCCGGCGGTGCACCTGGAGCCGGGCGTGGTGCTGACGCACGCGACGGGCGTGGGCGGCATCCTGGACGCCGGCTGCTATCCCTCCGGCGCGGACGCGCTGATGGAGCGGGTCACCGCCGATCTCACGGCGGCCGGGTTCTCCGCCCGCCCGGACGCCCGCATCATGCGCCTGAAGTACGCCAAGCTGCTGCAGAACATTGGGAACGCGGTGCAGGCGCTGTGCGGGCCGGACGCGGCGGCGGGCGAGCTGATCCGCGACCTGCGGGCGGAGGCGATCGCCTGTTACGAGGCCGCAGGCATCGACTACGCAAGCCCCGCCGAGCTACGGGAGCGTTCGTCGCAGATCACGCTGGGCGAGATCGAGGGGCAGGCGCGCTGGGGCGGGTCGTCATGGCAGAGCCTGGCGCGCGGCGCCGGGTCTATCGAGACGGACTTCCTGAACGGCGAGATCACCCTCCTGGGCGCGCTGCACGGGACGCCGGCGCCGTACAACCGCCTGCTCCAGCGCCTGGCCGCCGCGGCCGCGCGGGACGGCCGCGCGCCGGCGAGCTACACGGTGGAGCAGTTGCTGGCGATGGGCGAGGGGGTGGGAGGCGGGAAGTAGGAGGTTGGAGGTTGGAGGCAGGTAGGGGGGCGCGTTCAGAGGACGGCGACGGCCTCGATCTCGATGAGCATTTGCGGATCGGCCAGGCGCGACACCTCGACCATCGTCGCTGCGGGCCGGATGTCGCGGAACGCCTCGCCGTGCGCCTTCGCGGCTTCGTCCAGGCGCGAGATGTCCGTCACGTAGATGCGCGTGCGCACGACGTCGCGGAGCGAGGCGCCGGCCTGGGCCAGCGCCCGCTCGATGTTACGGATGGCCTGACGGGCCTGGGCGTACATGTCGCCCGGCCCCACCAGCTTGCCGTCGTCGCCCCAGGCCACGGTGCCGGAGACGTAGACCGTATCGCCAACGCGCACGGCGCGCGAGAAGCCGATCAAGGGCTCGTAGGGCGAGCCGGAGGAGATGCGCCGACGTTCGGTCATACGAGAAGACCCTCCTCGAGCCAAGACCACCGTTCTTGCCAGTCCATGTCGGGTTGGCGCTCGGGATTCTCTCTATCCAGATGCCATTTGAGAGGGTTCAGGACGATGTACTCACGAATCGCCGCAAGCTCACGTTCGTCCCTGATGACTCGCTCGTAGTAGTTGCGCTGCCAAACCTTTTCGCCGGGTGTTCTGAGAATCTCGTTGATGCGTTTGGTCGCTGCAGATTTGAACGAGCCGACGATAGCCCCCAGCGATCCAGGCGGGACGCCTCTTGGCTGCCACGCCGGCCAGTGTGCGTCACCGGGGTGTAGGGGCGAGGCATGCCTCGCCCCTACACCCCGCTCGTGCACTATCCATACGATCCCGTGGACGTGGTTCGGCATGATGACAAACGCATCCGTCCGCGCTTGGGGAAAATGCGCTGGTATAGCGTCCCGAGTTGCCGCCCTAGCTTCCGGAGCGTCAAGTGATGGCCTTCGTCGAAAGGAACACACGGTCACGAAGTAGGCGCCCGCGGAACGGTAGTCGTACGCCGGCAGCCGCAGGATCTTCCGGTGCCTCGGGCTCGCCGCGTTGTCCATCGCCGGCATGCTAGTCGAACAGCGGCTGCTGCGGCCGGCGCGGGGCCTCGATCCCCAGGTGGGCGTAGGCGTGGCGCGTGGCGAGGCGGCCACGGGGGGTGCGCTGCAGGAACCCCATCTGCATGAGGTACGGCTCGTACACGTCCATGATAGTGTCGGCTTCCTCGGAGATGGACGCCGCGATCGTCTCGATGCCCACGGGGCCGCCGTCGTACTTCTCGATGATCGTGCGCAGCACCTTGTGGTCCACCTCGTCCAGGCCCAGGGCGTCGATGTCCAGCCGCGCCAGGGCCTCGCGCGCCACGTCCACGGTGACGTGGCCGTCCGCCCGCACCTGGGCGTAGTCGCGCACGCGGCGCAGCAGGCGGTTGGCCACGCGGGGCGTCCCGCGGGAGCGCCCGGCGATCTCGGCCGCTGCCTCCTCTTCTACCGGCACGCTCAGCAGCCTGGCGTTGCGCCGGATGATAGCGGCAATCGCCTCGCGTTCGTAGAAGTCCAGGCGGTAGACGGCGCCGAAGCGGTCGCGCAGGGGCGGGCTGAGCATGGCGTAGCGGGTGGTGGCGCCGACGAGTGTGAAGCGCGGGACGGACAGGCGCACGCTGCGAGCGCCCGGCCCGCGGCCGAGCACGATGTCCAGCGCGAAGTCCTCCATGGCCGGGTACAGTACCTCCTCCGCCGCGCGCGGCAGGCGGTGCACCTCGTCGATGAACAGCACGTCGTGCTCCTGGAGGTTCGTGAGGATCGCGGCCAGGTCGCCGGCGCGCTCGATGGCGGGGCCGGAGGTGATGCGGACGGAGACGCCCATCTCCGAGGCGATGATGTGCGCGAGGGTGGTTTTGCCCAGGCCGGGCGGGCCGTAGAGAAGGATGTGGTCCAGCGGTTCGTCGCGCCCGCGGGCGGCGACGATGGCGATGTCCAGGTTGTCCTTCAGCTTCTCCTGGCCGATGAACTCCGCCAGCCGCCTGGGGCGCAGGGTGGTATCCAGCGCCTCCTCGTCGTCCTGGAGCTTGCCGGAGATGATGCGCTCGGTCGCCGTGCCGGCCTCCTGTCCGGGGCTGAAGGCCCCGGCTACGCGGGTCGAATACCTGTGCTACTTGGGGAGATTATACGGCAAGGTTCCTCCATCGGGAAGATGAATTAGCGCTATTGTACCTGGCCTTGCACGGAACTCGCGCATCCGCTAATCCGCTCCGTATCCGTTGACAGGTTCTACGCTTCCCGTAGTATCATCCTGCCACCAACGCCCGCAGGAGGAAGCCCCATGACGTCCGACCTCAACTTTAAGCCCGCCCACGAACTGGCCGCGCTCATCCGCGCCAAACAGCTTTCGCCCGTGGAGCTGCTGGAGGCGTGCCTGGCCCGCATTGACGAGACGAACCCCACGCTGAACGCCTGGACCGGCATGCGACCGGAGGAGGCGATGCAGGAGGCGCGCGACCTGGAGCAGCGCCTGGCCCGCGGCGAAGACGCCGGGCCGCTGGCGGGGCTGCCGTTCGGCGTGAAGGAGCTGGACGACCTGGCCGGCTTCCCTTCCACCCACGGCTCGCTGCCGTACAAGGACAACTACCCGGAGCGCGACTCCATTGAGGTGGAGCGGCTGCGGCAGGCCGGAGCGATAGCCCTGGGGAAGACCAACGCGCCGGAGTTCGGCTACACTGCCTTCACCAAGAACCTGATCTTCGGCGTCACCCGCAACCCCTGGAACCCGGAGCGCACGCCGGGCGGCTCCAGCGGCGGCTCCTCCGCCGCTGTGGCGGCCGGGCAGGTGCCGTTCTGCACCGCGTCCGACGGCGGCGGCAGCATCCGCATCCCGGCGTCGTGGACGGGCTGCTTCGGGATGAAGGTGTCGTTCGGCCGCGTGCCCATCGGCCCCCGCAAGATGCTGGGCTGGAACGATACGTCCGTGCACGGCCCCATGGTGCGCACGGTGCGCGACGCCGCTCTCTACATGGACGCCGTCGCCGGCACGCATGAGGCGGACCCGAACTCGCTGCCGCACCCGGGGTACAAGTACGCGGACGTCCTGGAGCGGCTGCCGCAGGGGCTGCGCGTGGCCTGGAGCCCGGACCTGGGTTACGCCGCCGTGGAGGCGGACGTGCTGCGCGAGTGCACCGAGGGCGCGCGGGCGTTCGAAAAGCTGGGACACCGCATCGACGAGGTGCACCACGTCTTCGACGACACGGGCCTGATCTGGGGCCGCGTCTCCGGCGCCGAGGTGTGGGCGATGATCCACGAGAAGGTGGAGACGCACCGCGAGGAGTTCGGGCGGTCGTTCCTGCGCGGGTGCGAGATGACGAAGGACATTACGCCGGAGAAGTACGGCATGGCCCAGCGCGTGCGGGCGAAGCTGGTGAACCAACTCTGGGAGTTCTTCGAGAACTACGACCTGCTGCTGACGCCGACGCTGCCCATCGAGGCGATCGACGCGCGCGGCGCCTGGCCCACGAAGATCGCCGGCAAGGACATCGAGAACCCGCTGCACGTGGTGGCCTTCACCTACCCCTTCAACCTCTCCGGCCACCCGGCGGCCACTGTCCGCACCGGCTTCTCGGACAACGGCCTGCCCGTGGGCCTGCAGATCGTCGGCCCGCGCCACCGCGACGACCTGGTGCTCCAGGCCGCCTACGCCTTCGAGCAGGCGCGGCCCTGGAACGACCGCTGGCCGGTGCAGGTGCCGGCGTTCGCGGGGTAGGGCCGTGGGTGAACCACGTGACGTAGCCACCATGTCCACCATCCGCGTCAACGGCATAGACATACGTTACGAAATCCTCGGGCCGAGCCTCTCTCCCGTGGCTCAGGGCCCCAGCCCTGAGACTGTCCCCCTCGTCCTCACGCACGGCTTCGCGGGGCCCATCGACAACTGGCGGCCAGAGCTGCTGCCGCTGGCCGAGAAGCGCACCCTCGTCCTCTACGACGTGCGCGGCCACGGCCGGACCAGCGTGCCGGCGGACGAGGGGGAGTACTCGCTGCCGGCCTTCGCCGCGGACATGGCCGGCCTGCTGCGCGCCCTCGGCATCGAACGGGCGCACGTCGGCGGCGTCTCCATGGGCGGGATGGTGACGGCCCAGTTCGCCGTGGATTACCCCGACCTATGCCAATCGGTCCTGCTTTGCGACACGACGTGCGGCAATGCTGCAGGCTCGGCGCAGGCTGGGCCCGCCGGCGACTGGGAGCGGCGGCTGAAGATGGGCATGGGCCTGCTGGCGCAGAGCGTGCGCGAGCGCGGGATGGAGGAGACGCTGTACCGCGAGCAGGAGTGGAAGAAGGCGAACGATCCTCACCTGGCGGAGAGCCCGTACAGCTTCGAGGAGGACCTGGAACGCATCAAGCTGATGACGCCGGCAGGCTACCTGGGCGCCGCCCGCGCCATCATCGAGAGGCCGGACCTGACGTGGCGTATACCGCAGATCGCTGCGCCCACGCTGGTGATGATCGGGGAGTGGGACGACTTCCTGCCCTGCGCCCTCCGGGACCACGAGCTGATCCCCGGCTCGCGGCTGGTGGTGCGCAGACGCTGCGCCCACGGCTCCCGCTGGCGGGCCGAGACGTTCCTGTCGGAAATCGAGACGTTCCTGGACGACGTGGAGGCGGGCCGGACGACGGCGGGCCGGTACGAGGTGTAGGGGACGGGACGGTGGTGGTGGAGGCCTGAAGCATGCCCTGAGCCTGCCGAAGGGGCGCTCCGCTACTGGTCAGGCCCCGAACGGGCACGGCTGGCGAAACGTGGCGTCGCGGCAAACCCGGCGTGGGTGGTGGAGGCCTAAAGGCACTCCGCTACGGGCCAGGCCACGCTCAGGCCCTGACCTTCACCCCCTCGGCCCGCAGCAGCGAGGCCTTCATGTCCAGGCCGCCGCCGTAGCCGTGCAGGCCGCCGTCGCTGCCGATGACCCGATGGCAGGGCACCACCAGGGGCAGCGGGTTCGTCGCCATCACCCGGCCCACCGCCCGCGCGGCGCCCGGGCGCCCGACGCGGGCCGCGATCTCGCCGTAGCTGCGGGTCTCGCCGGGCGGGACACGCATCGTCTCCTCCAGGACGGCGCGGCGGAACGGCGAAATGCCGGTCCAGTCGATGTGCAGGGCCAGGCTGGACCAGCGGCCCGAGGCCAGCGCGCTGACCCGCTCCGGCAGGTCCGTTAGCTCAGCTTCGGGAGCAGGGCCCACCGCGCCCGCCTCCATCACATCGCGCAGGACTTCCGCGCGCGTCTGCCGCGGCAGCGTCGTCGCCCGCAGGCCGTACGGGGAAAGCACGAGGCCCACCCAGCCGCGCTCCGTATCGCAGAGATGAAACGTTAGATCGCCGGCCATCGCCTGCCTCCTTCCTCCTGCCGGGCACTTTAGCACCGGCGCCGTGAAAACGCGAACGGCCGTCCGGCAGGGCCTCCCGCTGTGCCGCCGGCGCCCCACTGACGGCGGCTTCGGATACAATATCCCGCGCACCCGTTGTACAGAATCGAGGAGCAGATGGACTACGAGCTGAGCGACGCCCACAAGCTGATCCGCGACACCGCCCGGCGCATCGCGCGGGAGAAGGTGGCGCCGCGGGCCGCCGGGCTGGACGAAAGCGGCGAATACCCCGACGACATCTTCGGGGTGTTCGCGGAGGCGGGCCTGCTGGGGTTGACGATACCGGAGCAGTACGGCGGCTCCGGCGCAGGGTTCCTGGCGCTGGCGCTGGCCGTGGAGGAGGTGGCCAAGTACTGCAACTCCTCGGCGCTCATCCTCCTGCTTTCGGCGCTCTCGACGCAGCCGATCAACCTGGGCGGCTCCGACGAGCAGAAGCGCGAGTGGCTCCCCAGGTCCGCAGCCGGCGCCGTGAAGGGCGCGTTCTGCCTGACGGAGCCGAACACCGGCTCCGACGCGGCGAGCCTGGAATCCCGCGCCCGCAGGGACGGCGATGATTATGCGATAGACGGCGAGAAGGTGTACATCTCCGGCGGCTCCGTGGCCCACTACGTCTGTTTCTTTGCCAGGACCGCGGAGGGCGCCGGCGGCGGAGGGGTGGCGGATGGGGCGGGCGCCATCTCCGCCTTCATCGTGCCCACGGAGTCGCCGGGGTTCTCGGTGCCGCGCTGCGACCGGAAGATGGGCGTGATCGGGGTGCCGACGGCGAACATCGTCCTTGCGGACTGCCGTGTCCCGGCGGCCAACCGCATCGGCGACGAGGGCAGCGGCTTCAAGACGGCGATGCTGACGCTGAACACCTGCCGCCCGGTCGTGGGGGCGCGCGGGCTGGGGCTGGCGGAGGGCGCGATCGCCTACGCCCTGGACTTCGCGCGGCAGCGACAGACGTTTGGGAAGCCGCTGGTGGACCACCAGGCGATCCAGTTCATGCTGGCGGACGCGGCGATCGGGATCGAGGCGGCGCGGCACCTGGTGTACTACGGGGCGCACCTGGTGGACCAGGGGAAGTACCAGCGGGAGCACGCGCCACACCTGTCGATCGCCAAGACGTTCGCCACGGAGCTGGCGAACAAGGTGGCCTCGGACGCCATCCAGATCCTGGGCGCCCAGGGGTACATGAAGGACCACCCGCTGGAGCGCCACTACCGCGACGCGCGGCAACTGATGATTGTGGAAGGCACCTCGCAGATCCAGCGGCTGGTGATCGCGCGGGCGATGATCAAGGGGGAGCTCGCATACTGGTGATTGACGATTGGTGCGGCGTTGATGCATAATCACTATGCATAGCGGAGAGGTTTGTGTATGCGTACAACGCTCGATCTAGACGAAGGACTGTTGGACGAAGCCAAGCGGATCTCCAACAGTAAGACGAAGAAGGCCGTAATTGAGGAGGCACTGCGCGAGCTGATTGCTGCGCGTAGGCGGGAAGAACTTATCGCCTCATTCGGCCGTGGCGGGATCGAGATGACTCTCGAGGAGTTGCTTCGCTGGCGGCGCGGCGCGAAGATGCGGTGAGCCAGCATTTGTACTTGCTGGATTCGTCGATCTTAGTCGTTGCTGAGCGCAAGAACCCGCCGCAGGCGCTTCTCGATCGCATTTCGCCCCTAATCAGGGCGCGCACAGCCGCGGTCAACGAAATCGTCACGCTCGAAGTCCTGGTCGGCTACCGCACGCAAGAGCAGTTGTCCACAGCCCGATCGAGACTGCGTACCCTGATCCAACTGCCGATCACCGTTGCCACCTGGGATCAGGCGGCGGACCTTGGGTTCGCTCTGCGCAGGTCGGGCGTCGTGGTGAACCTCCCGGACCTGATCATCGCGGCCTCCGCCATCGAGCACGATGCTGTGCTCCTCCATGCCGACTCCGACTTCGACCTCATCGCCCAGAACTCGCAGCTCCGCGTCGAAAGCTACGCCGGCGCCGCGACTTAACATCGCCGTAACGTCCCGATAACACCGCCGTAACCTGGCTCCCCTAAGCTGGGGTCAGGGCAGGGAGGCGACGTGCGACGAGGCACCGAGCCCATTCGCTTCCCGCCTCTCCTTTTGGTCTGCGGGGCGGGGGTGTCACCCCCCGGGCCCTCGCCCCGGGACCGGCCTCCTGCTGCGGCGCCGGGTCAGGGCTTGAGGGCGAAGGAGACGACGGGCTCGTCGCGGCCCTTCACGGTGAGCACCCGCTCCTCGGCGCCGGGGTACTCGTCGCGGACCAGTTCGTAAACGCTCTGGGAGACCAGTATCTCTCCGGGCTGCGCTTCCACCTGCAGGCGTTGCGCCACATTGACGGTGTCGCCGACGGCGGTGTAGTCCTTGATGTCGCCGGAGCCGATGCGGCCCACAAAGGCGACGCCACTGTTTATGCCCATGCGCAGGCAGGCGCCTTCCCAATCGGCGGGGAACATCTCCGCCGCCTGCCGCTGGATGGTGACGGCGGCGGCAACGGCTTGCCTCACGTGATCCGCCCGCACGATGGGCGCGCCGAAGACGGCCATGACGGCGTCGCCCATCAGCTTATCGACGATCGCATCGTGCTCGAGGAGCGTCTGGGTGCAGCCTTCAAACATCCTGTTTAGCGCGCCAGCCACTTCCTCCGGCGCCCTGCCCTCCGCGAAGTGCGTGAAGCCACGCGCGTCGGCGAAAAGTACGGTTACCTCCAGTAACCGCTCGCCCAACCTTCAGACGTTGCAGAGGTCGGGGTGTTTGGAGAGCGGGACCACGCCCCAGAAAGCGCGGTTCAGCCAGCCGAGGGGGCCGCGGATGGACAGGCCGCATACCTTGCAGCGAGTGGCAGTGCCGACCTGGGCGTACCGCTGCGTCAGGCCCTTCATCCAGTCCCAGGGCTCGCGCCCGAAGTGCGTGGCCTTGTAAGCGTAGTACCGGATGGCCGTCAGCGCGTTGACCCGCGGGCCGCGCTCTGGTCTCTCAGGTGGCCCGTTCATGGCTGGCATTGTACTACGGGAGCGGCCTCCGGCATGCGGGGGGCCGCCGCTCTTACGCCAGAGCCCAGACCCTATCAGGGTGCCGAAAACGAGTTCTCGTTCCCCCCCCACCCCACCCCAAGAAAAAGTTGAATCTGGGGGACCCCCAGACCCCCGGCCCTTCGACTGCGCTCAGGACAGGCGCCAGGGCTTCGCCCCCTTCGGCTTCGCTCAGGACAGGCCTCTGCACTCTCCTTACTTCAGCACCCCGCTACCCCACCCCACAGGGACAGACCTTCAGGTTTGTCCAGAACCGCGCCCCGGCATCCTACACGATGGCCCAGACGCGGTACTCCACAGCGCCAGGCGCTACCTTGCCGCGGCCGATGGCCAGCGTGCGGTTCAGCCAGTCGTACTGGGGGGCGCCGGTCTGGAACACGGGGTTGGTGTAGAAGTAGTACTCGCTCAGCGGCACGTCCTCGCCGCGGAAGATGCGCGCGTAGACCTCCTGCGAGGCGACGATGAGGCCGCCGTACGACGCGTAGATGAGAGCGCCGTCATGCGTGCGCAGGGTGGCCCGCACGTCCAGCTGCAGGGCGCCGTCCGGGCGGATGAGCGCCCAGTCGCCGCCGCCGGGCAGCACTTCCCCCTTCAGGCGCGGCCCCTGGAACGTCCCCCCGCGCACGATGAACACCTGCCGCATGCCCTGGGGCGTCTGGCCGATGACCTGCGGCGGCTCCAGGTCCACGTGCATGTCGTAGAGCGTCTCCAGTCGCGGTTGTTGCATGTCGCTCCTGTCCGTCAAGCCGGGGCGCGGCCCGGCGCTAGTTGTCGTTCCCACACAAGTTGTCTACGGCGAGATGAGTCTCGCCGGGTGCCCGGCCTCCACCCGGCCCCACCGTTCTGCAATCGAGATGCCGTGCGTCCCACCCGCCCGCCCGGAATGTTATCTGGGGGACACCCCCAGACCCCCGACAGGAGGCTCCGCCCCCTGTACTCCCGTGTTTCCCCTAGACGCTGGCCTGACGCGGCAGCACTTAGCGGCACCTGTATACAACGTCTGTGGGAACTACAGCTAGTCCAGAGTCGTGAGGTAATGGTGGATGGCCGCGGAGGCGCGGCGGCCGTCGGCCATGGCGGTCACCACCAGGTCCGCGCCGTTCACGTTGTCGCCACCGGCGAAGACGCCCGGGCGCGTTGTCTGGTAGTCCTCGTCCACGCGCACCGTCTTCCAGTTCGTCGTGCGCAGGCCCGGCGTGGTCTTCTCCAGCAGGTCATCGGGCTCGTAGCCGATGGCCAGGACGACGATGTCGGCCGGGAGGGTGAACTCGGAGCCGGGCTGCGGCACGGGGCGTCGCCGTCCGGACTCATCAGGCGCGCCCAGCTGCATGCGCTGGCACTCGGCGGCCACAACCTTGCCGTTCTCAGCGGCGAAGCGCACCGGGACGGTCAGGTACATGAACTCGACGCCCTCCTCGCGGGCGTTCTTGCGCTCCTCTTCGCGCCCCTTCTGCTCGGCCTCCGTGCGCCGGTACATGCAGGTGACGGCGGCCGCGTGCAGCCGAACGGCCGTGCGCACGCAGTCCATGGAGGTATCGCCGCCGCCCACCACCAGGACGTTCTTGCCGGCGCAGTCCAGGGGTCCGCGCATGTGTTCCGGCAGCAGCTCCGGCTCCAGGTTGCCGCGCACGAGGAACTCCGTGGCCTGGAAGACGTTGCCCAGCTCCTCGCCCTCGATCTTCATGCGGCCGCCGACGGGGGCGCCGGTGCCCAGGAAGAGCGCGTGGTATCCCCGCTCGAACAGCTGGTCGATGGTGACGTCCTTGCCGACGACGGTGTTGCAGCGGAACTCGATGCCCAGGCCCGTAAGGTATTCGAGCTTGGCCTGCAGGATCTCCTTGCGCATCTTGAAGTTGGGGATGCCGTAGAGCAAGATGCCGCCGGGCACGGGCCACGAGTCGAAGACTGTGCAGGAGTGGCCCTTCTTGGTCAGCTCTTCCGCGACGGCGAGGCCGGCGGGGCCGGAGCCGACGACGGCGACCCGCTTGCCCGTGGGCGGGGCCAGCGGGGGCGGGGGTACGCCGCCGTTGCGGCGTTCGTGGTCCGCGATGAAGGCCTCGAGCTTGCCGATGGCCACCGGCGGCTGCTTGCCGTAAGGGGCCGGCCGGATGGCGAAGCCGACGACGCAGGCGCCCTCGCACAGGGACTCCTGGGGGCAAAGGCGTCCGCACATGTCCGGCAGGTTGCTGGTCTCGCGGAACTTGGCGGCGGCGCCGGCCGGATCGTCTCTCTCCAGCAAGAGGAATGCAGAGGGGATGTCGTTGCCGGTGGGACAGGCCTCCTGACAGGGGGCAGTGGGGCAGTGGATGCAGCGCTGGGCCTCCACGACAGCGGTCTCCAGTGTGTAGCCCAGGAACGGCTCATCCCAGTTCTTGATGCGCTCGCGCGGGTCCTGCTTGAGGGCGGGCTGAACGGGGATTTCCAACCTGCGATGGTTCTCACACGGCATATCAGGGATGACCTCTCTGGCGCGTCTGGGACTTATGTAGAAACCAGTTTAGCAGACGGGTGGCTATTTTCAAGCAAAAATGTTGGTAAACCTGTGGCAGAGCCAGCTAGACCTGTGAATCGCCGCGAATTCGTGTTACGGTGGAAGCCGTGGTGAACGTTCCGCACCCGCAGGACCGCGGAACCCTGGTACATCAGGCGTCCGGAGCCAGCAGGCCGAACCTTTGCCAACTAACGATGAAAGGAGGCCATGATGTACCAGGAAAGGCAACTTACGTGCCAGGACTGTGGGCAGTCGTTCGCGTTCACCGCTGAGGACCAGCAGTACCACGCCGAAAAGGGCTACGCTAACGAGCCCAAGCGATGTCCGACCTGCCGTCACAACCGACGGGCGGACCTCGGCGGCGGTGGTGGCGGCGGCGGCTACGGCGGACGGCGGGAGATGCACCCGGCGGTGTGCGCAAGCTGTGGCAAAGACACGCAGGTCCCGTTCGCCCCCCGCGGCGACAGGCCCGTCTATTGCAGTGATTGCTTCAGCAAGCAGCCGTCTTCCGGCGGTCGCTACTAAGCACCGACTGTGATTTGGCGCCGGGGGCCTGCGTGGCCCCCGGTGCCATTTTGCGCCGCGCCCAACCGTTTGCGCGGCGGGACGCGCGGCCCCGCCTCTTCCTGCGCTACTCACTGCCGGCGCCCGCGCCTTAGCTGTAGTTCCCACACGTTGTTTACGGCGAGGTCAGCCTTGCCAGCGGCGCCTGGCTTCCACCTAGCCCCACCGTTCCGCAATCGAGATGCCGTGCGTCCACCCGCCCGGTATGTAAATCTGGGGGACACCCCCAGACCCCCGACAGGGGCGGAGCCTGTCCTGAGCGCAGCCGAAGGGCCCCCTGTACCCCCGTGCTACGCGAGAAGGCAACCTACTGCGCCACGACTTAGCGATATCTGTCAACAACGTCCGTGGGAACGACAGCTAGCCCGAGGGCGCCGGCGAGACGGACGGGGACGCCTGCTGGCCGTCGGCGGCGGCCGGTCCGCCTGAGGCTTGCTCATAGGTCATGCGGTAGAGGCGGGCGTAGATGCCGCCGCGGGCCAGGAGCTGCGCGTGCGTGCCCATTTCCGCGATGCGCCCGTTCTCCAGCACGATCACCCGGTCCGCGCCGCGGATGGTGGAGAGGCGGTGGGCGATAACGAACGAGGTGCGGCCTTTGAGCAACCGCTTGAGGGCCCGCTGGATGACGACTTCCGTGCGCGTATCCACGTTGGCCGTGGCCTCGTCCAGGATGAGGATGCGCGGGTCCGCGATGACGGCGCGGGCGAAGGCGATGAGCTGGCGCTGCCCCAGCGAAAGGTTCTGGCCGCGCTCGTGCAGCTCCGTGTCGTAGCCCTGCGCCAGGCGCTTAATGAAGTCGTGCGCGCCCACGGTCCTGGCCGCCTCCGTGATCTCCTCCCCGGTGGCGTCCAGGCGGCCGTAGCGGATGTTCTCGCGCACGGTGCCGGAGAAGAGGAAGGGATCCTGCAACACGATCCCCAGGCGCCGCGCCAGCGACTCGTGCTTGATCTCGCGGACGTCGTGGCCATCGATGAGCAGCCGGCCCTCCGTGACATCGTAGAAGCGGGCGACGAGTGAGGTGAGGGTGGTTTTGCCGGCGCCGGTCTGGCCCACCAGGGCAACCGTCTCGCCGGGCTTCACGTGCAGGCTTATGTCGTCGAGGACGCGGATGCCCGGCACGTACCCGAAGCTCACGTGGTCGAAGACGACCTCGCCGCCGATGTCTGGGAGTTCGGCGGCAGCGGCGGCGTCCACAATCTCGGGCTGCGTGTCCAGGACCTCGAAGATGCGCTGGCCGCCGGCCATGGCCCGCTGCAGCTGCGTGTACTGCAGGACCAGGTCGCGCACGGGGTCGAAGAAGCGCTGGACGTAGAGGGCGAAGGCGACGACGGTGCCGACGGTGAGGGAGCCATCGAGCACGCGCATGCCGCCGAAGACGATGACGAGGGCCGTGGCGATGGAGACGAGCAGCTCTACCATGGGCATGACGGCGGCGGTGATGCGGCCGGCCTCCACGTTGGCGCTCAGGTTGTCGGCGTTCACCCGGTCAAAGCGGCGGATGTTCTCGTCCTCACGCGAGAGGCTCTGGATGACGCGGACGCCGGAGACGTTCTCCTGGAGGTTGGCATTGACGATGGCGATGGCCTGGCGCACGCGGACGAAGGCCTTGCGCGCCCGCGCCTGCCAGACGGCCATGACGACGATGAGGACGGGCACGACGGCGAAGGTGATGAGCGAGAGCTGGAAGTCCTGGTACATGAGGAAGAAAATGACGAGTCCCAGGCCGGCGAAGTCCGCCACGATGGTGAGGAAGCCGGTGGTGAGGAGGTCCTGGAGGACCGTAACGTCGTTCTGGACGCGCGACATGACGCGCCCCACCTCATTGCGGTCCAGGAAGCTGAGGGACAGCTTCTCGATATGGTTGAACATCTGCATGCGGAGGGTCAGCAGGATGTGGTGGCCCACGTAGGCCGTGGTCGCCTGCTGCAGCCATTGGCCGAGCCAGCCGACGCCCGCCAGGCCGATGAGCACGGCGCCGATGATGCCGACGCCTTCGAGGTCGCGCGAGGGGGGTGTGACGTGGTCAATAGCGCGGCCGATGAGGAAGGGCTGCACGTTGGAGGCGACGGCGAACATGAGCAGGCCCAGGACGGCAAAGATGACCTGGCGGCGGTACGGCCGGAGGTACGGGGCCAGGCGCCTGACGACAGCGTGGTCGTAGAGGCGGCCCAGCTCCTCGTCGTCCCAGCCGTCAACGCTGCGCTTGAGGCCGTGCCCGGGCCGGCCGCTGGGCGGACCGCCCTGGCTCCAGCCGCCGGCGCTGGCGCCCCCCCACATGCCCATGGCTAGCTTCTGTACTCCTCGGGCAGCATTGGGATGGCGATTATCTGAATGCCGTCCTCCACCATGATCTCGAACTCCCGATCCCGCACGGCATCGGCCACCTCGTCCAGGTCGGCGGAAGTGTAAGTCCACAGCGCGGTGATGCGCGGCGCGTCGGGCGCAGGGGTGACGCGGAACTTCGCGTCGGGAAAGCGCGCCAGGAGAACCTGCTTCAACTCGTCGATCCGCTCCTGTCTCTTGCTCCTCAACCTAGCGACCGCCATGGTTCTTCTCCTTTATCTCACCTAGCAACCCCCTCACCCCCCGTAGAATCTCGAGAGCGCTACGCCGACTGACGAATCGCGCCGAGTAGTCGGCGTCGACCCGAACGCGGAAGGCGTCTGTAAGTAGCGTCCGGTAACGCGATGAATACAGTTTACGCCGGTAAACCAGCCTGCCCTGGAACTCCGAGTGGACGAACTCGTGATCCCAACGCCGCGCCGGCCGTATGCCCTCCAGCAGGAGCGCCGCCACAGCAGCCTGGAACGCCGCGTAATACGAGTTGCGCGAGCACGAGTTGTGCCGCCCCTGGGCAAAGTCGTCCCCTGCCGAGGCCAGGCTCTCCGCCGCCTTCTCCGCGAAGGCATCCGCTTCCTCCACCTGCGCCCTAGCTCCCCGCCGCCAGCTCCGCCGCGGGGACCGGGGGCTGTGCCTCCAGCGCCTCTTCCTGGTCGCGCAGCTCCAGGTCGTATATCTGGCGGTAGATGCCGCCCTTGCGCAGCAGCTCCGCATGGCGGCCACGCTCCACGATCCGGCCGTCCTGCAAGACGAGTATCTGGTCCGCCATCTTGACGGTGCGCAGGCGCTGGGCGATCACGAACGTCGTGCGGCCCTTCATGAGGCCCGCCAGCGTCTGCTGGATGAGGTACTCGGTTTCCGTGTCCACGCTGGACGTCGAGTCGTCCAGGATGAGGATGCGCGGGTCCATGAGGATGGTGCGGGCGATGGCGACGCGTTGCTTCTGGCCGCCGGAGAGCGTGATGCCGCGCTCGCCCACCCACGTGTCGTAGCCTTCGGGCAGGCTGATGATGAAGTCGTGGATGTGCGCCGCCTTGGCCGCGGCCTCAATCTCCTCCTGAGCCGCGTTGACGGCGCCGTACGCGATGTTGTCGCGAATGGTGGCGGAGAAGAGGAAGACGTCCTGCTGGACGGTACCGATGACCGTGCGCAGGGAGGCGAGGGCGGCATCGCGGATATCGACACCGTCGATGCTGATGCTGCCGCCGGTGACATCGTAGAAGCGGGGCATGAGGTTGACGACGGTGGTCTTGCCGCTGCCGGTGGGGCCCATGAGCGCGACCACCTGGCCGGGCGTGGCGTCGATGTCGATCTGGGAGAGCACGGGGCTGATGGCGTCGTAGGCGAAGGAGACGCCGGCGAAGCGCACGTGACCCTCCACGTCCTTGAGCGCGACGGCGCCCGGCTTCTCCTTGACGGCGGACTCGGCGTCGATGATTTCGAAGATGCGCGCGCCGGCGGCGTTGGCGCGGGCGGAGATCATGATGATCCAGCCCAGCACGCGCACCGGCATCTGCAGCACGGTGAGGTAGAGCAGGAACGCCGTCAGCTCGCCGATCTCCAGGCGCCCGGACGCCACCTCACGGCCGCCCAGCCAGAGGGTGCCCGCCGCGGCGGCGAGCCAGAGGCCGGACATTAGCGGCGCGTTGAACGCCTGGATGCGGCCGGACCGGTAGGAGTCGCCGAAGACGGCCTCCGCTTCGCGGCCGAACTTCTCGCCTTCGTACCGCTCGCGGGCAAACGCCTTGACGACGCGCGCCCCGGTGAGGGCCTCCTGGAGGACGGTGGCCATGCGCGCGAGCCCCTCCTGCACGCGCATCCAGATGGGGCGCAGGGAGAGCGCCATGACGGTGGAGCGCCAGGCGATGAAGGGGATGAACGCCCAGACGACCAGGGCGAGCTTCCAGTTGGTGAGCATCATGAGCGCGAGGATGGAGACCAGCAGGATGGCGATGTAGGCGCCGCGGAGGACGCCCATGGCAATGAACCAGCGCACAGCCTCCACGTCCTGGGTGGCGCGCGACATGAGTTGCCCAGTCTGCTGCTGGTCGTGATAGGCGTAGGAGAGGCGCTGCAGCCGGTCATAGATGCGATTGCGGATGTCGTAGGCGACGCGCTGGCTCAGCCACTCGCCCAGGTAGGTCTGGCCGTAGGCGAAGATGCCGCGCAGCGCCGCGGCGCCCATGATGGCCAGGGCGGCGATCACCAGGAAGCGCTGCTCGCCGGTGGCGACGTAGCTATCGCCCTGCCGCTCGACGCCCAGGCCGTAGTCGATGGCCCAGCGGATGAGCTGGGGCATGGCGAGGATGGCGGCGCTGGAGCTGAGCACGCAGAGGGCCGCCAGAGCCGTGCGGCGCTTGTAGGGGGCGAGAAAGGCGAACAGTCGCAGCGCGTACATGGAAGACAGGGGGCGAACACAGCCCCGTGGTTCCGATTCTAGCGATACCTGACGCTAACGTAAAGGATGTGTGGGGCCACGTCCCCTCGCCGCCCCCCCCGAGCAATGGAGCATTGGAGCATTTGAGCAAGGCCGAGAACCTAGAACCGGGGTTTGGCCGCGGATTGGCGCGGATGGAACGACGGGGAGCAGGAGAGCGTTGGAGCATTGAGCGGCGGGCGGGCGGCCGCGCTGTTTTTCGTGGCGAACTGCTATGCTAGAATTGTCGAACCATGCGGACGGCTACTCGCTATCTTGTACGGCAGATGCGCATCGCGGACATCCCGCAGGTGATGGAGGTGGAGCGGGAGTCGTTCCCCAGCATGTGGCCGCCGACGGCGTACAAGCGGGAGCTGCAGCAGAACCGCCTGGCGCATTACATCGTCGTCGTGGAGCACAGGCCCGCCCATACGGGCGCCCGTCGGGGCGCGCAGGCGCCGCCGGCCATCGAAGAGCCGCAGCCGCGGCAGGGCGGGCCCGTGGGGCGCCTGCTGGGGGAACTGAGGCAGATCCTGGGGGGCGACGACGGCAGGCTGCCGCCGCCGGAGCAGCGCGAGGAGCTGGTCCTGGGCTTCGTCGGCGTCTGGCTGCTGCCGGACGAGGCGCACATCGTCACCATCGCCGTGCGTGACAGCCACCGCCGCCAGGGGATCGGCGAGTTCCTGCTGATCGCCGCCATTGAGCTGGCGCAGCGCGCGGGCCAGCCGTTGATGACGCTGGAGTGCCGGGTCTCCAACGAGCCGGCCCTGGCGCTCTACGAGAAATACGGGTTCCAGCAGCTGGGCCTGCGCCCGCGCTACTACTCCGACACCCACGAGGACGCCCTCATCCTGACCACGAGCTCCCTGCTCAGTCTGAAGTACCAAGCTGCCCTGGAGCAACTGAAGCGGGAGCACCGGCAGCGCTGGGGAGACCTGGCCGAGCGCGACGGCTGATGCCCGGCGACGACGACGAGCCCGCGCCGGTGGCGCCGGAGCTGTTCGTGCCGGACGTGCCGGCGGCGGTGCGCTTCTACGTGGACAGACTGGGCTTTCGGCTGCTGCGTGAGGACTCGACGTTCGCCATCGTGTACCTGGGGCCCGCGGTCGTTATGCTCGCCCACGAGTCGCTCTACGGGCAGGCAGTAAGGGCGCCGCGCGGCCTGGCGATCGACGTGCGGATCATGGTGCCGGATGTGGACGCCGTCCGTGAGCGCTGCCGGCAGCAAGGCGTGACGGTGGTGCACGAGATCGCGGACCGGGAGTACGGCCTGCGGGACTTCATCATCAGCGACCCCAACGGCTTTCGCTTGCGTTTCGCTTCGCCGCTGGGCTAGTCTGGCCTGGAGATGGCGACCGCCGCGGAGAAGGTCCAGAAGCAGCTGGACATGGTGCCGTGGCTGCGCGGCCGCGGCCCCGTGTCCTACGACTACGGCAAGTGGGTCGATACCACGCACCACGTGCTGGTGACGCTGTTCGGGAAGGGCTCGCCGCAGGAGACCGGCTTCCTGGAGATCGTGGGCGAAGGCGCCGAGGCCCGGGGCTGGGGGCTGCCGCTGGCGCCACAGAACCCCTGGGGCATGCAGGCGCGGCTGGAGCGAGCGGAGGCGTACCTGCGGTCGCTGCTGGATGCCGTCGCGCAGGGACAGGCCTGACCGGCGACGTTCCGGTGGCGCGCGGGGTGTTGCCACCCAGCCCCACCGTTCCGCAATCGGGGTGCCGTGCGTCCCACCCGCCCCCTCCTGAGGCGGGCAAGCGCCCGGGATGTTATCTGGGGGACACCCCCAGACCCCCGACAGGGGGCTCCGCCCCCTGTACCCCCGTGTTGCGCGGGGGAGTTGCCGCTGCCCCCCGCCGCCTTGTGGAAGCCTGGAAGGCTTCCGCTACGGTTCTGTGGCGGCCGGCGGCCCGTTGGCGGCCCGGGCCCGCGCCGCGGTAGCCACCAGCTCCGCCGCGAGGTCGTAGGGTAGGCGCGAGGTTTCGATCGTCAGGTCGTAGAGGTTCGGGTTCTCCACTTCCACCTTCCAGAACTTGCGGTAGAAGGCGGCGCGGGCGCGGTCGCTCTCAACCGTGCGGCGGGTGGCCTCTTCCAGGCCGATGCCTTCGCGCTCTGCCAGCCGGTGCGCCCGCAGCTTCTGGGGGGCGACGCAGAGCACATGCAGGACGCGCGGCAGGCCGGCCAGCATCATCTGGCTGCCGTGCCCCAGGATCACGATGTCGCCGGTGGCCGCCAGCTCGCCGATGATGGCGGTGATGGTCTTGAGGTAGAGCTGGTCGCTGATCTGGGGCTCCTCGTGTTCGGCGGCCATCTCAGCGTAGGTGCGCGAAAGGATGCCCTCCAGGCCGGTGGCGCCGGTGAGCGGATCCGCGCCGGAGGCCACCGCCGAGCGCTCCAGGAAGGCGTTCAGCACTGCCGAGACGCGCTGGCGGAAGCTGGCGTAACGCTCGTCATGCTCGGCTACGGAGCCCACGGGCACGCCGCAGCGCTGGGCCGCCTGCACCATGAGCTGCTGGTCTACGAAGTCCACGCCCAGCACTCTGGCGACGGCCTCGCCCACCTCGCGGGCGCCGCTGGCGATGTTGCCCGACATGGTGACTACGGGCATTTCTCCCTCCGGTTTCCGGCCAAAGCTGCCCCTCCCTGCGAAGGCGCCCTCAGTATACGGAAGGCGCGGCCGCTGTCAAGCGCCGCGCGACAGGGCCTGCTTGCCGGCAGGCAGGCACCGGCCGCCGAGACCTGCTGCTGCGGCGGGCCGAAGATGATGATGATGCGGTCGCCGTCCGCGGGGATGTACTCGCTCCAGTCCGCCAGCGACTCGCCGCTGACGATGACCTGCACAACGCCCGCACGGCCGTCCGGGCAGATTTCCCCGTTCCCGTAGGTCTTGCGGGTGCCGGGCGCGCGGACCTCATCGCCGGTGAGCTTGCCACCGCCGTACTCGAAAAACTTGACAAGGCGGGCGCCGCGGCCTTCCTCCGCGGGGCTGAACGGGTGGATGTGGATGACGCCGTCTGCGTGGGTGTGCACGCCCACGCCCTCCCAGGTGGGGAAGTTGGGCTGGCGCACGCCGCAGACCAGGAACTGGTACGTGGCGTGCCAGTGGTCCGCGGTGCGCGGCGCCCCGGTGCCGCCGCCGGGCCCGGGCGCCGTGGCCACGTGCGTCTGCAGCACCGTCGCCACGAGGACGGCGACCACTGTAATGCAGAGGCCGGCAGGCAGGACGACGAAGAGGAAGCGCCGGAGCTCGCCGCTATTCAACCTGGCGCGCTGCCTTACTGGACGGTGAGCGTCCCGTTTATCTCCGTCGGGTGGAAGTCGTCCCGGAATTCATAGACGCCGGGGCTGGCGATCTGGCCCACCAGCTCGCCGTTTTGGCCCGGTAGCACGTCCTCGGTGGGGACAATGTCGTCGTCCGTCTTGAACTGCCCGTCGGGCCCGGCGATGCGCAGGTTGTGGATGAAGCCGCTGGGGTTGTTCAGGTTGATGCGGAACTTCTGGCCGACGTCTACGGTCAGTTCCGGCGGGTCGATGGAGGCGTCCCCGAAGGTGACGTCCAGCGTCACATCCACCACCTCCTGCGGCGCGGCGCTGGGCGTGGGGCTGACCGCCACGGCCTGGCGCACGATGATGGACCCTGTCGAGGAGGCCGCGGCGGCGGCGGGATCGCGGAACTCGACGGTGCCGGCGACGTCGAAGCGCACGACGACGGAGCCGTCCTGGCCGGGCAGCAGGATATCGCCCGTGTCAGCGGCGTCGGCGGCGGTGGGCTTGACCACGAAGTCGTCCGCCGTGTCGTACGCGCCGTCGTCGCCGTTCACACGGAAGCCGTGGGATATCTTGCCGATGTTCTTGACGTCGATCTTGACCGCTTCGCCGGCGGTCACCTCCAGGGAGCCGGGCGTGAATTTGGCTTCGCCCTCGGTGTCTCCGCTCACTTCCAGGCTGATCGTGCGCTTGGCCTCGGTGTCGGGGATGATCGTGCGGTCCGCGAGCTGCGTGATCTCCCCGGGCGGGCCGAACTCGATGCGGACGCGGTCGCCGTCATGGGGGATGTAGCGGCTCCAATCGGTGAGCAGGCGGCCGTTGGCTGAGACCTGGACGACGCCCGCGCGGCCGTCGTCGCACGCGTCTCCGTTCTTGTAGGTCTTGCGGGTGCCGGGCGCGCGGACCTCGTCGCCGGTCAGCGTGCCACCGCCGTACTCGAACCACTTGACAAGGCGGGCGCCGGACCCCTCTTCCGAGGGGCTGAACGGGTGGATGTGGATGACGCCGTCGGCGTGGGTGTGCACGCCCACGCCCTCCCAGGTGGGGAAGTTGGGCTGGCGCTCGCCGCAGACCAGGAACTGATAGGTGGCGTGCCAGTGGTCCGCAATGCGCGGCGCCCCGGTGGCGGAGCGGGTGAAGAAGAGCAGGCCGAGGATGGCGAAGACGACGAAAATGATGGCGACGACGGGCACCCAGGGCGGGAAGTAGAGGGAGGTGATGCGCCGCCAGAAGCCGGCGGGGCCCGGCTGCCTGGGCAGCGCCCGCTCGCGCCGGGTCCGAGCCTGGGCGGTGCGCCAGAAGTCCATGGGAGAGGCGCCCCCGGCGCCGGCGGAGGACGCCGCGCGCTCCGCCGGGCGCACGTGCTCTTTCCCGGCGTCCTTTTCCTTTCTGCGCCGGCGGAAACGAAAGCGCGGGGGAGTGACGCCGGGCACATCGCTCTCGGCGGTTATCTCCAGTTCACCGGGCTGGGGCACCGGCTCTGCCGGCGGCTCCTGCGGTCTGGCGGCCGGCTGTGGCGCTTCCTGGCGGCCACGCCGCCGGCCTCTCTTGCGCTTCCTCTCTTCTTCCGCCACTAATGGATTCCTTTCCCTCTCTCTGTGGCCAGGGCCGCGGGCCGGTACCGGTCATCGAGAGTCTTCAGCTTATTGACGTTCTCCGCCTCCGCGGGGTCCGGCTCTGCGGAGAACCAGGCGTCCAGCACCTCCCCGGCCACGGCCAGAGACGCGGAGCGCAGGCTCAGGCAGAGGACGTTGGCCTGGTTCCAGGCCTTCGCCCCGCGGGCGGTCTGCGCGTCCCCGCAGAGGGCGGCGCGTATGCCGGGCACCTTGTTGGCGGCGATGGCGACGCCGGTGCCGGTCCAGCAGAAGAGGACGCCCTCATCGGCGCGGCCGGAGGCGACGCACTCCGCTACGGCCTGCGCCACGTCCGGCCAGGCGAGTGCATCGCCCTTCAGCGGGCCGAACAGCTCCACCTGGAAGCCGCGGCGCCGCAGCTCCTGCTCAACAAAATCCGCCAGGGGCGACCGTTCGTCGCTGCCCAGAGCAATGCGCAAGTCTTTGTTACCAGCAACTCTTGAGAGAATAACCCTTGTGTGAACGATTCCATTATAGGGCAGGCATCCCTCAATACGCCACGCCGAAGGCTGCGGGTCGCTCGCTCCCCGCATGCCGCCGCCGGCCTGTAACGCGCCTGGGCGGAGGGGCTTTCCCCTCCGCCCAGGTGTGCTGCACACTCTTTGCGGGACTATTCGGCCGGCCGGGGGCTACTCGACGAGGAGCACGCCCAGCCCCACCGGCGGTTCCAGCGTGGCCACGCAATCGTGCGCATCAGACAATCTGCTAACTTTTGTTAGCCTTAACCACTTTTGGGGCTTGACAGTGCGCCGGGCGAGCGGGTGTAATGGATGCGAACGCGCATCCCCAATTAACCGGCAGCCGAGGAGTGCAGATTATGAGCACTACTACCCGCAAAGCGGCCGTCGACCGGTTTCTTGACGCCGTCATCGAGCGTCAGGCCACGGTGTTCGACGCCATCCGCAGCAGCAGCGACCGCTACCACCGCTTCAACCGCAGCCTGATCGAGGGCGCCCGCCAGGGCAGCCGCGACTGGGCGGAGGTGGGCCGCCGCTGGTTCGTCAACCCCACGGATGTCGTGGGCCTGTATGAGTCCGTGTCCGATGTGGTGGGCAACTCCCAGGCCCGCACCCTGGCCCTGGCCCGCGAGTGGATAGAGGACGTGGTGGAGTCCCAGCGGGAGACGCGAGAGGTGGTACGGCAGGGCTTCGGCGACGTGCGGGTGGCGGTGGAGCGGGCGCAGGCGAGCGCGCCGGCGTTCCTGCGCCGCGCGAACTGGCGGCCCGGCAACGGCCGGAAGGCGTCCGCGGCCCAGGCTGAGACGTAGCGGCCGCAGAAAGGCAAGCGATCTGAGGCGGGCCACGCCGGCCCGCCTCGCTGTTTTCGTTGGGCAGCAGCCAGCCGGACAACGCGGAGAGAGCCCCTGCCGCGAAGGGAGGACGGCCTCCCCCAGAGTTGCTACCGGCCCATCCCTCTTGCCGGCACAACCCCGGTGCTCTGCCATGGTGGGCCGTAGTCGCGCGTCATGATGCGCCCCTACCCTGCGCTCACCGGGTCGCCGTCGCGGCCTTCACGCGCTTCTTCTCGAAGGCGTACTCGCCGTCGGCGTGGTCAACGAGGGCCGTGTCGCCCTCCGCGAACTCGCCGGCCAGGATGCGGCGGGAGAGCGGGTTGGCGATCCGCCGCTCGATAGTGCGGCGGAGCGGGCGCGCGCCGAACACGGGGTCGTAGCCCTCGCGCACGAGGGCGGCCTTGGCGGCGTCGGTCAGCTCCAGGCTCACCCTGCGGTCGGCCAGGCGCTCGCGCACGTCGTTCAGCAGCAGCTCCACGATCTGCTCCAGGTCGGCCTCCGTCAACGGGTCGAAGACGATGATCTCGTCGATGCGGTTGAGCAGCTCCGGCCGGAAGGCGTTGCGCAGCGCCTTCTCCACCTCCGCCTTCTGGCGCTCCTTCTCGGACCGGGAGGGCTTGGCCGCGGCCACGAAGCCCAGGCCCGGGCGCTGCAGGCCCTCCGTGCCCAGGTTCGAGGTCATGATGATGACCGTGTTGCGGAAGTCCACCGTGCGGCCGTGGCCGTCCGTGAGGCGGCCGTCTTCCAGCAGTTGGAGGAGCACGTTGAAAACGTCCGGGTGCGCCTTCTCGATCTCGTCCAGGAGGATCACGCGGTAGGGGCGGCGGCGGACCGCCTCCGTCAGCTGGCCGCCCTCGTCGTAGCCGACGTAGCCGGGCGGCGCGCCGATCATGCGCGACACGGTGTGGCGCTCCTGGTACTCGCTCATGTCCAGGCGCACCATGGCGTCCTCGTCGTCGAAGAGGAACTCGGCCAGGGCCCGGGCCAGCTCCGTCTTGCCGACGCCGGTGGGACCCAGGAAGATGAATGAGCCGATGGGCCGGTGCGGGTCCTTGAGCCCGGCGCGGGCGCGGCGGATGGCGTCGGACACGGCGGTGATCGCCTCGTCCTGGCCGATGACGCGGTCGTGCAGGCGCTCCTCCATCTG
>JAUSFE010000122.1 GCA_030649945.1 Dehalococcoidia bacterium | reverse complement strand
TGCGGCCTGGAGGACGCCCTGCGCCTGGGCGACCACACGCTGTTCGTGGGCCGCGTGCTCGTCGTGCTGGCGGAGAGCGACTCGTTCGACGAGACGTGGCTCGTCGGCGATGTGGACTACCGGCCGCTGCACTACCTGGGCAGGGACCGCTACGCCGTGCTGGGCGAGCGGCTGCAGGCGGAGCTGCGCACGACGGAGGAGGGCGCTATCGAGCTGGCGGAGACGCTGGACGAGCGGGAGCGCCGTTCGGAGGAGGAGGCGCGCGAGCGGGAGCGGGCGGAGAGGGAGGGGGAGCAGGGCTAGCGCCCCGCTCCTAGCAGCGGGCGGGCAGCGCGTCAACCCGCAGGCGACCAGCCCGCCGGCTAGCCCCTGTATCAGGAGTACGGTATGTCCAGCGGCGGCATTGGGGCTGCGAGAAACTTTACAGTTTTGTGTAACACATTCTTGTAAAGCATTTGACGTTTACGTTAACGGCGATTATCATTGACGCAGACGTCACTCAGACCCATAAGGAGGCACGATGTCATGGGCACGGATGTGGTCAAACTCACTGATGTGGGGGGAGCCGAGAGGCTCAGCCAGAGGGTGCTCTCGGCCTGGAACAAGCAAGATGTCGACGGTGTCGTCGCCTGCTACACAGAGGACTGCGTTTACCTGGACCCGAACACGCGAGGAGCTGTGGTGGGTCATGAAGCGATGCGCAGGTACTTGAGCAGGCTGTTCGAGCGCTGGAAGATGCACTGGTCGCTGCGGGAGTTCCACCCCTTCGCTGACGGCAGCGGCGGCGCCTTCCTCTGGCACGCGCAGCTGACTCCTGCCGCCGGAGGAAAGACCGCTGAGATCGACGGCATGGACCTCGTCGTGCTACGGGGGGAGCTTCTGGCCCGGAACGAGGTGTACTTCGACCGGATGGTGTTGTTCGGCGGCTAACAGTACGCCAAGCCGGAATCGGCATTCTAGGAACCGGATTCGGAACCTTACATTTTTGCGTAAACCATTTGACTTGCACGTCAAGGTTGGCGTATCATCCCAGTGCCGAAATTCGGCATGGCCGGCAGGCCGTGGGCCGCTGGACCGGCTCGTCGAAAGGAGACCGTGATGGACTTTCGCCTCACCCCAGAGGAAGAAGCGTTCCGAGAGGAAGTCCGCGACTTCATCGAGAAGGAGTGCCCGGCGGATCTGCGCGGCG
>JAUSFE010000013.1 GCA_030649945.1 Dehalococcoidia bacterium | reverse complement strand
GTGCCGCGCGTGAGGTTGCCTATGCGTAAACCGCAGCGCGGGCATGGGCTCGAACCGGCTCGGTGCCGATCCACGATCCCGCAACCCCCCGCTGGTTCCGTCTGGGCGCAGTTCGCGCTCATTTCTCCGACACGCTCCTAGCAGAGAGGGGCGATGCGAACGGTTTGTCTCTGGCTTGCCGCGGCGGGATTCGTCGCGAGCGCGGCGCTGCACTTCCTGTCCTTCACGCCCTGGGCGGCTCTGCCCGGCGAGCGCGCCGTCTGGGCGCTGGGCGCCCTCGTCTTCGTGCTCGCGGCGGTGATGGTCGCGCGGCTCAGGAGCACGGCCGCCCTCGGCCGGCGCTGGGGGCGCGTGGCCGTTCACGACTGGCGCGCGCTCGTCAGCAAAGTGCCGCCGGGGCTGCAGCTGTTCGTCGTGGGCGCCGCGCTCTACGCGTGGATGAACTTCGTCCTGTGTCTCTTGCTCGACCCGGACGCGCAGGCCCAGGGCGCGATCACGCTCCGCATGGCCTCGGGCCACCTCATTTTCTTCTTCCTCGTGCCGCTCGTCTTCTTCCGCTGGGTCGACGGCGCGCAAGGAGCTGATCCTGCTGCCGCGCGCCCGTGTCCTTGAGCGCCGAGTCTCTTCATGAGCTCGGCCGGCCCCGTGATGCCTCAGAAGTAGGTGTTACCGAACGTCGAGGGGGATGCCTCACAAATGTGTTACCCACGGGCGGCCTCCCGGCGGGGACGAGTGTCGGCCAATTTCCACAGCAGGTCCAGGGTGAGCTGGATGTCGCGAGCGAGCGCGAGAGGATCGAGGGCCTGACACTGCTGCGCCAGGGCCTGGCGCTGGGCCTCGGTCAGGACGCCACTGAGGAGCATCCGCTGGGAGGGGGTCCGGGGGGCGTCGTACTGCTTGAGGACCTGGCTGCCGACGCGGCGCGTGCTGCGGAGCGTGCGGACACAGGGCGGAAGACGTTGTGCTGCAGGCGGAGGAGGCCGTCCAGCCGCTGCAGGACGGCCAAGGCGGCGCGGGAACTGGAGCGGTCGTAACCGACGAGGCGGCGGACGAGGGGCCCGTTGCGCGGCTCGACCCAGGCCTGATCGTTCGTGCGATAGGGGGCGGCTGCGGGTGAAGCGGATCCCCTCGCGACGGCACCACGTCACGAGACACGCGGTGAGGCATTCGCCCCCATGGTCACTGTGCCGCGCGCGCAGGGGGGCCGGGCAGACGCTGGCGGAGGAGATGGATGCCGCCTGGTGACGCGCCGGTGGTGGTGCAGGCCCCAGACGGCCTGCAGCTCGGTCCACGTGGTGGCGAGGTCGAAGCCGGCCGTGGACTCGCCACAATGCAAGACAAGATCGCCTTGCAGGGCGCCAGGGGCCACCCCGCTCCACTCGCTCCAGGTGCGCAACGGCACCTGGGCGCGCAGGGTGCCGAGGGCCGGGGCGAGGCGCCGCGGCTGCCGGGGGCGCCGCTGCCGCAGCGGGCGCAGCAGGCGATCGAGGGTCGCCGGGCTGGCGGCGGCGAGGGCCACGCGCAGGGGCGGGGCCACCACGACGCC
>JAUSFE010000109.1 GCA_030649945.1 Dehalococcoidia bacterium | reverse complement strand
CGGAACGGGCAAGAAGCGGAAAGGTGATGGCCGCCTTCAGACGTTGCTGCGGCAGTTTGAGCACACGGTCGGCGTCAATGGCTTCTTCATCAGATTGATCCAGGGCAAGGACAACAACGGCCGGCGGCTCGTCCGCTGGCTGAGCGCCTCCGAGGCGGCACAGAAGTTCACTTTCGGCGAGGTCACGCACTGGCTACGGCCTGACGGGGCCGGCGACCTTCACTGCCAGGGAAGAGTGCGGCGCTTCTACCTCGAGTGGGATCGGGGAACGGTGAGGCTGCCGGATATGGTGGAGAAGTTCAGGGCTTATGCGGCCTACTTCGCAGGGCTTCAACATCGAGGAACCAAGCTGCCCGCGAGCCCGCGCGTTCTGGTGGTTACGGTCTCGCCTCTGCGGGAGAACATCATCTGGCAGGGCCTCGACGCAACGTTCGCTGAGGCGGCAGCTGAGCCTGCTCCATTCCTTACGAGTGTGGACACCCTGGTCGAGCGGGTCGGCCCCTCCGGTCCGGTGTGGCGATCTTCCGGCTCGCCGGACCGCGTCTTCTGGTTGGGTGGAAGGGGACTGCTGGCAGGGTTAGACCCGTCCGCGGGTGCCAGCGCAAGGGCGAAACCGCGATGACAACTACGACCGATAGATCCCTCCTCCTTACCGTGCGTGAGGCAGCGCAGCTCCTGCGTATCTCTCGCAATCTAGCCTACGAGCTGGTGGCCCAGGGCCACTTGCCGCATGTACGCTTGGGCCGCGTGATCAGGGTCCCTCGGCACGGCCTCGAGCAGTGGATCGCGCGTCAGGCGGGACTTCCCTCGGACCCTCCGGAGGCGGTATCCTTCGGGCATCGGCCGTCGCAGCGCCACTGAGGGGAGGCCACGCCATGCAGGGCCACATCCGCAAGCGCGGCAAGAATTCCTGGACGGTAGTAATAGACCAGGGCCGCGATCCTGCAACGGGAAAGCGTCGCCAGCTCCGACGGTCAGTGAAGGGAACCAAGCGAGATGCCGAGGCATTGGTGGTGCAGCTTCTGCACCAGCGCGACGGTGGGATCGACGCGCCGCCCGGCAAGCTGACGACAGAGGAGTTCCTACAGCGCTGGCTGGAGGACTACGCGAAGGGGAACACGGCGCCCCGGACTCACGAGCGATATAGTCAGATAGTACGCCATCACCTGGTACCCGCCTTCGGCATGATTCCCCTGGCGGGGCTTCGCCCCCAGCACATTCAGGCTTACTACTCGGAGGCCCGCCAGGAAGGCAGGGTCGACGGGAGAGACGGCGGTCTCTCGGCGCAGACGGTCCTCCATCATCACCGTGTCCTCAGGGAGGCGTTGCACCACGCCGTGCGCTGGCAACTCTTGGCCCGGAATCCTGCAGATGCCGTGGAGGCGCCGCGACCGCCACGCCATGAGATGCACGTTCTGACTCCCGACGGCGTGCAGAGGCTACTGGCAGCCTGCAAAGACCCCGACCTGCACGCCATCATCTTTGTCGCCGTCGCCACCGGCTTGCGTGAGGGCGAACTTCTTGCCCTTCGCTGGTCGAAAGTGGATCTGAACGGCGGCAGCGTCCACATCACGCGGACTCTCCAGTACGTCGCGGGCCAGGGGCTGTTGTTCGGCGAGCCCAAGACATCCCGTAGCCGCCGGAGAGTCTCTCTATCACGCGACACCGCCGCCCTGCTCAGCGAACACCGCAGGAGGCAGCTAGAGCGCCGGCTGGCCCTGGGCCCAGGCTACGAAGATCAGGACCTGGTGTTTGCAGGCCCGGCGGGGAAGCCCATCCCCCCCTACAGCGTGTCTCAACGGTTTGCCACACTGGTGAGGGCCGCCAGTATCGGTCCGCTGCGCTTCCACGATCTCCGGCACACCAGCGCCACGCTGATGTTGAGCGCCGGGGTGCACCCCAAGATCGTCAGCGAACGCCTGGGTCACAGTGGCGTGGCCATTACCCTAGACACCTACAGCCACGTCCTGCCGGGCCTTCAGGAAGAGGCGGCCAACCTCCTGGACGCTTTCCTGCGAGCGCCGACGAGGGACGCACGCCGCTCGTAACAAAATCCTGCGGCCATTTTGCGTCGCGTTCCGAGGCCTCACCCCACAGCCGATGCTGACTCTGACCCGATTCCAGGCCAGGTGTGTCGCGTCCTCGAAAGGCGCCCTCAACGTCAACGGAGCGGCCTCCGCCGGAGTGACTAGCGGAGTATAGTTCTCTGAACCATACTCCGCTGATACGCGCCTTGCCCTTTTTCAAACCCTACAGAGACATACATGCTCGTTTGTGAAACATTTCCTGTGACCATTCTGTGACCAATTGCGAAAGACCCCTATCAATAACGGCAGGCGCAGACCATTCAAGTCTGCGCTCTCGCTAGATACGATTCGTATCTGGCGGGAGTGCATGGGAGTCGAACCCACCCGGGACGGGTACACCGCCCCGCAACGGTTTTGAAGACCGCGAGGCCCACCGGGACCCTTCCACTCCCGCGATCGGTCGCGGTATACAGCGTGGGGAATTCGCGGCCGCCCGTCAAGTGGCGGCAGTAACCTAATCCGGAAAGCTGTTGCTCAGGTAGTGCTCCGCCGCAATCGCCGCCGTGGCGCCGTCACCGGCCGAGCTCACAACCTGGCGGGCGGAGTTGCGCCGCGCGTCGCCGGCGACGTACAGCCCGGGCAGCTCCGTCTCCATCCACTCGCTGACCAGCGCGTGCCCGCCCTCGTCCACGGGCACGAGGCCGCCGAGGAAGCCCGTGTTGGGGTGCTGACCGATGAAGACGAACACGGCGGCGACGTCCATCGTGCTCTCTTCGCCGGTCTCGCGGTTGTGCAGGCGCACTCCCGTCACAGCGTCCTCGCCGAGTACCTCCGTGACGACGGTGTTCCAGACGAACTCCATCTTCGGGTTGGCGAAGGCGCGCTCCTGGAGGATGGCGCCG
>JAUSFE010000105.1 GCA_030649945.1 Dehalococcoidia bacterium | reverse complement strand
GCAGCACGATCGTGTCCAAGGGCATCTCGGCGGGCCACGGCCAGAACACCTACCGGGGCGCGGTGAAGATCGGGAAGCATGCGACCGGCGCGCGCAACTACTCCCAGTGCGATTCGCTGCTCATCGGGGACAAGGGCGGCGCCCACACGTTCCCCTATCTGGAAATCAAGAACACGTCGGCCAAGGTCGAGCACGAGGCGTCAACGTCGAAGATCGGCGAGGACCAGCTCTTCTACTGCCGGCAGCGCGGCATCTCGGAGGAGAACGCCCAGCAGATGATCATCAACGGCTTCTGCCGGGGCGTGTTCCAGGAGCTGCCGTTCGAGTTCGCGATGGAGGCCTCGCAGCTGCTGAAGGTAAGTCTGGAAGGGACCGTTGGCTAAGGTGAGCCCGGGCGGCAAGAACCACAGCCGGCCGCTGCTGGAGGTCCGAAACCTCCACGCCGCCGCGGGCGAGGCGGAGATCCTGAGGGGCCTTGACCTCACGGTCAACCTCGGCGAGGTTCACGCCATCATGGGCCCCAACGGCAGCGGTAAGAGCACGCTGGCCAACGTCCTGGCCGGCCGGCCGGGCTACCGCGTCACCGAGGGCACTGTCGCCTACGAGGGCCAGGACCTGCTGAAGATGGCCCCGGACGTCCGCGCCCGCAAAGGCATCTTCCTCGCCTTCCAGTACCCAGTCGAGCTGCCCGGCATCCGCAACCGCGAGTTCCTGCGCACGGCCCTGGAGGCCGTCCGCCAGCACCGCGGCGAGCCGAAGCTGGCGGTCCGCGAGTTCAACAAGCTGCTGGACGAAAAGGCGAAGGCCGTGGGTTTCGAACCGGACCTGGTGAAGCGCAACGTGAACGAGGGCTTCTCCGGCGGCGAGAAAAAGCGCAACGAGATCCTCCAGCTCTCCGTCCTGGACCCCGTACTCGCGCTTCTGGACGAGACGGACTCCGGGCTGGACATCGACGCGCTGAAGATCGTGGCGGAGGGAGTGAACCGCTTTCGCAGCCCGCAGAAGGCGATCGTCCTGGTCACGCACTACCAGCGCATCCTTAACTACATCACCCCGGACTACGTGCACGTCCTCATGGACGGGCGCATCGTCAAGTCCGGCGGCCGCGAGCTGGCGCTGGAGCTGGAGGCCAAGGGCTACGAGTGGGTGCGCGAAGCCGTCGCGGCGGCGGCCAAGTAGGGGCGATCCTGCGTGATCGCCCCCGTGACCGCCTGCGTGATCGCCTGCGTGATCGCCCGCGGGACCGGCATCGGACCATGACCCAGGCATTGGCCGCCTACGACACCTACCTGAGCGACTTCCAGGCGCTGACCCCGGAGCTTGACCGGCAGCCGGAGTGGCTGCGCGACCTGCGGCGCCGCGCCTTCGCCCACTTCCAGGAGGTGGGATTCCCCACTGCCCGCAAGGGCAACGAGCCCTGGAAGTACACCAACGTGGGCTCGATTGCAGAACGGCGCTTCGCCTCCGCCTCAGGCGGACCCCCTGACCGAGAGCCGGCGGTGGAAGACCTCGAGGCTGTGGCGCCCTGGTGCACCGTCTGGCACGAGGCGGTTTTCGTCAACGGCCGCTATTCCCCGGGGCTATCTGCGAGCGCCGCCACGCACGAGCCCAAAGGGGGGCTGCGTGGCGCGGTCGTCTTGAGTCTGCAAGAGGCGATCGCCTCGCACGAAGACCTTGTCAGGGAGCACCTCGGCCGCTATGCCCGCTACGACCATGATGGCTTCACGGCGCTGAACGCCGCGTTCCTGCGCGACGGCGCGTTCGTCTACGTGCCGGACGGGCAGGAGATTCCTACCCACATACACCTCTTGTTCGTGACCGCCGGCGCCGGCGAGCCCATGGCAACCTACCCGCGAACCCTCATCGTCGCGGGACGGCAGAGCAAGGTCACGGTCATCGAGACCTACGTCAGCCTGGACGGCGCGCCCTGCTTCACCGACCCGGTGACCGAGATCGCCCTCAATGAGGGCGCCCGCGTGGACCACTACCGCCTGCTGCTGGACGCTGGCGCCTACCACATCGGCACCAGCCGCGTACACCAGGATCGCGATAGCAGCTTCGCTTCCCTCTCCTTCGCCACCGGCCCGGCCCTGGCGCGGAACGACTTCCAGGTGCTGCTGGATGCGCCGGGGGCATCGTGCTTCCTGCGCGGGCTCTACGTCACCACCGGCAGCCAGCACATCGACAACTACCTCAACATCGACCACGCGCAGCCGCACTGCACCAGCCGCCTCTACTACAAGGGCATCCTCGACGACGAGTCGCGCGCAGTCTTCGGCGGCACGGTGCTCGTGCGGCCCGGCGCCGATAAGACGGACGCCTACCAGGAGGACAAGAACCTGCTGCTCTCCGACCGCGCGGAGGTGGACAGCAAGCCCAGCCTGGAGATCTACGCTGACGACGTGAAGTGCGGCCACGGCGCCACCGCCGGCGCCATCGCCGACGAGGCGCTGTTCTACATGCGCAGCCGCGGCCTGGACGAGCAGACGGCGCGGGTGTTCCTGATCAAGGGCTTCGCCAGCGAGGTGCTGGACGCAGTGCAGCCGGAGCCGCTGCGCCACTGGCTGGAGGAGAAGACCATGCGGGTGCTGCCGCGCTTCACTGTGGAGGCCCCGGCATGAGTCTCCCATCCGTTCACCCTGAGCTTGTCGAAGCCTGTCCTGAGCGGAGCCGAAGGGGGCCGGGTTGCCGCCAGCGCAGGCTGAGGTATCGAAGCCGGAGCGCGCTGGCGGTACGGGCGCTCGCCCGCCGAGGTCGCCCCCATGCTTGACGTCGCCGCACCTCTCCCTGTCATTCTGAGCGCTGACCACGGCCGAGCGCGGATCGTCGCAGCTTCGCGAAGGAATCTGGTGGGGCGGGTGACGGGCATTCGCTCGCTCGTGGTGAGTGCCAGCTGTGGCTCAGGGCTTGCGATCCGAGGTTACTCCCATGCTTGACACCGCCCGCCCCATATCCGTTCGTCCTGAGCCTGTCGAAGGACCGGTCCGTCACCAGCGCAGGCTGAGGTATCGAAGCCGGAGCTCGCTCGCGGTACGGGCGCTCGCCCGCCGGAGGCGCCCCCATGCTTGACGTGGCCCGCCCCATATCCGTTCGTCCTGAGCCTGTCGAAGGACCGATCGGTCACCAGCGAAGGCTGAGGTATCGAAGCCGGAGCGCGCCAGCGGCACCGCTCGCCCGCCGAGGTCGCCCCCATGCTTGACGTCGCCCGCATCCGCAAGGACTTCCCCATCCTGGACCGCATGGTCTACGGGAAGCCGCTGGTCTACCTGGACAACGCGGCCACGTCGCAAAAGCCGCGGCAGGTCATCGACGCCCTCGTCCGCTACTACGAGACCTACAACGCCAACATCCATCGCGCCGTGCACTGCCTGGGAGAGGAGGCCACCGCCGCCTACGAGGAGGCCCGCGCCAGGGTCGCCGCCTTCATCAACGCCCCTTCTCCGGAGTGCATCGTCTTCACCCGCAACACCACGGAGGCGATCAACCTGGTGGCCTACACCTGGGGCCGCGCCAACGTCAGCGAGGGCGACGAGATCCTGCTCACGGAGATGGAGCACCACTCCAACCTCATCCCGTGGCAGCGGCTCGCCCAGGACAAGGGCGCCACGGTGCGCTACATCGGCCTGCGCGATGACCAGACCCTGGACCTGAACGGCCTCGAGAACGTGTTCGACGCGCGCACGAAGATGATGGCCATGCCCCACGTCTCCAACTCCATGGGCACCATCAACCCCGTCGAGAAGCTGGCCGGGGAGGCGCGCCGCCACGGCGTCATGTCCCTGGTGGATGGGGCGCAGGCGGCCCCGCACATGAAGGTGGACGTGCAGGCCATCAACTGCGACTTCTACGCCTTCTCCGCGCACAAGATGCTGGGCCCCACCGGCGTCGGCGTGCTCTACGCCCGGCGCGAGCTGCTGGAGGAGATGGAGCCGTTCCTCGGCGGCGGCGAGATGATCCGCAAGGTCACCTTCGAGGGCGCCACCTGGAACGACATACCGTGGAAGTTCGAGGCCGGCACGCCGAACATCGCGGACGTCATCGCCTTCGGCGCCGCGATCGATTACCTGAACGAGATCGGCATGGACGAGGTGCGCGCGCACGAGATGGAGATCACGGAGTACGCGTTGCAGCAGCTCGGCAAGCTGGACGACATAATCCTCTACGGCCCGCGCGACTCCCAGCAGCGCGGAGGCGTCGTCTCCTTCAACGTCGCGGACCTGCACCCGCACGACATCGGCACCGTCCTGGACCGCCACGGCGTGGCCATCCGCGCCGGACACCACTGCACGCAGCCGCTGATGCGCCGCCTGGGCGTCTCCGGCACCGCCCGCGCCAGCTTCTACATCTACAACACCCCCCAGGAAGTGGATGTGTTGGTGGAAGCGGTGAAGGCCGCCCGCAAGTTCTTCCGCAATGACACCGCATAAGTACCTGCACCGCCACTCTTTGCCAAGTCAGTGCTCCGACAATGGACCCGCGGTCCACAGCGGGAGTGCTGGGGGCTCCGCCCCCGCCGGGGTCGTCCAGGGGTGTCCCCTGGATAACCTCTCGCGGGCGGGCGGGTGGGACAGAAGACGTCTGCAATCGGAATGACGCTCAAGAAGACCATGACCGCTGACGACCCCGGCCGCCGGTTCGAGTACGCCCGCCCGCGATGTCATTCTGAGCGCCGCAGACGGTCTTCGCCGGCAAAGGGCATCTTCGCGAAGGAATCTGGGCGGGGGCGGGGTGGTGGGTCAGGCCGCCCGCTGCGGGCCGGATAAGGGGATGCCATGACCGCTGACGACCCCGGCCGCCGGGCGGACTACGCCCGCCAGGAGGCCGAACTCGATGAACTCTACCGGGACATCATCCTGGACCACTATCGCCACCCCCGGCGCAAGGGGCGCCTGGCCGCGCCCACCGCCACCCACGAGGGCCTGAACCCCCTCTGCGGGGATGAGGTCACCATCGAAGTCATCGTCCGCGATGGCCGCATCCAGGATATCGCCTACATGGGCTCCGGCTGCTCCATCAGCCAGTCGTCCGCATCCATGATGACGGAGGCGGTCCACGGCAAGCCGGTGGCCGAAGTCAGGGGCCTCATCGCGGACTTCACGGCCATGATGCGCGGCTCGGATGACATCGACCCGGAGTCGCTGGGAGACCTCGAGGCGCTGGGGGGCGTGCGCAAGTTCCCGGTGCGCGTGAAGTGCGCCACCCTGGCCTGGCACACGCTGGACGAAGCCCTGGCGGAGCCCAAATGAGGCGTCTCGCCCCCACGGGCGTTACCCGTAACTGAACTCGCGGAAGAAGTGGCGGAGCGCTTCCGGCGCCGGACGCTCCGCGAAGAGCACTTCGTAGAGCGTCTCCAGCAGGTGCGCCCGCAGCCCCTTGCCCGCGATCAGCTCCTTGACCGCGCGGCAGGCCCCCACGCCTTCGACGGTGTTGTTGCGCAGGAAGTGCCGCCAGTCGCCGCCGCTCCCCAGCTTCTCCCCCAGCGTGCGGTTGCGGCTGTGCTCGCTGTAGCCC
Source organism: Dehalococcoidia bacterium (assembly GCA_030649945.1). Classification (GTDB taxonomy): domain Bacteria; phylum Chloroflexota; class Dehalococcoidia; order SM23-28-2; family RBG-16-64-32; genus JAUSFE01. Next base: position 30,140 of record JAUSFE010000105.1, on the reverse strand, counting down.
GTCGTCAGCAGGTCGCCCACGCCGGCCAGTCCGTAGACCGTGTCCCGCTCTCCGCCCAGCGCCAAGGAGATCTCGCGCATCTCAGCCAGCGCCAGCGTTGCCAGGAACGCCTTCGTGTTCGTGCCGTAGCCCAGGCCGTCGCAGACGCCCAGCGCCATGGCGTACACGTTCTTCAGGGTCGCGCACAGCTCCACGCCGCAGACGTCCGCCGTCGTCTCCACCTTCAGGTGCTCGTTCTGGAGGATGCGCTGCACCCGCAGGCTGCAGTCGCGGTCCGCCAGGCCGATGATCACCGCCATGGGCACCCCGCGCGCCATCTCGATGGCGATGGCCGGCCCGCCCATGCTGCCGGCACGCTTGCCGAACGCCTTGCCCAGCTCGCGCTCCAGCACCTGGCTCAGGCGCAGGTGAGTCCCCGCTTCCAGCCCCTTTGCCACGTTCAGGACCACCTGCCCACGCTTGATCAGGGGCGAGATGTCGCGCGCCAGCGGCCCCACTACCTGCGAAGGCACGCTGACGATGACCAGGGCAGCGCCCGCCACGGCCGCTGCGCAATCCCACACCGGCTCGATGCCGGGGTGGAGCGCCACGCCGGCCAGGTACCTGGTGTTGCCCCGGTGGTCTCGCATCTCCTCCAGGACATCGGTCTCAATGCTCCAGGCGCGGACATGGTGGCCGTTCGAGGCGATCACCTGCGCCAGGGCCGTGCCCATGTTGCCTGCGCCAAGGACTGCGATCTGGTCCGGGCTCATGCGGGCCCTTGGGCGGTTGCGCGAAACGTCGTAGGGGCGGTTCGCGAACCGCCCCTACGCTGGCTGAACGAGATATAAATCGCCATCAGTCGAAGTGGAAGGTGGCGAGGTCGCTGGCGGTGACGACGTTCTCCAGGCCGTTCGTGTTGGGGTCGCCGTTGAGGTGCGTGAGGATCATCGTCGTCCTCGGCGACAGACGCTGCCGGATGACGCGGATGTCGTCCAGGCCCATGTGCTCGGGGCCGCTGCCCTCGCTGTAAGTGGAATCGGCGACCAGGATGTCCGCGCCCTCCGCCAGCTCAAAGATCTCCTCGCAGAACATCGTGTCGCCGGTGTAGGCGATGGTCTTGCCGTCCACCTGCACGCTGTACCCGAACGCTTCCATGGACTCCTTGACGTGATTCATGGGAACCGCCCGGAAGGTCAGCGGCCCGGCTTTCTGCTCCTCCCCCGGTCTCGCCTCCACGTAGCGCCGGCGGTACCCGGCGTCGCGCGTGATGTTGGGGTAGCAGCGCTCGGCGAAGTCCTCCGTCCAGGCCTCGACTCCCGGCGGCCCGACGATGAACAGGTCTTTCGTACGCGGCGTCAGGTAGATGTACTCCAGCAGGAGGAACGGCAGCCCCATGAAGTGGTCGCCGTGGTGGTGAGTGATGAATATGACCTCCAGGTCCGGCAGGGGGACGCCAAGCTTCTTGAGGTGCGGCAGCAGCGTGGGCGGCGCGTCGAACTGGTACTTCCGGTCGATCAGGAAAGAGCTCCAGTAGCGTCCGCCGGAGGCGAAGGCGTTGCCGGAGCCGAGGAAGGTCAGTTCCATCGGGAGGAACCGGGAACTGGGAACAAGGAACACGGGAACGGACGGATCAGTTCGCGTGGTGGCCTGGGCCTTGTTTCTTGTTCCATGTTCCTCCCGTAGTCGACGGCCGAGCCCCCTGACGGCTGGCTCGGCCGGTCAGTGTTGCAAGCCCTTCGTCTTTACTTCTTGAGGACGTTGATGGTGCAGGCCGAACCGAGGCCGATGACGTGGGCCAGACCGGTCTTGGCGCCCTTCACCTGCCTGTCGCCCGCCTCGCCGCGCAGGTGCCAGACGATCTCGACGATGTTGGCCACGCCGGTGGCGCCCAGCGGGTGGCCCTTGGACAGCAGACCGCCGCTGACGTTGACCGGGATCTTGCCGCCGTTATACGTCGCGCGCTCGTCAATGAGCTTGCCGGCCTCGCCCTCGCCGCAGAGGAACAGGTTCTCGTAGTGCAGCAGCTCCGCGGTGGCGAAGCAGTCGTGCAGCTCGATCATGCTCAGGTCCTCGGGGCCGATGCCGGCCTTGGCGTAGGCCTCCTTCGCCGCGATCTGGGTCACGGTGTTGATGTCGAACATCGTTGGGTTGCGCGGCGCGTAGGGGTCCGACGTCAGCACGGAGGCCGCCACCCATACCGGCTTGCTGGTGAATTGCCGGGCCTTCTCGGCGGACATCAGAACGGCCGCTGCGGCGCCGTCGCCGGTGGGACAGCACATGAACAGCGTGTTCGGCCAGGAGACGACGCGTGCGTTCAGCACGTCCTCCAGAGGGGTTTCCTTCTGGTACTGGGCGTAGGGGTTGAGCACGCCGTGCTCGTGATTCTTGACCGCGATTTTGGCGATCTGCGCCTGCGTCGTGCCGTACTTGCGCATGTGCTCCGCGCCGGCCTGGCCGAAGACGCCCGGCATGCCGCCTGTGCCCATTACCCCTTCGGTGTTGTAGGCGCGGTCGCTGCCGCCGCCGCCGCCCAGCAGTCCCATCTTGCCCATCTGCTCACTGCCAACCGCCACCGCGATGTCGTAGGCGCCGGACGCGACCGCGTAGTACGCCTCGCGGAAGGCGGTGGAGCCGGTGGCGCAGGCGTTGGCCACGTTGACCACGGGGATGCCGGTGGCGCCGATCTCCTTCATGATGCGCTGGCCGACCATGGCGTTCGACTGGTAGAGGTTGCCGCTGACCAAAATCTCGACGTCCTTGATGCCGATGCCGGCGTCCTTCAGGGCGCCGAGCAGAGCCTCCGAGGCAAGCCGCACAACGTCCTTGTCCGGGTAGCGACCGAACTTGAGCATGTTCGCGCCGACGACTGCTACCTCTCGCATGTGATTCTCCTTCTCTCGTCCGTGGGCTAGTTCTGGACCTTGTACTTCACCGCGACGACGTCGTTGCCGTCGCGGTCCTGGCCGGTGACCTCGCTGAACATCTTGACTCGCTTGCCGAACCAGCTGTGGTCCGGCTTCTCGGGGTCGAGGCCGTAGACGTTGGCCCGCACCGAGACGCCGTCGTCGAGGTCGATGATCCCGGCGATGAACGGGGTCTTGACGTCCGGCATGGCCTGATGGACGACCGCGAACACGTACAGCTCGCCCTCGGTACCGTACCTGACTTCTTCGAAGTTGCCGGTGGCGCCGCACTTACCGCAGGCGATTCGCTCGCCGAGGAACTTCGTTCCACAGGCGTTGCACTTGACGCCCCAGAGGTAGGCGTCTTCTTCCGGGTAGTTCTCGGGAATCTTGATGAAGGGCAGGATAGGGTTAGTTTTCTTCTCGGTGGCGGTTTCTTGAGCCAAGGGCGGACCTCCTTCTGTCGTGCGCTTCGTATGTAATCACGGCCCTCACGCGCGCGTCAAGTGACGCCAATCACAGAGGGCATAGGGTAGAATACACCGCGATGTGCGACCGTCACGAGTTTGTCTTCGAATTCGATAAGGCGTACAACCACCAGCTAATCGAGAAGTTCGAAGCGAGCCCTCAGCACCAACTCCTCGAGGACAGTGGTCCTCCCGAAAAAGGAGTCTATGCTCTGTATCACGCGGGGCAACTGGTGTACGCCGGCAAGGCCCTGCACACAAGGCTCAACCGGCGATTAGCGGAGCACTACCGGAAGATCGCCTCTCGCCGGAACGTTGATGTGCACGATATGACCTGCCGGTTCCTGGTCATACGCGGGGACTGGTTCGTGCGCGCGGCCGAAGATGCGCTCATTCAGAATTACAATCCTGCCTGGCAGACGAGCGGCTTCGGGAGCCATGTTCCGGGCGCCGGCCGGCCGGGGATACGTGTCAGCCGCTGGGATCAGGAATACCCGCCGAGGCAGTAGGGCTACTTCCTCAGAACGACGGCAGCATCGTAGAGCTGTGTCTTGTTGCGGTGCCCGTTTACGTCGCCGTTTCGGACAGACGAATCGATGATGCTGTTGCCCACGCGCTTCGTACGGACAATGTGGATATCGACGAGGCGGAGGCCTACTCGCACAGCCATCTCGGCCAGCAGATGGTCCACCTTGAACTCGATGCCCTGGATGATGGAATTCCCCACGACCACGACCGCATGTCCGCCCGTCCTCAGGTGGCCCCTGAGCGATGTGACGAATCGGCTGGTGTCGTTGAGATAGGTGGCCACGTAGTTGGCCCAGCCGGACCCGCCGTAGTAGCCCTTCTCGGGGTTCCTGGCGCGGAGGTCATTCAAGAGCGAATCCATAGCGGGGTCTGAAAATTCCAGGCTCACGCTCTTTCCTTGCCTGACGGTTTGCCAGAACTTCCCGAAGCTCGTCTCCTCCAGCGGCCGAGTGCCGCCGTCCGCAATCAGCCCCAGCCAGTGCAGCTGCGGCCGGGTATTCCGTACGTAGTGGTAGTTGTTCATGTAGGGCGGCGACGTAACAACGAGGGAAACGGAGCCGGAAGGCAGCTCCGATTCGAAATACGAGCGCTCGTGGACCTCGCGCCGGGCAGATAGCCATGCGTAGCTGTAGTTCTGCCTGGCCCACTCGATGTCCGTCAGCATCTCCTCGAGCTTGCGGCATACCGGCGCGGCCACTGACGCGTTCTCGATCAACGCCTTCCCGGAGCCCGGCCTTGATGCGAGGCTCGGCTCGTAGCTGTAGTTGGAGAAGGACACCATGGTTGCACCCAGGGCCGCCCGGAACAGCGAGCGGTCAGGCTCCAGCAGCATTCCGGTTCTCGCCAGCGCGTAGAGGAACTTCGCCTCAACAGGCGCGCTGAAGAAGGGGATGCGGCTCTTGAACGCGGCTGGTCGGAGCGCCCACATCTCCTTGCGGCCGCCGAGCAGCGCGTCCAGACTTCCGCTAGACCAACTCGCGTCCACTTCCGGCTCGAAACGGAACATCGCATACCGAAATGCCTCGACTTCCGCCCGCAGGTCCGCCGGGTGCACGGAAATGCAATTGATTTTCGCTTCCGCGACGAGGGCGGCGAACGGGTTTATCTCATAGCCCACTGCGTCGTGGCCGGCTTTGATCGCCTCAATCAACGTCGTGCCTACGCCGGCGAACGGGTCAAGGATGAGATGCCGCTTGCGTCCGCCTGAGGCGGAACGTGGCAGATACGCCCGCAGGGCGTCCTCCACGAGTTGCGCTGAAAAGCCTGCGATCCACGGTACCCAGCGGTGAATCGGAAGCGACTTGTTCTCCGACGCAGCCGCATCCCGCAGTCCGCTGTCCCTGCCCGGGGCGTACTTCAGGCCCAGTGCCATTTGCTCGCGAGTCTGGCTCACTAGTTACGGCCCTTGCCGCCCCTTCGTTGATGCCTGTGACTTTCCAGCCAATACGCCTCTAACTCGTCGAGATATCGCTCGACAGTCTCGTTTTTCGGTCCAGCTACTGGCGCTGGCTCGGGTTTGTAGCCGCTTTGCTCCAACAACGAGGCATAGAGAGCCAGTGCCTCGCGTTTTGCGCGGAACCTGCCCTTGACGTCTCCCTGCACCAGCACGTGGAAGCACCCGTCATCAGGCACCGCCGGCGTGGCGCGCTCCAGCGAGAGCCCAATCGCAGGAACTGACTGCCGGTACAACCGGCCGCCGGATCTCTGCCTCACTTCAGAGCGATTATACTGTCGCCTTCGTGGAGCCGGAACGGCTGTATGGCGCTTATCAACATTACTCCGCCGCGTGCTGGTCGTCGCGCTCCAGCGGCGGGATCGAAAGGCTCATCACCAGCGCCTCGCCCTCCAGGGCGCGCACGCTGTGCACCACGCCCTTCTCCACGCGCACCGTCTCGTAGGGCCGCAGGCGCAGGGTGTGATCGCCCACGGTGGCCTCGACCACGTGCTCAAGGACGGTGTATATCTGTGCGCACTTCTCGTGGTAGTGGGGCGAGACGTGCTCCGCCGCCAGCATGCGGATGATGCGGATGCTGCACTCCGGCATGGAGACGTGGGAGAGGATCTCATAGGCGCCGCTGTCTTTCGTCATTGCGTAACCTCGGTCTGGAAATAGGAGGCCTTAGCGCGCTCGTAGTCCTCGGGCCTGTTCATGTCCAGCAGCACCAGCGGCGTGTCGGACTCCACCTCGGCCACTTCCGTCTCGTGTCTCTGCAGCACGGCGCGCAGCCCTTCCGTCGCGTCGCGCACCGCCCGCAGCTCGGGCAGCAGCGAGCCAGCGAAGAGCGCCGGGTGGCCGCGCTTGCCCCCGTGCGTGGGCACCGTGATCAGGGTCCGCCCTTCCAGGTGCGCGCGCACCAGCCGGCTGATCACGGCCCGCGGCCGCGGCTGGTCCACGTTGAGCACGAGCACGGCCGCTGTCTCCTCGCTCAGCGCGGCCGCGCCGACCCGCGTGGACGAGGCCCGGCCTTCGCGGTACAGCTCGTTAATCACTGACAGCGCCCCCGCCCTGTGGACCAGCGGCCGCACGTCATCCGCGCGGTGGCCCAGCACCGCGACAACGCGATCGATCTCCGGGATGCGCAACTGCTCGATCTGGTACTCGATGAGCGTCGTGCCGCCCCACTCCAGCAGCGGCTTGGGCGTGCCCATGCGGCTGGACTCGCCGCCCGCCAGAAGGATCGCCGCGACGCTGCCCATGTACTCCGACCGGTGGGGGCCCGCCTACTCCGCGACGGAGAAAAGCGTGCCCAGCTTCATGGCCAGCCCGGCGTTGCCGCCCAGGTGCACCTTGCGGGTCATGATCGCCCAGGCGGGGTTCAGCTCCCCCGTGGAGAGATCTATCCAGAGCTCCGGCTTCGTCTTCAGCTCCATATCGAAGCCGTCCGGCGCCGGGTCCGTGGACTCTGCCTTCCCTTCCGCGATGCGGATCGCCCACTGGCCGCCGCCTGCCCCCTCCATCGTGAACAGGTACGTGGCCTGCATGTCGGCGCCGCGGTCGCTGCGGAAGATGAGCGGCATGTAGTTGAAGAGGCGGTCCAGGTGGTAGTTCACCTGTTCCGGCGTGCTGGCCTCTATCCAGTGGGGCAGCTTCTTCTTTGCCGCCTTGCGGATCTCCTGGTACTGCCCCGGCAGGAACAGGTAGCTGGCGAAGAAGAGGTCGCGGATGGTGCCCGGCCGGTCCCAGCCGGGGCTGGTGGCCGGGCGGTCCAGGTCCGCCTCGCTCAGCGCGTCCAGCATCTGAATGTGCTCCCCGAAGGTGGCGTCCAGGCGCTTCAGCAGCTCCGGCACCGGCACCTCGCGCACCCTGTCCAGCGTCATCCGGAAGAAGTCCAGGATGTCCTCGCGCTTCTCGAAGCCGGGGATCTGCCCGCGCTCCCCGGCGATGGCCTGCCGGGTGAGCGGCAGCGCCTCCTCCACCTGGACGATGACCAGGTGGGCCAGGTGTTCCCTGGCCGTCCAGTGCTCGGACACCTTCTTGGCCCACTCTTTGTCGTCGAGTTTGGCGAAGGCGTCCCGGCAGCGGTCCAGGGCGGCGGTGTAGAAGGTGTGGATCTGCTCCTTCGTCGGCTTCATCAAGTCTCCCATCTCAGGGCTCCTCCTTACAGTTTTCCCAGCGCCCGCAACACGCGTTCCGGCGTGATGGGCGCCTCCGTCACCCGCGCTCCGGCTGCCTCAGCGACGGCGTTTCCGATGGCGGCGGCGCCGGCCACGATGGACGGCTCGCCCACGATGCGCGCGCCGTAAGGGCCCTCCTCCGAAGGCACCTCCACGATGATCGCCTCGATGGCCGGCAGGTCGCGGCTGGTCGGCAGGCGGTAGTCAAGCAGGTTACCGTTTAGCAGCTGGCCCTCTGCGTCATAGAGCATCTCCTCCCAGAGGGCGATGCCCAGCCCCTGGCTGGCGCCCCCCTGCATCTGGCCCGCAACCGATAGGGGGTTGATGGCAAACCCCGCGTCCTGCGCCACGGCGAACCCCAGGATCGTCACCTCGCCCGTCTCCGGGTCCACCTCCACCTCCGCCGCCTGCGCCGTGAAGCCGGGCGCCCACTTGCGCGAGGTTATCGTCCCGCGGCCGACGATGGCCGCGTACGGCGCCGCGAAGTTGGTGGTCAGCCTGCCCAGGCGCTCAAACGTCAGCGACTTGTCGTCGGACCCCTTCACGCGGATCACGCCGTCCGCCATCTCCAGGTCCTCCGGCGCGGCCTCCAGGCGGCGGGCCGCCACCTCCAGCATCTGCCGCTTCGCGTCCTCCGCCGCCTCTTTGACGGCGCGTCCCACCGTATACGTGGTCTTGCTGCCGGCGCTCATCCCCGCGTAGGGCGCGGTCTTCGTGTCGCCGCTGGTGACGTTCACGGCTGGCAGCGGAAGGTTCAGGACCTCCGCCGTGATCTGCTGGAAGCTGGTGTTGGTGCCGGTGATGTCCGCCGAGCCGACGGTGACGTTGATGGTGCCGTCGCTGTTCAGGCAGACGATGGCGCTGGCCGGCTGCAGCCCTCCCATCCAGCCGCCGAGTGCCAGGCCCACACCGCGGTTCTTCGTAGGGGCAGGTTTCAACCCTGCCCCTACGCGCCGCTTCCAGACCTCGCTCCCGGCGATCGCCTCCAGGCACTGCTTGAGGCCGATGCGGGGGTACGGCTGGCCGCTGGGCAGCGGGTCGCCTTCCTCCACCGCGTTCTTCAGACGCACCTCCAGCGGGTCCAGCCCCAGCTCCTTCGCCATCATGTCCATGTGGCTCTCGATGGCGAAAGTGGCGTTGTGGGCGCCGGGCGCCCGCAGGGCCCCCACGCTGACCTTGTTCGTCAGCACCTCGTAGCCCTGGATCTCCAGGTTCGCGCACTTGTAATAGCCGCCCACAAGCAGGCAGCCGGGCAGCATGGGCGCGCCGGGGAAAGCCCCCGAGTCGTAGATGAGCCGCGCCTTGATGGCCGTCAGCGTGCCGTCGCGCTTCATCCCCGTCTTCAGGTCCACGATCGCCTGCGGCGCGGGCGTCGCGGCCAGCATGTCCTCCTTGCGGGTCATGATGTACTTCACCGGGCGCCGGACAGCCATCGCCAGCGCCGCCACGAGCAGCTCCGTCAGGTAGATCTTGCCGCCGAAGCCGCCGCCCACCTCCGTGGCCGTCACCCGTATCTTGTTCTCCGGCACGCCCAGCGTCTGCGCCAGCTCGTCGCGGATGTAGAAGGGCGCCTGCGTGCTGGTCCAGACGGACAGCTCACCAGAGGCGTCGTAGTCCGCAATGGTGGAGTGGGGTTCGATGTAGCTCTGGTGCACGATGGCCGTGCGCCAGGTGCGCTCCACCACGCAGTCCGCCTCCGCGAAGCCGGCCTCCACATCTCCGCGCCGGAAAGACATCTGCGAGGCGATGTTCGTGGGCTTGTCTTCCTGCTCCTTCTGCTGCACGTCCACTGTGACGTGGCCGCGCTCCTCCGAGCGATCAACGTCCCTGATCGGCGACCGCACCAGCGGCGAGCCCTCCGTCATGGCGGCGATAGGGTCGACTACCGGCGTCAGGACTTCGTACTCCACCTCAATCAGCCCCAGCGCCTCCTCGGCCACGTGCGGGTCGCTCGCCAGCACGGCGGCCACCGGCTGGCCGTAGAAGAGCACCTCAGCCTGCCCGGAGCCCGTCGCAGGGCCCTGGGGAAAGATGACGCCGCGGCGGTTGGAAGCGTTGTACTTGTAGTCCGGCAGCTCTGCGTGAGTGATGACCGCTTCCACGCCGGGGTGGGCGCGGGCGGCCGCCGTGTCCATGGACCTGATGAGCGCGTGGGCGTGGGGGCTGCCCAGCACCTTCGCGTGCAACATGCGGGGCAGCTTGATGTCGTCGGCGTAGAGCGTCTTGCCCGTGACCTTGCCCGCGCCGTCAATGCGCGTGACCGGCTTGCCAACGGCGCGGTACTCCTCGGGCCTGGTCTCGTCTCTCGCTATCGTCTCCTGTGCCATCATTCACCCTTCTAGCGTGTCATTCTGAGCGGAGCGAAGAATCCCGGCGGGCGGCCCTTGTGCGGGGCGGGTCGCCGAGACCCTTCGCTGCACTCAGGGTGACATTACCGTGCTTCTTCCAACATCCGGCGGGCGGCAGTTGTTACCGCCTCGTATATCTTCGTGTAGCCGGTGCAGCGGCAGAGGTTGCCGGCCAGCCCTTCCCGTACCTCATCCAGCGTGGGGCGCTGGTTGCGCTCCAGCAGGGCGGTGGCGGCCATGATCATGCCGGGTGTGCAGAAGCCGCACTGCACGCCGCCGGCGTCAATGAACGCCTGCTGGACGGGATGCAACGCGCCGTTCCGCGCGAGGCCCTCTATCGTCAGCACCTCGCGGCCGTCGGCCTCCGGCGCCAGCATCAGGCAGGAGGTGACGAGGCGGCCCCGCTCATCCTGAGGCCCTCGAAGGATCATCGAGCAGGCGCCGCAGTCGCCGGTGCCGCAGCCCTCCTTGCTGCCGGTCAGGCCCAACTGCTCGCGCACCGTCTCCAGCAGCGTCCAGCGCGGCTCCACCGCAATCTCGTACGGATGGCCGTTGACGGTGAGGGTGATGAGGTGCTTGGGCATTACACTGCTACCTTCAGCACTTCTAGTCGAGGGATGTCTTCAGGGATGGCTTCGCCGTCGGCCAGCAGGCTCTCCAGGTAGAGCAATATGGCCTCGCGCGCGTTCGCTATCGCCTCTTCGCGCGTGGCGCCCTCTGTGATGCATCCAGGAAGGGCAGGCACCGTAACGGTGAAGCCTCTGCCCTCGGGGTCCGGATCAAGGACGATCGTGTACTCTCGCATGGCCTTATAGTAGCTCGGTAAACTCCTCGATGCTGAGTCCCGCCTGCTCCGATATCCTCTTGAGCGTCTTGGGCAGCAGAATTCGTCCCGGGTGCATTGCCAGTGTCACGCGCCCGGGTCCCTCTCTGTGCTTGAGAATCAAGTGCCCTCCTCTTCCTCGATGCTCGTACCAACCTGCTCGCAACAGCGCCCGGCGGACCTCGGCGGCCGTGACCCGCGGGAGTTCAGGCACTCGCCCCTTTCGCCCGCTCCGCCGCCAGCGCCAGCATGCGCTCCGTCATCACCCGCACCAGGCGCCGCCGGAACTCCGCCGAGCCCCGCATGTCGGAGATCGGGCTGCACTCGGCGGCCGCGGCCTCCGCAGCGCGTGCGAACAGCTCGGCGCTGGGCGGCTGGCCCTCCAGCGCCGACTCGGCCCGCCCGGCGCGCACCGGCGTCGGGGCCACGGCGCCCAGGGCCACGCGGGCCCGCTGTATGCGCCCGCCCTCGAGGGTGAGCACCGCCGCGACACCCACGACGGCAATGTCCATCTGCTTGCGCGGCGTGTGTCGCCGGTAAGCTGCGCCCGTCTGCGCCGGCGGCACCGGCAGCCGTAGCTCCGCCAGCAGTTCGTCCGCAGCCAGGGCCGTGCGCCCGGGGCCCAGGAAGAACTCCGCCAGCGGCACGGCGCGGCGTCCGCCCGGGCCCACGATCACCGCTTGTGCCTCATAGGCGAGCAGCGCGGGGGCCGCGTCCGCCGAGGGCGCCGCGTTGCAGAGGTTGCCGCCGATCGTCGCCATGTTCATCGTCTGGATCGAGCCGACGACGCCGGCGCCTTCGGCCAGCGCCGGGTAGCGTTCGCGCACGCTGGGCGATTCGGCGACGTCCATCATGGTCGCGCCCGCCCCGATGCGCAGCCCCGCTTGCTCCGTGAACTCGATGCCCTTCAGCTCAGCCACGCGGCCCAGGCTCACGAGGCGCTGGGGGTAAGGGAAGCGCGTGGCGCTCTCTTTCATCTGCGGCACCAGGTCCGTGCCCCCGGCCAGGGGGCGCGCAGACTCCCCGCCCTGCCGCAGCAGCGCCAGGGCCTCGTCCAGACTCTCCGGGGCGTAGTACTCGAACGCGCGCACTTGACCGTCCTTCCGCAAACGTATCCCTCATTCTAGCGCGGGCGAACACGCCACCACAACATAACGCCAACTCCCCACCGCTAACCTCCAGCCGGAATCTCCGCTATAATCCTGCTGTTCTCAGAGGAGGTAAGGTCCCATGTTGTTCTTTGTGAAGGCGGAACTGGCCGAGCAGCCCCCCATGCCGCGCGAGCAATTCCTGGGCATGATGGCTTCCACCTGGCAGGTGATCAAGCAGCTGGAGAATAACGGAAAGGTGCGGGCAGGCGGCGCGCTCATCGGGCAGCGCGCAGGCGTCGTTATCGTGGACGTAGACTCCAACGAGGAGCTGTCAGACCTGCTGAACCGCCTGCCGCTCTCGGCCTACCTGCGTTGGGACGTCGTGCCCATGATCCCGGCGGACCGGGCGCTGGATTCCGCCAAGTGGGCACTGCAACAGCTCGCGCTGGCGGAGACGCGATCGGGTTAGAGGCCGCGATACGTGGCTTCGTCCCGCTTCGCCACCTGGATGACGATTATCACGAGCTCGTTGTCGCGTACTTCGTAGATCACGCGGTAGTCGCCGACGCGGATTCTGTACAGGCGCTCCCGGCGGCTACTTAGTTTCCGGCAGCCTGACGGGCGCGGCTCCTCAGAGAGCCGGTCGATCGCGGCTGCCACGCGGCGGGCAACATCGCGGGGCAGTGCGAGGAGTTCTCGCTCGGCGCGCGGCTCGTATGCGACCTCGTGCAACTAGCGTGTCGGAGTCTTCTTGAGGCCAAGCTTCTTCATGACCTGCTCGTGAGGAATGGACTCCCCCGTGCGCTCGTATTCAGCGATTCTCTCTTCCGCTATGCGAGTATCCTCCAGGTCTTCCCTGAGCTGCACCCACTCGCGGAAGGCGCGCACCAGTAGCTCTTCTGGAGCTTCCTTGCAGAGGCCCGCGATCTCCATGAGGTCGTTGTAGACTTCCTTGTCGCGGAACTCCACCGTCAGTTTCTTATCCATCGTTGCGTCCTCGTTCGCAAATATCGTATCACCCCTCCAGCCCCAGCGCCCGGAAGACGGCCTCGTACTGCGCTGGGTTCCCCGGCTCGAACCACGCGTTGGCGTGCACGATCCTGCCGCCCTCGATGACAAAGACCGCGCGGCGCGAGCGCTTGCCGTCTTCGGCGACGACGCCGTAAGCCCGCGCCGCCTCCAGACGCTCGTCGCTGGCCAGCGCAAAGGGGACGCCCCCGAGCCTCTCGGCGAATTGGCGGTGGGACTCCAGGCTGCCGGCGCTGACGGCGATCACCTGGGCGCCCAACTCCTTCACAATGCCGTAGTCGTCCTTCAGCATCGAGAGTTCGCTTGAGCACAGCGGCGTGTTGTCCTCGGCGTAGAAGGCGAGCAACACCTTCACCCTCGCCGCCAGGTCGCTCAGCCGCAGCTCACCCTGGGTGCTGGGCAGGGTGAAGTCCGGCGCCTCGTCCCCCGTCTCCGCCATCAGTCCGCCCCGCCTGCCTTGCCTGCAGGCAGGCCCCTCAGACCCGTCAGCGCGACCGCCGGCACTCCCTTCGCCTGGACCAGCACGCGGATGCGCCCCAGGCCGCCGGCGTCCAGCAGCTCCGTCACGGCCCGCCGCCGGGCGTAGTACTCCTCGAGCGACGCCGTGCCCTCGCCTTCCCGCCGCTCCCGCCCGGTGGGAGAGGCCTGCCCGGGGCCCGCCGAACGGGGGTTGGGGGTGAGCGACCCCAGGGCCTCGCCGATGCCCAGGCCCAGGAGGAACTCCGACTGCGAGGCCATGCCCAGGGTGCGCAGCCCCGCCTCCTCGCCCGCCCGCCGCACGCTGGTGAAGTCCACGTGGCTGGTCATGTCCTGCCTGCCGATGCGCGCATACGGGTCCGCGCTCGGGTTGTGGCGATAGAAGCAGAGCAAGGTGCCGTCAGTCCGCCAGGGCGCGAACAGCTCAGCCGCCTCGTGCCCATAGTCGAACGTCAGCACGAAGCCACGGGCCAGCGTCCGGGCGGCCTCGCCGGCCCAGCGCAGCGCTCCCAGGTTCACCTCCGCCCGGCAACCCTCGCCCGGCAGCAGGTCCAGCCGCCGGAAGTACTCCCCGATCTCCGGCGAGGACGGCTCGCGCAGCTCCTCCAGGAAGCGCTCGCCGTCCCAGCCCACGAACACCTCTCGCAGCCGCCCCCTTCGCAGCTCGACGCGGTGGACAGGCATGGAGTCCAGCAGTTCGTTGCTCAGGATGCTGCCCTCGCTACCCTCAGGCAGCGCCTCGGTCCAGCGTACTTTCCCGTCCAGGCCCTCCGCCGTCAGCGCCGCCCGCTGCCGCTCCGCCGGCGCCGCGGCGAGCTCCACGATGGCGTAGTGCGTCGCCTGGAACAGCGCCGGCGCCGTGTCCCTTGCCCAGCGCAGGACATCGCGCGCCAGGGCGCCGCTGCCCGCGCCGGCCTCCACGACATCGAAGCGCTCAGGCCGGTCCAGCGCTTCCCACATCTCGCGCAGCTGCCGGCCCACCATCACGCCGAAGATCGAGCTCACCTCCGGGCTCGTAAGGTAATCGCCGTGGCGGCCCATCTGCTCGCGCGGCGAGCAGTAGTAGCCGAGCTGCGGGTGGTAGAGGGCCATCTCCATAAAGTCCCGGAACGTGATGGCGCCCTCGCGCCGGATGCGCCCGGCGATCGCCTGCTTGAGGGCGGCGTTCTCGGTTGCCGCTTCGAATTCGCCAGTCACGGACGACATCGTATCACCGGCGGCTGGCGCGATTTGCTTGCTGGTGGTAAATTATTGCCAGCTATCAAACTTTGTACTGACTGCAACTAATGGACGCGAATCAAGGCGATCCGTCTCTGCGCGACGAGGCCTTCCAGCTCTTCGGCCGCCTGGTCACCCGCTCAGACCCCGGCCGTCTGGAGGCGTGGGCCGGCCTTGGCCTTACCATGACCCAGCTGCGCGTGCTCTTCCTCCTGCGCTCAGAGGACGGCCTTTCCGCCGGCGGCCTGGCGGAGCGTCTGGGCGTTACCCCGTCCACGCTCACGCGCATCATGGACCGTCTGGTGCGGAACCAGCTCGTGCGCAGGGAGAGCGACGATGGGGACAGGCGCCTGGTCCGCCACTGCCTCTCGCAGCCCGGACGGGACATGGTGGAGGAGGTGGAGCGCACCGGCCGCGCCCGCATGAACAATATCCTGGGCCGCCTGGCGCCGCAGGATCTGGAACGCCTGGTGCTCGCGCTGCGGGACCTGGTCGCCGCCACCGAGGAGGTCGACGTGGAGTCCGCGCAGCGGGTGGGCGTGTAGCGTGGCAGCGATCGTTCAGACCGGCATGCGGCCCATCGCGGAAATGGGGACTCGCGTCAAGGTCATGGTCATGGCGGGCACCCTGCTGGGCCTTTTCACCGCCGCCATGGACCAGACGGTGGTCGGCACGTCCATGCCGCGCGTGATCGCGGACCTAGGCGGCTTCGGGCTCTACCCCTGGGTGGGCACGGGCTTCATGCTCGCCTCCACCACCACGGTGCCCATCGTCGGCAAGCTCACAGACATCTACGGGCGCAAGCCGTTCTACATGGCCGGCATCTTCGTCCTGCTCCTGGGCTCTGCCCTCTCCGGCATGTCGCAGAACATCGAGCAGCTCATCGCCTTCCGCGTCGTCCAGGGCCTCGGCGCGGGGATGATCATGGGCATCGCCTTCGCCATCGTCGGCGATGTCTTCACGCCCGCCGAGCGCGGCCGCTGGGCGGGGCTCATGTCCGGTGTCTTCGCCTCCGCCAGCGTGCTCGGCCCGCTGATCGGCGGTTCCCTTACTGACCACGTCGGCTGGCGCTGGGTGTTCTACGTCAACCTGCCGCTGGGCGCCCTGGCGCTGGCGGTGCTCTTCTTCGGCATGCCCCACGTGCGCCCGCTGTCGCGGCCAAAGCTGGACTACCGGGGCATCTTCCTGCTGGTGGCCACGGTGGTCCCCATGCTGCTGGCGTTCTCCTGGGCGGGCAGCCGCTATGACTGGGTCTCGCCGCAGATCATCGGCTTCCTGGGCTGGTCCGCCGCCGGCCTGGCGATCTTCACGTACGCTGAGCTGCGTACGGAGGAACCGCTGTTGCCCATGTCCCTCTTCCGCGACCGCGTGTTCACCGTCTCCGCCCTCGTCACGCTGATCACCGGCTTCGCCATGTTTGGCAGCCTCTTCTACATCCCGCTGTTCGTGCAGGGCGTCACCGGCTCATCCGCCACGAATTCCGGCCTGGTGACGATGCCGATGATGATTGCGATGGCCATCGCCAGCGCGACGGCGGGGCAGATCATGTCGCGGGTTGGGCGCTACCGCCTGCTCGGCCTCACCGGCATGCTGGCGATGGTCGCCGGCATGTACCTGCTCTCCACCATGGACGTCGCCTCCACCCGGGGTGACGCCACCCGCTACATGATCGTCCTGGGCGCGGGCCTGGGCATGTCCATGCCGCTCTTCATGCTGGCGGTGCAGAACGCCGTGCCCTACCGCCTCATGGGCATCTCCACCTCCACCATGCAGTTCCTGCGCTCCGTCGGCGGCACCATGGGCGTCGCCATCATGTTCTCGCTCATCCACTCGCACTACAACGCCGGCCTGCGGCAGAACATCCCCGCCGGCGTGCAGGACCCCGGGCTGGTGGGTGCCCTCAAGGACCCGCAGTTCCTGCTGAACGAACCGGCCTTTCAGCGCATCCAGCAGAGCTTCCTCGCCCTCGGCGATCAGGGCCAGACGCTCTTCGACCAGACGATGTTCGCTGTCCGGCAGTCCCTGGCTTCGGCTATTGCGGACGCCTTCTTCGTGGCCATCTTCGTTCTCGGGGCGGCCTGCGTGGTTGGCCTGTTCATGAAAGACGTCCCGCTGCGCCGCGCCCATTACCTTGCCGAAGAGGGTGCGGCCCCGGCGCCCGCTGCCGGGCAAGGCGTGGCGGCGGCCGCCGCAGACGCCACGTCTGTCGCCGGCCTGCCTGCCGGCAAGGCAGGCGCGGCGCCCGCTCTGCGCCCTATCGTTGGCGGCGCCAACGGCGGTGGGGCGGCGGCGCATCCTCTGGCCCGAGCCGGGCCCTTCGCCCTGCTGGCCGTGGCCCTGGGCCTGGTCGCGCTCATCTTGTTGCGCGCCGGCCGCCGCTCCTGAGCGCTGCTCCCGGTTGCCGCTCCCTTCCGCGCCCTATATCATCGTTGTAAATCCGCTCGCCCTGGAAGACGATGTCCCGCCCACCGGTTCTCCTGCTCGCCCTGCTCCTCGCGGTGCTGGCGTCTGCCTGCGGCTCCAATCAGCTGATCCTGGCGACGACGACGAGCACGCAGGACAGCGGCTTGCTGGACGTGCTTGTCCCCGCTTTTGAAAAGGAGAGCGGCTACAGGGTGAAGACCATAGCCGTGGGTTCCGGCCAGGCCCTGCGCCTGGGCGAAGAGGGCGAAGCAGACGTGATCCTGGCGCACTCGCCGGCGGCCGAGGAGAAGTTCATGGCGGATGGCTACGGCAGCGAGCGGCGCCTGGTCATGCACAACGACTTCGTGATCGTCGGCCCGCAGAGCGATCCCGCCGGCCTGGGGGCGGCGACATCGTCGGCGGACGCCTTCGCGCGGATTGCGGATAGCCACTCGCTCTTCCTGAGCCGCGGCGATGAATCCGGTACGCACACGAAGGAGCTTGGGCTGTGGGAGAAGGCGGAGCGCGAGCCCTCCGGTTCCTGGTACCAGGAGACGGGCCAGGGCATGGGCGCGACCCTGCAAGTGGCCGGCGAAAAGTCCGGCTACACGCTGAGCGACCGGGGGACGTTCCTGGCCCAGCGCGCAAGCCTGGACCTGGCGATCGTCTTCGAGGGCGACCCGCAGCTCTTCAACGTCTACCACGTGATAGTGGTCAATCCGGAGAAGCATCCCCAGGTGAACAACGAAGGGGCGCGGGCCTTCGCGCGCTTCATCACCTCCAGCCCCATCCAGGACGTTGTCCGCAGCTTCGGCGTGGACCTCTACGGGGAGCCGCTGTTCGTCCCGGACGCTTTCCTGGAGGCCACCCAGACGCCGCCGGCGCAGCCCTGAGCACGTGAGGGTGGTCTGGTGAGGCTGGCCGGGCCCGTCCTGGCGCTGGCCCTGATCGCGCTGGCACAGGCCTGCGGCGGGGGAAAGGGCGAGCTGTTGCTGGGTGCGACCACCAGTCTGCAGGACACCGGCATCCTGGACGCCCTCATCAGCGGCTTCGAGGAGCAAAGCGGCTACACCGTGACGCCCGTGGTCGCCGGCTCCGGCCAGGTGCTGGAGCTGGCGCGCCGCGGAGAGATCGATGTCTCCCTGACGCACGCGCCTGCCGAAGAGGAGCAACTGGTGACGGACGGCGACGGCGTGAACCGGCTGGCGGTCATGCAGAACCTCTTCGTCGTGGCCGGGCCCCCGGACGACGGCGCGCGCGTCAGCGGCTCGGCCTCACCGGCGGAGGCCTTCCGGCGCATCGCGGCGGCGGGTCACACCTTCATCAGCCGGGGCGACGACTCCGGCACCCACGTGCGGGAGCTGGCGATCTGGGCGGAAGCCGGCATCCAGCCTCAGGGCCTGCCCTGGTACCAGGAGTCCGCCATCGGGCAGGGCCAGAACCTGGCCGTGGCCAGCGAGAAGGCGGCCTACACACTGGTGGACCGCGCCACTTTCCGCGTGCTCCAGAAAAACCTGCAGCTCGTCGCCTACGTGACGGACGCCGCCCGGCCGAACATCTACTCTGTCATGCGGGTGAATCCGGAGAAGCACCCGGGCGTAAACGCGGAGGCCGCGCGGGCCTTCGCGGCCTTCGTGACGTCCGGCGCCGGGCGCAAGATCATCAGCGAGTTCGGTGTGAAAGAATACGGGGACAGCCTGTTCACGCCGGTGTCGGCGGCCGGCGGCAGCCCGCAGCCGGCCCCGACGGCTAGGAGGACGGCATGGACCTGATCTGGGATGGCGTAAGAGAAGCGGTCCGGCTCATCTTCACCGGCAACGGCTACGTCTTCGAGGTCACCTTCACATCCCTCACCGTCTCCGGCCTGGCCACGCTGATCGCCCTGGTCATCGGCTTCGGCATCGCGGCCTTCCTGGTCTTCAGCGCGCCGCCCGGGCGCACGCTTACCCTCAGCGTCTTCAACGCCGGCATGGCGCTGCCCCCGGCGGCCGTGGGTCTCCTCGTCGCCGTCCTCCTCTGGCGCGCCGGACCGCTGGGCCGGCTGCACCTGCTGTACACGCCGGGGGCCATCGTCCTCGCTCAGGCCGTCATCGCCACGCCCGTCATCACGGCGCTCAGCGTGGCCGGGTTGCAGAGCCTGCACCCGCGGCTGCGGCTGCAGGTCCTGGCCCTGGGCGCCTCTCGCTGGCAGGCGGCTGTCCTCCTCTTCCGAGAGGCGCGCCTCTCGCTCCTGGCGGCGGTCATGGCCGGCTTCGGCGCCGCCATCTCCGAGGTGGGGGCCACGATCATGGTGGGAGGCAACATCAAGGGCTCCACGCGCACCCTCACCTCCGCCATGGTGCTGGAAGTGCAACAGGGCGATTTCGAGACGGCGATCGCCCTCTCGTTCATCCTGCTCGCCCTCATCTTCGCGGTCGTGCTTGTCCTCACCATCATCCAGCAGCGGCGGCCGGCCCGGTGAACGAGCCGAAGCTCGCCCTGCGTCAGATCGCCGTCCTGCGCGCCGGCCGCCCGGTCCTGGAGGTCGAGGAGCTGGATGTCTTCGCGGGCGAAGTGCTGGCCGTCGTCGGACCCAACGGTGCCGGCAAGAGCACGCTCATCCAGGTCATGGCGCTGCTGGAGCGGCCCGCCAGCGGCCGGGTGCTCTTTGCGGGGCGCCCCGCTCACTCCCGTCTGCTCGCGCACCGCCGTCGCATGGCTGTCGTCTTCCAGGAGCCGCTGCTGCTGGACACCAGCGTCGAGGCGAATGTGGCCTCGGGGCTGGCCTTGCGCGGCGTGCCCAGAGCGGATCGCAAACGGCGCACGGCCCAGTGGCTGGAGCGCTTCGGCATCACCCGCCTCGCCGCCCGCTCTGCGCGCACCCTCTCCGGCGGCGAGGCGCAGCGCACGAGCCTCGCGCGGGCGCTGGCCCTGGAGCCCGAGGTGCTGCTGCTGGACGAGCCCTTCGCCGCGCTGGACGCGCCGACGCGCGAGACGCTCATGGACGACCTCGACGGCGTCCTCGGCTCGGCCGCCATCGCCACCGTCTTCGTGACGCACGACCGCAACGAGGCGCTGCGCCTGGGCGACCGCCTGGCTGTGCTCATCAGGGGGCGCATCCGCCAGATGGGGGCGCCGGGCGAGGTCTTCGCGGCCCCGGCGGACGAGGAGGTGGCGGCGTTTGTGGGTATCGAGACCATCGTCCGCGGGCGCGTGCGCAGCGCCGAAGGCGGGCTGGCCACCGTAGATGTCGCCGGCCGTGTCGTGGAGGCGGCGGGCATGCGTGAGCCCGGCGCCGAGGTGCTCGTCTGCCTGCGGCCCGAGGACGTCGTGCTGTCGCCGGCCGCGGAATCTCCCCCGCAGACCAGCGCGCGCAACCGGCTGCCCGCGGTTGTGCGCCGGGTCTTGCCGGCAGGGCCCTACGTGCGAGTGGAGCTGGACGCCGGCTTCCCGCTGGTGGCGCTCATCACCAAGCAATCGCTGGAGGACCTGGCCCTGGCGCCGGGTGCACAGGTGGTGGCCTCGTTCAAAGCCATGGCCGTGCACCTGATCCCGCACCGGCGCTGAAGGAGCGGAACCACGCGGTAGGGGACGGGGGGTAGGGCGGGGGGTGACGCGCCCTCAGCCAGGCCGAAGGAGCGGAACCACGCGGTAGGGGCGCCGCTCGGGGACGGGAGGTAAGGCGGGGGGTGCCGCGCCCTCAGCTCATCTCGCCGTAAACAACCTGTGTGGCACTATTCCTAGCCGGAGGCCGGCTGCCGGGGGTGCAGCGAGGCCAGCAGCGTCAGGTCGTTGCTGATGATGCCGTCCGCGCCCGCGGCCACCAGGCGCTCCGCTTCCATGGCGTCGTCCACCGTCCAGCAGTAGAGGCTCACGTCCTCCCGCTGAATGAAGCGGAGCTTCTCGTCGTCCAGGAACCGGTGCTCAATGCAGATGCGGCGCACCGGCTCGCCGTTCGTCACCATCTCCTGGAAGCGCCGCCACTGCTGCGGCTGCTCCATGGAGTAGCGCACCTCGATGTCCGGCGCCGCCGCCCGGAACCCGTCTAGGGCGCCGAAGTCCTGCCCGCACACCGCCACCCAGCCCTGCGCCGCGTGCTCGCGGATGACGCCCGCCAGCGTCCGGGCGCACTCCTCCAGGCGCTTTCCCCGGTAACTACCCTTCAGGTCCAGCAGCAGGTGGCGGCCGCCGTCCACCGTCCGTAACAGCTCGCGCAGGTGCAGGCGATTGACATCCGGACGCAGGTAGTAGCGGTTCCACAGGGGCACAGTGAAGCGCCCGGGAGGATGGCCGCGCATGCGCTTGTCGGCGAGAACGGGGAGCGGGCCCAGCCTGCGCTCGTGGTGGATGTACAGATCGCCGCCGCGATGCCAGACGTCCACTTCGATCACGTCGACCGGCGCCTGGAGAGCGCGGTCCAGGGACTGCTTGCTGTTGCCGTAAGCATGGGCGATGCGCACCGGCGGCCGTCCGTCCGTGTTCATCTCGCCTGCCGGCTAACGGTAGTTCCCACGGACGTTGTTCATGGGCGCGGCTACGCGGTGCCGCGCCAACCGGCCGTCTCGCGCAACACGGGGGTACAGGGGGCGGAGCCCCTTGTCGGGGGTCTGGGGGTGTCCCCCAGATTTACATCCCGGGCGGGTGGGTGGGACGCACAGCATCTCTATTGCGGAACGATGGGGCGGGGCGGCAGTCATCTGGTCGTAGATAACCTGTGTGGGAACTACAGCTAGCGGCGCTGCGCCGTCTGGGCGGCGATGCGCTTCACCTGCTGGGCCCGGTAGCTGTACTGGGCCGTGGCCATCTCCAGGACCTGGCGCAGCGTGTAGGCGCCATGGTCATCGCCGGAGGCCGCCTTCTCCAGGTCAGCGGGCAAGACGTCATGCAGGAGGTTCGCGAAACGGCGGTGCGCCACCTGCAGCGCCATGGCCGCCTCCCGCATGGAAGAGAAGTCTGCCCGCTGCAGGCCGGGAGGCTGCGGCAGCGTGAGCGCCCGCGCGGTCAAGCTGCCGTAGTAGAAGTCGAGGTCGTCCGCGGTCCGCTCCAGCGCCCGTTTCACGGATTCCGTGTCCTCCGCCTCCACGGCGAAGCGGTCCTCGTCGCACTCCTGGATGGCGTCCATCAGCCCCTGCCGCGCCTCTTCCAGGCGGCGCAGGATGTCCTCTAGCTCCAGGCCGGCTTCCGAGTTCCCTTCCGTCATCGCTTCCCTCTCACGCCAGCGGCTGGCGCTCGGAGTAGCCGGTCTGCAGTTCGTGCCACCAGGAGATGCGGTCCTCTCCCAGCCGCCAGCACAGGTAGACCTCGCGTCCGTCCCGCTCCGCCCGGAAGTCTATCAGGCCCAGCTCAATGTCCTTCAGTTCGCAGCCCATATCCTGAATCTGTGGCACCAGTTCGTTGATCATGGTTGCCGTCCGCTCCATCCCCTCTCGCGCGTCCCTCAGCTCGCCGTCCAGCAGGTGCCCGTTAGACTTCATCTTCAGGCCCAGCTCCGCCACCTTCTGCTGGAAACGGTCATGTTCATGCTTCAGCTCCCGCATCTCCGTCAGCACGCTGGTCAGCCGGGGCAGGAGCTGCTCGGCCTCCTCCAGGGTGAAGTGGCGTGGTGGCATGTTGCGAATACCAGTATAGGAGCGCCGGGCGATGGGGGGCAAACGGATGGGGATGCAGAGGCGCCGTCTGCTAGCAGGGTGCTGAAATAAGGAGAGTGCAGGGGGGCGAAGCCCTCTTGCTGGGGATCTGGGGGTGTCCCCCAGACTCAACATAAGGAAACCTTAGTGTCTTAGTGCCTTCGTGTTTATCCCTGGGAGTTCTCACCACGAAGACACAAAGGCACCAACATTGTAGATTACTCGCGCGAATCCTCCCTCCCGGTCAGAATGACAGAAAGGGAGGGACGAGAATTCGTTTTTCCACCACCCTGCTAGCGGGGGCTGATCGGCTGCAGGCGGTGTTGCGCCAGGAAGTTCAGCACCGCCGCGTTCGACTCCCCGGCCCTCTCCACCAGGAAGCCGTGGCCGGCGCCGGGGAACTCGATCAGCTTCGCGCCGCTGATGCGTTCGGCCAGGAGGCGCGAGTTGGCGGCGGGAACGATCTTATCGTGGGTGCCGGTGAGCACCAGGGTGGGCACGCGGATCTCCTGCAGGCGGCCGTAGGCGTTGAAGGCGATGACGGCCATCACCTGCTTCTGCAGCGCGTGCGCCGGCGGCAAGAGGTGGGCGTTCTCCAGGGCGCGCTGCACCAGGCGCTCGCGGTTCGTCTCCAGGAACTCATCGCTGTACAGGTACGGCAGGCCGGCCTCAATGGCCTGTGACAGGGGCAGCGCGGCCGCGGCGATCCACTGCTGGATCGTGCGCGGGCCGGCCATCACGGACATCGGCCCGCCCGGCATCGTCCCGCCCAGGATCAGCGTCCGCACGCGCTCCGGGTGGCGCAGGGCCAGCTCCTGGGCGATCATGCCGCCCATGGACATGCCGAACACGTGCGCCGAATGGATGCTGAGCTCGTCCAGAAGCAACGCGGCGTCGTCCGCCATCTGGGCGATGGAGTAGGCCCCGTCCGGCTTGCCGCTGCGCCCGGAGCCCCGGTTATCGAAGGCGATCACGCGGTACTCGCCGCTGAGCTCCGGGATCTGCATGACCCAGGCCGTGGCGTTGGCGCCCAGGCCCATGATCAGGAGCACCGGCTCACCCTGGCCGTGGAGCTCGTAATAGATATCGATGCCGTTGACGGTTGCTGATGCCATCTCTAATTCCCCTCTGATTAGATGGCGGGCGCCTGCGGTTTGTTGCGCAGGCGGTGCCTCTCGGCACTCAATGGTTCAAGCACGTGGTATCTGATGGAAGCGTCGAATCGTTTCATTCCAGTTCGTGTACCGCAGCCATACTTTCTCAGTGAGGTGGAGCGCGCAACTCTCGTGATCTGGGACGTTCGTGACTTGCCATCGCACAGACCACTTCTAATCCTGCGCGTTGCGCGCAGCCTTTGACTGCGCGCGCACGCGCATGCCCTGCTTCTTGAGCAGCCTCGTGCTGAAGAGGACGTCGTGCTCGTAGCCCCCAAGGCCCGCCTCGCCGCTGATCGCCTCGATCTTGGCCATCACCTCCTCGCGTGACGTGCCGTGGACCATGGCGAAGACGTTGTACGGCCAGCCGGGCGCGCGCGGCCGGCGGTAGCAGTGCGTGATCTCGTCCCGCTGCCCCAGCCTGCGGCCGATCTCGCCCGCGATCTCGTCCGGCACGTTCCAGACGGACATGCCGTTGTGGGTGACCCCCAGGGCGTAGTGGTTGGGCACGGCCGCCAGGCGCTTGATGGCCCGCCGCTCCAGCAGCGAGATCAGCGCCGCCAGCACCTGCTCCTCCGTCGTCCCCAGCCGCTCCGCGATCTCCCGGTACGGCTCCGTCACCAGCGGGATGCCCTCCTGCACGATCAGCAGCAGCCGCCGCTCAAGGTCCCCGATCGCCGCCCTGTTCCTTGGTCCTTGTTCCATGTCCCTAGTCGACTGGCAGCTCGTAGTAGAACTCCACGCGGTACTCCTCCAGCGTGGGCAGGTTGATCACCGGCAGCCCCGTCTCCGCCTCGATCTCGTGGATCACGCGCTCGATGTCGCCGGCGTCCTCGGAAGAGATCACAAACCAGAGGTTGTACCGGTGCGTGCGCTCGTAGTTGTGGGAGACCTGCGGGTGGCGGTTGATGGCGGCGATCACTGCTTCCAGGCGCTCCGCGGGCGCGGCGACCGCCGCCAGCGTGCGCTCGCCGCCCAGCTGCGGCGCGTTCAGGATGGCGCCCAGCCGCGTGAGGGCGCCCTCGTCCAGCAGCCGGCGCAGGCGCTCGATCACGCCCTGCTCACCGATGCCCAGCGCCTCGCCGATCTCCAGGTACGGGCGCGGCGATACCGGGAACCCCTTCTGGAGGCGGTTGATCAGCAGCTTATCGGTGCGGTCCAGGGTGACGGTGTCGCTCTTTGTTCGCATGTGTGAGATTGCTTGATTGCCTGATTGCCTGATTGCCTGATTGCCTGATTGCTAACCGCCTCCGGTTTGCCGCTACACACCCGCCGGCAGCGCCGACACGTCCAGCGGCGCGTAGCCGGTAATCGACTCGAAGGCGTCCAGCACGGAGCGGTCCTCGCTGATGCCCCGCAGCGGCGACTGCAGCAGCCGGTCGCGCACGAACAGGCGGGCGACGGCGGCCTTGCGGGCGGAGCCGCTCTGGCGCAGCTCGTCCTCCGCCTGCTCCAGCAACAGCGCTGCCTGGGTCAGGTCCGCCAGCCAGGCGGTGACGCGGCGGGCGTGCAGCTGGCGGATGTCTTTGTCGGCGCGGGCCAGGAAGGCGATGACCTCCTGCGTGTCCCGCCGCGCCTGCACCGCGATGTCCTTGATCGCCGCCAGGGCCGGGTGCTCAACGGAGGCCAGCGCCCGGTCCACGCGGTCCAGCAGGGCGTCGTGGGCGCTCTCCTTGGCCATGGCGCGCAGCACGTCCAGGCAGATGATGTTCTCTGCGCCCTCCCAGATGGTGTGGCACTGGGCGTCCCGCAGTTGGCGGGCGCTGGGCCACGTCTCTATGTAGCCGTTGCCGCCCAGCATCTCCACGGCCTGGCTCGCTAGCTCCAGGCCGCCGCGGGCGCCCCGGAACTTCGCCAGCGGCACCAGGATGCGGTAGAGGCGGCGCCCCTTCTCGTCGCCCGTCGATCCCGCCAGCGAGGCTGCCTCAAACACCATCGCCGATGCGCCCTCCAGCGCCACTACCATGTTCACCAGCGTCTCTCGCACCATGGCGTGCTCGTCCAGACGCTTGCCGAACGCCAGCCGGTGAGCGGCGTACACCGCGGCCTCCAGGAAGGAGCGGCGCATGATGCCTAGGCCCATCGTGGCCACGCCCAGCCGCGAGCCGTTCACCATGCTCATCATGCGGTTCAGGCCGCGCGCCTCGGAGTCGGCTTCCGCGCGGGGGTTGCTCATGATGTGCGCTTCGGCGTCCACGAAATCCACCTCCGCCGTGGGCACGGAGCGCGTCCCCAGCTTGTCCTTCAGGCGCTTGATGTGGATACCGTTGCGCGTGCCGTCCGCGCGCTCGGCGGGCACCAGGAAGAGGGCCAGGCCCCTCAAGCCTTCGGCGGCGCCCACGGGCCGGGCCAGCGTGGCGATGGCGCGCGCGTCCACGTTTGAGCAGAACCACTTGGAGCCGTTCAGCAGCCAGCGCTCGCCGTCCTGCCGGGCCACAGTCTCGCTCGTGGCCAGGTCGGAGCCGCCGCGGATCTCCGTCATGAACATGGCGCCGTCCCAGGAGCCGTCGAAAGTGGGCGACTGCAGCCGCGCCAGGATGCTCTCGCGTACCGCCGGCGGCGCGTACCTGGCCACCAGCGACTCCACGCCGCCCGTCATGCCGGTGGAGCACACCATGCCCGTGTCCGACTGGCTAAGCAGGTACGTGAAGGCTGAGCCCAGGACCGTGGGGATCTCCCGGCCGGCGCGGGCGCGCACGCCCTGCGGCCCTTCGTCCCAGATGTCGCGCTTCTGGGCGATGGCCTCCGGGTGGTGGACGATCTCACCGATCTCGTTGCCCCAGGCGTCGTAGCGCTCCAGCCGCGGCGGGTTGCGGTCGATCACCTCCGCCCGCCGCGCAATGGGGCCCCCGCAGAGCTCCCCCCAGCGCACCAGGACGCCCTCCGCCCACTCCCGGTCCGCCGGCGCCAGGTGCCGCTCCATCAGCGCCCTCAGGTTGGGGTCGATCAGGTACCAGTTCAGGCCGCCGGGGGACTCGAACGACGAGTAGTCGATCGGTCCGCCCTCTGTGCGTCGCGTTTCTGTCGTCATCGTTATCGCTTCCTCTCCGGGTCTTCTTACCGCGCTTGCTCCGCCGGGCGATTACTGGCCGGGCGAGGCGCTCGCCGTCACGTCCAGGAGCTCCACGTCGAAGATGAGCGTGGAGTTGGGGGGGATGGTGGTCCCTGCGCCACGCTCGCCGTAACCCAGGGCGGGCGGGACGATGAGGCGGCGCTGGCCGCCGACTTTCATGGTGCCCAGGCCCTGGTCCCAGCCGTCTATCACCTGGCCCACGCCCAGCACGAACGAAAACGGCTGGCCGCGGTCCAGGGAGCTGTCAAACTTGGCGCCGGTGGACTCCAGCCAGCCGCTGTAGTTCACCACCACCGTCTGGCCGGGCTTGGGCGTGACGCCGGTGCCCTCCTGGACATCGATGTAGCGCAGGCCGGTGTCGGTCGTCTTCTCCTCGCCCGAGACGGCAGGCGGGTTCGCCGGGGCGCCCGGCGCCGGCGTCTGGCCCTCCGGCGTGACCGTGGGCGACCCTTCCGCGGAAGGGCTGCCCGACGGTTGGTTGGCCACGACGTTGCCGTCGCCCCCGCCGCCGAGCGTGACGATCAGCACGAGCGCGATGGCGATGGCGCCCACCACGCCGCCGGCCGCCACCCACATGTAGTTCCGCGAAACGAAGCTGGAAACGGGGTTGTCCGGGATCGTGATGCTGCCCGGCTTGTGCGAGAGGCGGCGGTCGTAGTCCGCGCGCGACTTCTTATCGCTGAGCACGGCGTAGGCCTCGCTGATTTCCTTGAAGCGGACCGCCGCCCTTGGCTTCCTGCTCACGGCCGGGTCATATATCTTCGCCAGGCGCTCGTACGCCCGCTCGATGGCGTCCTGGTCCGCGCCCCTGTTGACCTGGAGAATGGAGTAATAGTCGCGCTGTTCTGCCACGCTGTTCTTCCTCGGATCTACGAACTACCCCTGTGCCGCCGGGATGGCGTGACATCAATTGTAGCGGAACGGCGGCTGGGCGCCAGCCTTTGGCGCTCAGTGGATAGGGAACGGGCCAGCAGGGTGCTGAAATAAGGAGAGTGCAGAGGCCCTGTCCCGGAACCACGCCGTAGGGGCGCCGCTCGGGGATGGGGGTAGGGTGGGGGGTGCCGCGCCCTCAGCGCCACCCGTCGCACGAACATCCGCGCCGGGCTGAACACGGGCCGCCCGAAGTGGAGCGCAAGACCAGTCGAAGGGGGTGTCCCCCGGGTGGGGGGTGGGGGCGCCGGGCACAGGAGATGTTCGGCAGACGTGGTACAGTGGTCGGCGCACGGATCAACGGCGTTTGGCCAGGGTCATCGGAGGGGGCGCAAGCGATGCGTCCGGTATTGGGCCATACGCGTCGATTGGAGGTTCTTTGTCGCGTCGCAGTAAGCACCTGAAGGGCAACCAGGCGAACGTCGAGGAGGAAGCGGCCGCAAGCGCGTCGGGGTCCACTTTTCCTGTCCATCTTCAGTTCGAGCGCAACACAAAGAACTACGACGTGTTCTCGATAGGCGGTGCTGGAAGCGATGTGATTGCAAGGGCCCACGTGAAGTCTTCACTGCTCGCAAGGGGCGAGGCACTCATGATAGGCGCCGTGATCCCGGAAACCCGCCAAGCAGTGGTGCCTAAGAAAGTGGAACCCATTCAGGCGAAGTCGGACGGTAGGCCGAAAAAGCCCAAGGTGAACCCACACAGGCGTAATCCCTTTCATGCGGGGGTTTCCCGCTTTAGTGCGGGGGTTTCCCGCGCTCCGAAAAGTCGCCCAAGAGGAGACGAACCATCGACGAGTGTTAAAGCTTTGCCTGGCGGCTTACCTGGGTCGGGCAAGAAAGCTTAGACCCCACCACGGCGGCCGGTATTCAACGCTTGCGTGCACGCCCCGGATCTAGCGGTCCTGCACCCCCGCCGCCAGCGACTGCTCCAGCCGCTCCGTGGCCTCCATGAACTCCTGCGCCATGTCGTAGATCACCTCTCGCACAGGCCACACGGAGTTCATCCGGCCCACAATCTGTCCCGCCGCGCTGCCTACCAGATCCTTCGCGCCGGCGTCCTCCACGTGCGCGTAGCGGGGGACGAGAACTCGTTTTTCCGCACCCGTTACCGGTTGCCGCCACGGACTTCGCTTAGCGGCTTGACCCCCTGACCCCCTGACCCCTTCCCTACCCTTCGCTCCCGTTCATCAGCGCCTGCCAGCGGCGGTCCGCCTCCTGCGCGTAGCGCTGCACCTCCCCCGGTTCCAGCACCCCCTGCTCCGTCAGGTACGAGGTGACCAGCCGGGCCGGCGTCAGCTCATAGTACACGTTGCGGACCTCCAGCCATTTTTCGCCGCAGACCTCGCTCGCCTTCCCCTCCTCCGGGGCGAAGGGCAGCGGCTCGGAGGGCGCGGCCACCTTCATCGTTTCGCTCGCCGCATAGAACGGCACCTCCGCGTCCTTCGCCGCCAGCGCCAGGAGCCGCGTGCCGATGCGGTTGATGAAATCGCCGTCCGGCAGGATCGTGTCGGCGCCGACGACAACGGCGTCCGCTTCCTGCACGAAGAGCGCCATCTGCGCCTCCGTCACCATCGTCGCCGAGACCCCGGCGGCGACGAGCTGCCGGGCCACGCGCAGCCCTTCGTTGAACGGCCGCGTCTCCGAGACGATCACGCGGCGCGGCCGCAGGCGGGACAGCAGCTCGATCACCGTTGAAGAGTAGCTGTAGGTCATGATCGTCTCCGCAGGGATCACTTTGCTGGCCGCCATCTCCATGCCGTCCGGCGCCATCTCTATAAGCTCTATCGTCTCGGCCACGGCGCCCGCGGCGTCCCCCGTCTCCAGGTAGCGGCCCCAGGCGGCGGCGATGGCGTTCTCCACCGTCGCCATCATCGGCCGCGCCAGCGCC
The DNA here is from genome assembly GCA_030649945.1 of Dehalococcoidia bacterium. GTDB lineage: Bacteria > Chloroflexota > Dehalococcoidia > SM23-28-2 > RBG-16-64-32 > JAUSFE01. The sequence continues at coordinate 606 of JAUSFE010000105.1, read as the reverse complement.
AGCGCCCGCGCGCACTCCCGGAACTCCTCTCCCGTGCAGGCGCCCGCGACCGGGCGCAGCGCCTCCAGCGCCGCCAGCGCCAGCTGCCGCGCACCCCGCTCACGGTCCGCCAGTATCTCCTTCACCGCCGTCCGGATATCAGGCCTCATGCTTCCTCCTGTTCTGGAAAAACACAAGTCGGGGTCGCGAGACCCCGACTCCCGGATGCTATTGAAGCGCCGACAATCACGACGAGGCTACCCTCCGTCTGATCTGGTGCGGACGATTCCTTCTCCCCCACAGACTACACCACCGGCGGAAATTTGTCTCGCCTGTGTGCGGGGTCAAGACATATCGGACACCGCCTCCTTTCGTTGGGGTTGTTTGGACAGCCACTGTTGGTAGAACTGGTCCGGGGTGAGATAGTCGAGCGCCTGGTGCAGGCGCCACGATTCGTAGCGGTGGTTCCAGGCGAGGAGGGCAGCCCGGAGGGCGCCCGCGAGCGCGCGGGGCTGCCCCGCGGCACGGGGCCCTGGCGCGTGGTCACGCCCTGGGCGCTGTTCGATTACGAGGACCGCCACCTGCGGCTGGCCGGCGTCTCGCCGTTCGTGACGGTGGAGCAGGTGC